>CAXTYQ010000107.1:0-10769 GCA_964248505.1 uncultured Acidobacteriaceae bacterium
TGCCGTTGCTCGTTCCACCGTCGTCATCCTGAGCAAAGCGAAGGACCCCTGTAGTGGCTGTTGCCCTTGCCCTTGCCGTTGCTCTTGCCCCTCTGGTTGTCATTCCCGAAGGGAATCTGCTTCTGCCTTTTGCCCTTGCCGTTGCCCTCTGGTTGTCATTCCCGAAGGGAATCTGCTTCTGCCGTCGCCGTTACTCGTTCCACCGTCGTCATCCTGAGCGAAGCGAAGGACCCCTGTAGTCGCCGTTGCCCTGCCGTTGCCCTTCTGGTTGTCATTCCCGAAGGGAATCTTCCGTCGCCCGCAACTTGGCGCAAAAGCAGATCAGACCCGCTAAACTAGACATATAGGAAAGCGTCGACTCGGGAGGAGCAACCATCCACTCTGCCCGTGCCAGCGCAGCCCAAACGACATTAGAGCCTTAACCCCGCTCTATTTTTTGTACCTAACCCGTTTAGAAGTGATATTTTGCGAAACAGCAGCACCGTCTTTTGGGATTTTCGCACTTGGCAACATCGCCGATCCAGACCTAAGTCACCTGTTTCTAATATTTTATGCCGGAAGTGATGGGGTGTAGGGGGAGGCGAGCAGAAGCACCATGAAGCGCCTCCCCGCCCTCCGGTCCAACCATCTCGTCCTCATCGTCCTCTGGTTCGTCTTCTACGCGAGCTTCACCCTCCTCGCCCCCGCCCTGCTCGACGACGCCGATTCGGTCCACGCCGAGGTCAGCCGCGAGATGCTCCTCCGCCACGACCCCGTCACCCTCTACGCCGACGGGATCCGCTACCTCGAAAAAGCGCCGATCCTCTACTGGTCGATGGCCGCGAGCTTCGCCGTCCTCGGCCCCCGGACGGCCGCCTCCCGCGTTCCGCTCGCCGTCACCGTCCTCGCCCTCGCCCTCCTGCTCGAAACCTTCGCCCGCCGCGCCTTCGACTCCAGCCGCGCCGGCCTCTACGCCGGCCTCATCACCCTGTCCAGCTTCGGCATCTTCATCTTCACCCGCATCAACATCCCCGACGCCATGGTCTGCCTGTGGCTCACGCTGGCCGTCTTCTGCTACTGGCGAGCGACCGAGCAGCCGCAACCCACCCCCCTCGTCTGCGCCGGCTTCGCCGCCGCCTGCGCCCTCGGCGTGCTCACCAAGGGCCTGATCGGCCTCGTCTTCCCCGTCGCCATCGTCCTCGCCCACCTCCTCCTCACCGAAGGCCCCCGCGCCACCCTCGCCGGCCTCCGCTACCTCCGCCCCCTCCTGGGCATCACCGTCTTCCTCCTCCTCGCCGCCCCCTGGCACATCCTCGCCGGCCTCGCCAACCCCACCCAGGGACACCCCGGCACCCCCTCCTTCCAGAACCACCACTGGCACATCCCCACCCCCACCGACGGCAACGTCCACGGCTGGTTCTGGTTCTATTTTGTAAACGAGCACCTCCTCCGCTACCTCAACCTGCGCGTCCCACGCGACTACGACACCGTCCCTCTCGCGCTCTTCTGGGGCCTCCTTCTGGTATGGCTGATGCCCTGGAGCGCCTTCCTCTTCCCTGCCCTCCGCCGCGTTCCTTGGCTCGCCCCGCTGCGCCGCCGACCGCTCGACAGGGCTGGGAGCACCCGCCTTCTCCTCGGCCTCTGGGCAGCCATCCCGATGGCCTTCTTCTCCTTCTCCACACGGCAGGAGTACTACGTTCTTCCCGCGCTTCCCGCCCTGATCCTCCTTCTGGCCGGATGGCTCGCTGAAGAGGCCGACGAGGCCGCGACCTTTGTCGTCCCAGCGCAGCGGGTTCGTGCGGGACAGCGGATCTCAGTGGTGCTGCTTGTGCTCGGATCCGTCGCGGCGCTAGCTTGCGGCTTCTTCGTCCTCCATGCCCAGCCGCCCAGCCCCACCACCGATCTGGCCTCGCTCCTCAAGCAGAACCCCGGCGAGTATGCGCTCTCCTTGGGGCACTTCCTCGACCTGAACGCGCAGGCGATGGGCGCCTTTCGCATACCTCTGATCCTGACGGCCGTCTCGGTATTCGCCGGCGCGCTCGGGAGCTGGTGGGCCCGCCACCACTACCACCCCCACGCCGGCACCCTCGCCCTGGCAGCCGGCAGCTTCGGATTCCTCCTGGCGGCCCACCTCGGTCTGCAGACCTTTGCTCCGGTGCTCAGCTCGGCGCGGTTGGCGGACGCCATACGGCCGCAGCTGAAAGCTCGCGACCTCGTTGTGATCAACGGTGAGTACGAGGCCGGAAGTACGCTGGGCTTCTATCTCCAGCGGAATGATGTTCACATCCTGAACGGCCGATCGTCCAATCTCTGGTACGGCTCTTTCTTTCCGGACGCACCGCCGATCTTTGAGACGAACACGACACTCGGGCTCGACTGGACCGGACCGCGCCGCGTGTTTCTGTGGACGGAGCCCGACCACGTACCGCCTCTGCCCGGACCATCGTTTCTGGTCGCGGCGGGCGGAGGGAAAGAGATCCTCTCGAACCAGCCCAATCCTTAGCTGGCCGCGCTTTCCCCGGAGATCTTCGAGATGCGGCCGTCCCGGAGCCGGAAGCGTTCGCCGCGCCAGAGGACGGTATCGCCGGCGTAGCTCCAAAGCCAGAAGAAGAGGCCGAAGCAGTCACGCACCGGAAGCAGCCAAAGGTCACGGAGAACCTGCCCGTCCCGCAGCAGACCTACGCCGACAGACAGAGCTACCGATACTCGCACGAGGACGACCAGGCTGAGCAGAGAGAGGCTCCACAGCGCCAAGCCGCTTGCGAGACAGAGAGCGAGTGCCCAAGGCAGGCAGTATGTGATGCCAAGGCCGAGATAGCCCCACCGCCGTGAGTCTCGGGTCGACCGCGCCCAGCGCAGCTGATGGTCGAAGAAGGCGGAGAAGCTGTACGCCGGCACAAACGTCTCCACCACCTCGGCGCAGAGTTCCACACCGTACCCGGCGCGTGCGATCCGGGCGCCCAGCTCGTAGTCGTCGGCGAGGCACTCGAGCACCGCCTCGAAGCCGCCTGCCTCCGTCAGCGCCGAGCGACGCATCGCGAGGGTCGATCCGAGCCCAAAGCGGATGCCGCCTTCGAGCATGCGAGCGGTAAGGACGCCGGGCATGAAGTCGGTCGAGATGCCGAGTGCCTCAAGCTTCGACCAGACCGTGGCAGCCGGCGCGGTCCGGCCGCGGTAGGGCGCTGTGACCATGCCGACCTTGCCGTCTTGGAAGGAAGCCATGACCGCTGCCAGGTATCCTGGCCCAACGCGGATGTCGCTGTCGTTTACAAGAACAAACGGAGCTCGGGCGACGCGGGACATCTGCACCAGATTGCTGACTTTCCCTGAGGTGCCGAGCCGCTCTGGGCACTCCACGACCTGGAGGTCGGCGTCGGGAAAGTCGGATCGGAGGCGGGCTACTACAGCGACTGCAGGATCACTGATATTGGTCACACCGCACACAATCTGTATGTGTCCAGCGTAGACTTGCCGGCAGTGGCTGGCGAGTGCCTCGTACAATCCGGACTCGGCGCCTTTCAATGGCTTCAGCAGGGTCACGTCAGGAGCGAAGCTTCTTCCCTCTGGCCGCCGTCGCTCCGTTGCACGGGCAAACGCACGCGCTCCGAGCAGGGACAGTGCCGAGTAGACGAGGCCGCCGAGCGTCAACAACAGGACCAGCACTTCGACGGCAGAGGCCATCTGGTCAGTCTACCGGGCGCCAAGTCGCGCGCTCGATGCCTGCTTGCGGCGTTCGCTTACTCGTACCGCAGGGCTTCGATCGGGTTCAGGTTGGCTGCCTTCCACGCCGGGTAAATTCCAAAGATGAGGCCGATGGCGCAGGAGCTTCCGAAGGCGACGAGGATCCACATCAGCGACACCGCGGAAGGCAAGAGGATCGTGAGGCCGACGGCGACAGCGCTTCCGATGAGGATGCCGATGATCCCACCGACAGCGCACAACGTGATCGCCTCAAGCGTGAACTGGGTTAGGATGCGTTGCTTAGTCGCTCCGATCGCTTTCCGGACGCCGATCTCGCGGGTTCGCTCGGTGACGCTGACCAGCATGATGTTCATCACGCCGACGCCGCCGACCAGCAGAGCCACGCTCGAGAGCGAGAAGAGCAGCAAGAATAGGCCGCCCGTGATGTTCTCCCAAAGTCTGGTGAGAGAGTCCGTTCCGAAGATGGCGAAGTTATCATCGGCTGCGTTGGCGACCCTGCGGCGGCGACGGAGCAGCTCACGGATCTCATCTTCGACGATGGGACGGTTCTTTGGATCGTCGTACTTCAGGGTGATCCAGTAATCCAGCTGCTCGGGATGCATCTGGTGAAACGTCGTGATTGGGAAAAACGCCTTATTGTCCTGAGGATTCTTTCCACCGCCGAACGCCTGCTTTTGCTTGTCCAGAACACCGACGACGGTGAAGACCATTCCAGAGACTGCGACTTCCTTTCCGATGGCCGCGCTCGCACTGCCGAAGAGCTCGTTGGCCGTGTCTGATCCGAGTACGGCGACACGCGCCGCACGCTCCTGATCGCCTTCGTTGAAGAAGCGGCCGTCCACGAGATCGAGTTCGCTCACGTCCTTTGCGGAAGCGGTGTCGCCCTCAAGGATCGTGCTCTGCATCTTCTTCGATCCGGCTTTGATGGAGGTGTTGCCTGCGCGTCCGGGCGCTCCGTTATCGACATATTGCAGGACTGGGGAGACGGCGACCACGTGCGGCAGTGTTCGGAGGGCCATGGCATCGTCATAGGTCAGCTGCTTTCGGGTGAGCATCTCGGTCGTAGGGCGCTGTCCGAAGACGGGAAAGCGAAACACAAAGAGGACGTCCGACCCGAGCGATTGCACAAGGTTGGAGACGCTGCTGTTCAGGCCGTTGACCACCGACGAGATGACGATCACGGTCATGACGCCGATCACGATGCCGAGGATGGTAAGGCCGCTGCGGAGCTTGTTGGTGCGCAAGGTATCGAGCGCCATACGAACGGTTTCTTTGGTGTCGGCGATCTGCATAAGGGAAGCCTCTCTCAGGCGTTCTAGTCGGCTCGTAGAGCCACAATCGGATCCAGTTTGGCGGCTTTCTGCGCAGGATAGACGCCAAAGAAGATGCCGGTCGAAGTAGCCATGACTAGGCCGGCGAGGACGCTCCAGACCGCGATCGAGGAGGGAAAGCCGGCGAGCACGGTGACGATCTGAGCGACGATGATTCCGCCGAGGACACCGAAGGCGCCGCCGACGAGAGCCATTGTTCCGGACTCGATAAGGAACTGCATCAGGATGTCTCGGGGGCGCGCGCCCAGGGCTTTGCGGATGCCGATCTCGCGGGTTCGCTCGGTCACGCTGACGAGCATGATGTTCATAATCACAATGCCGCCGACAACCAGCGAGATGAGGGCGATGGCGCCGGCAACTGCGCCGAAGGATTTGGTGATGGTGGAGAAGAATCCCACGAGCGTGTTGTTGGTGTCGAGTTCAAAAGAGTCTGGCGCGCCCGGACCGTCGTGTCGCTGGGCCCGGACGAGCACGCGAACCTCGTCGGCGGCCCGTTCCAGCGCCGGTCCGGCCGAACCGGCTTTGACGTAGATGAGGACGCTTTTAGCGGAGCCGTAGCTGCGTTGAAAGGCGGTCAGCGGAACGCCCACCCAGTTGTCCTGGCTGGCGCCGAACGTACTTCCCTGCTTCTCGCTGATGCCGATGATGGTGTAAGGAGTTCCGTCGACGCGGATCTCCTGTCCGAGCGGATCCTCGCCGGCGAAGAGGTGGTCCTGGATGTCGGTGCCGATCAGGCAGACGTGCGATGCGTGCTCTTCGTCGGTCTCCGTGAAGCCGCGTCCCTGGATGATGTTGAGGTTCTGGAGAGAGGGCATCTGCCATGTGTAGCCGCGGATGGAGGTGTCGGTCACAGATTGAGTCCCGCGGACGACCTTGCCGACCGTGGTTTGCTGGGCGCCGATGCCGACGCAGAGCTTGCAGTTCTGTTCAACATAGAGATAGTCGTCGAACAGAATGTTTTTGCGCTTCTCGAAGCGCTGGTAGTCGTCGGAGTTGGTGATGATGGACGGCTGTTTGGAGACGGTGAAGACGTCTGCGCCATAGTTCGAGAACTTCGAGGTGACGTAGAGATTGGCTCCATTCACGAGCGTGACAACGGCGATGACGGACGCGACGCCGATGACCACTCCAAGCAGGGTGAGGAGCGACCGGAGCTTGTTGGCCCAGAGCGACTGCAACGCGATGCGGACGGCTTCCTTGAATTCCATGGGCTGTCTTTTAGACTTTCAATCTTCCGACTTCTAGTACGCGCGAGAGGAGGTCGAGGTTCTCCCTCACCGGTTGCGCCGTTGTGTAGAGGTTACCAGTGCGGATGTGCGGGCACGTAGGATGCGGTGGGTTAGACTGAGAAAGTGCAGGCGGCCGGGCGATCGCTGCCATCGCGCCCTTTCGGGGGTAAGCGATGGGGGAGGAAAGTCCGAACTCCACAGGGCAGTGTGCCGGATAACGTCCGGGACGGGCGCTTCAAGGCGTCTGGACGGCCAGTGCAACAGAGAGCGAACCGCCTCGTCACCGCGCAAGCGAAGCGAGGTAAGGGTGAAAAGGTGCGGTAAGAGCGCACCGCGCGTGGTGCAAGCTGCGCGGCATGGTAAACCCCACACGGAGCAAGACCAAATAGGCAGGGACACGTCTGCTTCTCTCCAGGCAGACAGATGGCGTGCTGGCCCGGTGCGCCAAGGCGGAGAGACCTGAAAGTCCGGTTCGCCGGGCCGAAGGAGCCGAAACCTGCGGGTAGGTTGCTGGAGCGGCGCAGCAATGCGTCGCCTAGAGGAATGATCGTCTAAAACAGAATTCGGCTTACGGGCCGTCTGCACTGACACTTCGGCTCTGGTCTTGCGATGGTTGCAAGGCCAGAGTCTCTTCCGTTGATGAGTCCGGTCTCCGCGATAGGATCAGAGGAGATCTGGGTCTCTCTTATGATTGCGCATCTTCGCGGAGTTCTCCTCCAGAAATCGCCGAACCAGGCGATTGTGGAATGTTCAGGTGTTGGCTACGACTGTGCGGTATCGGTGAGCACCTACACGGCGCTGCCCGCCGAGCGGTCCGAGGTGCGGCTGTTTATCCACACGCATGTGCGTGAGGACCAGATTGCCCTGTTTGGGTTTGCGGAGATAAGCGAACAGCGGCTGTTTGAGAAGCTCCTCTTGATCTCAGGCATAGGCCCGAAGCTGGCAATCACGGTGTTGAGCGGCATCTCGGCCGACCGTTTGGTCGCGGCGATCCGGGCAGGCGACCATGCGACGTTGACGCGGATTCCAGGGATCGGGAAGAAGACCGCGGAACGCGTTGTGTTGGAGCTCAAGGACAAGCTCGACGAGATTGCAACGTCGCTGCCCGCGCCCGGAGCGGCGGCCGGGCCGACGTTGGGGCCGGTGGCGGACGATGCTCTGTCGGCCATGGTGAATCTGGGCTACGCGCGACCCGCAGCCCAGAAGGCGATTGAGACGGCCTTGGGGAAGGACCCGGCTGTGGGAACGAGTTTTGAGGTCTTGTTTCGGGCGGCGATGCTCCTGGTGCGGTAGGTACCCCACCCAGGTCTGTGGAGGTCTGGTTGAGATAGCCCTCCAGGGCGCATCGGTACACTGATCCGTATGCGATCTCGACTTTTTGCTCTCGTCCCCGCACTCCTCGTCGTCCTGTCCGCAGGCTTTGCCGCTGCTCAGCGTGTAGGCGCGGACGGTGCTCAGCAGACGTTCGACTCTTTGGCTGATCAGTATTTTGCGGATGTCCTGTTTCACTTTTCGCCGACCGAGGGGACGATGGTGGGCTACCACCAGTACGACGCGCAGCTGGAGGACTATTCGGCGGCGAGTACCGCGAAGGAGATTGCGGCGCTGCACATCTACGAGGGCAAGGTTGACGCGATCGATCCGGCGGCGCTGGACGCTTCGGTGGCGGCGGACCGACAGATTTTGTTGAACAGCATCCGCTCGCAGCTCCTGTCGTTGGAAGTGATCCGGAACTGGGAGAAGAACCCGGACACCTACTCCTCCGGTGTGACGAACGCAATCTTTGTCTTGATGGAACGACCGTTTGCGCCCCCGGACGTGCGCTTGCGGTCGGCGATTGCGCGTGAGCGGCAGATACCGCAGGTGTTCGCGGAGGCGCGGAAGAACTTGAAGAATCCGCCGCATATCTTCACCGAGATTGCGCTGGAGCAGATCGAGGGTCTGGTAGCGTTCTTCACGAAGGATGTGCCGCTTGCCTTTGTGGACGCGAAGGACCCGAAGCTGAAGGCGGAGTTTGCCCGGACCAACGCGGCCGTGATCCAGGCACTGAAGGACTATGGCGTGTGGATGCGGTCGGACCTGCTCGCGCGCTCCAACGGCGACTACCGTCTCGGAGCCGAGACCTTCCGCAAGAAGCTCGCGTACGACGAGATGGTGGATCTGCCGCTCGATCGTCTGCTCGCGATCGCGTACGCGGATCTGCACAAGAACCAGGCGGAGTTCGGTCGGATTGCGAAGGAGGTCGACCCGACAAAGACGCCAACGGAGGTGCTGGCGCAGCTGGCGCTCGATCATCCGGCGCCGGACAAGCTCCTGCCCGCCTTTCAGAGCACGTTTGCGGGTCTGATCCAGTTTATTCGTGCGCGGAAGATCATTACGATTCCGTCGGAGGTGGAGCCGACACTCGAGGAGACGCCGCCGTTTGAGCGGGCGACGACGTTTGCCTCGATGGACCCGCCGGGGCCGTTTGAGACGCACTCGACCAAGGCCTACTTCAACGTGACCCTGCCCGAGCGGAGCTGGACGCCGGAGCATGTGGCCGAGCATATGGCGAGCTTCAACGTGGGGACCATCATTTCCACCTCCGTGCACGAAGCGTATCCAGGGCATTATGTGCAATTTCTGTGGCAAAACCAGTTTCCGTCGAAGGTGCGCAAGATCGTGGGCGCGAGCACGAACATCGAGGGATGGGCGCACTACTGCGAGCAGATGATGCTGGACCAGGGATATGGGCAGCCCGGGGCGGGAGCGACGGATGTGCGCGAGGCGCGTCTGATCCGGCTGGGGCAGCTGCAGGATGCGCTATTGCGGGATGCCCGGTTCATCAACTCGATCAAGCTGCATACCGGCCAGGGCGAGGCAACGGGGCAGTGGACGATCGAACAGGCGGTGGGCCTGTTTGTACGCGAGGGCTATCAGACGCACGCGGTGGGTCTGGTGGAGACCAAGCGCGGAACCGCGGACGCGACGTATCTTTACTACACGCTGGGGAAGCTCGAAATCATGAAGCTGCGCGAGGATATGCGGGCGAAAGAGGGAGCGGCGTTCAATCTCCAGCGGTTCCACGATGACTTCATGCGCCAGGGGCCGGTTCCGCTGAAGGTGATTCGGAGGTCGATGCTGGGGAACGACTCGCCGGTACTGTGAGGGCGGCGGGGAGCGATGCTGGGTGGATGCGCCGCGAAGGTGGTATATCTCCTGCCGCATGTGATTGTTAGGATGCTAGAGACGACTTTTTTGCTGAAAAAGGGGAAGTGGACACATATGGCTGCACCTGTTCGCCGACGAATTCGCAAGGCCGTGTTTCCGGCGGCTGGTCTGGGCACGCGATTTTTGCCTGCCACAAAAGCTGTGCCAAAGGAGATGCTGACCCTGGTGGATAAGCCGCTGATCCAGTATGGGGTGGAGGAGGCGGTGGCGGCGGGATGCACGGAGATCATCATCATCACGAGCCGGGGCAAGTCGGTCATGGAGGACCATTTCGATCGATCGCCGGAGCTCGAGGCCACGCTGGAGGCGAAGAACAAGACGGCTCTGCTGGAGGTGGCGCGCTCGGTGTCGAAGCTGGCAAAGGTGACGTATACACGGCAGGCGGAGCCGCGCGGTCTGGGTCATGCAGTTTTGATGGCGAAGGAGATCGTAGGCGACGAGCCGTTCGCCGTGTTGCTGCCGGACGACATCGTGGACGCAAAGGTGTCGTGCATCGGGCAGATGGTGGAGGCGTTTGCGGAGGTGCAGAGTTCGATCTTGGGGTCGGAGGTGGTGGAAGGCGCGGCGATCTCGGCCTACGGCTGCCTGGACTGCACGCCGGACCCGCGCGATCCGCGGCTGCTGGATGTGCGAGACATGGTGGAGAAGCCGAAGCCGGAGGAGGCGCCGTCGCAGCACGCGATCATTGGGCGATACATCCTGACGCCGCGCATCTTCGAGATGCTGGAGAAGACGACGCCCGGCGCGGGTGGGGAGCTGCAGCTGACCGACGGGATCAGGGCGCTGCTGGCGTACGAAAAGGTGTACGGCTTCTCGTTTGAAGGCAAGCGGCACGATGCTGGGGACAAGCTGGGTTTTTTGAAGGCGACGGTGGAGCTGGGGTTGAAGCGAGACGACTTGGGGCCGCCGTTTCGGGAGTGGCTGAAGCAGCTTCCGATCTAGGCCCTACTGGGTGGTTCCGGTGAGGAAGGTCTGTTCCGCCTCTGCGCCGAGAAGGCGGTAGAGGGCGAACTGCCGGGCATTTTCCGAGCGGAGTTCGACGAGGAGGCTGGCGCGGTTGGAGGCTTCGGCATCAACGACGTCGAGGATGCGCATCTGTGGTGTCTGGTCGAGGTGTTTCAGGTCGGCGACGTTGGTGAGGGCGGGGCGGAGGTCGCCCTGGATGTTGGCCTGGGCGACCACGGTGACAAAGCGCGCCGTGTCCGAGGCACCGGTGGTTTGGGCGCTGTAGACGTAGGTGGGGGCTCCGCCGTAGCTGAGGGTGTAGGCTTTGAGGTCCTCGTTGGTGAGGGCTGGGGTGTGGGCGGCGGGTGCCGGG
>CAXTYQ010000108.1:0-10646 GCA_964248505.1 uncultured Acidobacteriaceae bacterium
GACAGTTCTATCGTCTGCGCAGTGGAGAGACCTGCAGTTTTGCAACCGCCGAAACCATACCTGTGTGAAAACAGCTCTAGAACCGCTCTAGCCGGAACTGCCGAAACGCTCGAGGTCAGCCCAACACCAGCTCCGTCAAGACGCCCGCCTCGCCGTCCACCAGGCCAAGATCGGTCAGGTACGGAAACGGATTGCAGGCCAGCGACATCCCTTCAAGCGTCTTGAAGATCCAGTACGGCAGCTTCCACTCGGCCACTTGTCCGGCCGCCGTGCGCACGTCCGCAAAGGCCCGTGCAACCTCGGCCGGGGGCGCGGGCGAGAGCATACCGGCAAGCGGAAACTCGGCAAGCGCGAGCACCACACCGTCCTGCACCGCGACAATCCCGCCGCCACAGCCGATAAGCGTGTTGGCGGCCAGTTGCATGTCGCGCGAGTTGCTGCCGATCGCGAACAGGTTGTGAGCGTCGTGAAGATACGTGGTCGCAAGCGCTCCGCGCAGCTGCGGCAGCCCGGATTGCAGCGCAAGCTGCGGACCTCCGGCGTGCCGGCCATGCCGGTGCTGCACGTAGAGGAGGTTCAGGTCGGGAGAGAGGACGACGCGACCGTCGCGAACTTCGACCGTGGCTTCGCCCCACCTGGAGAAGCGCACGCCTTCAATGGTGCGCACGCGCGCCTGGCCGCTGGTGACCCCCGGGAGCCGAAGTTCAAACGATTCGAGCGTCTGCGGCGCGAGGTGCATGCTGCTGGGGAGCGCGGAGACGCCCGGGGGCGCGATGGCTTCGAGCATGTGGCCGTCGCGAGCAGCCATCCGGCCGGAGACATAGACAGAATCCACCGCGAGCGTCTGGAGGTCCTTGAGGACGAGAACGTCAGCGACGCGGCCAGGACAGATCGCACCAAGATCGCGCCGGCCCAGATGAAGCGCCGCGTTGATCGTCGAGAAGCGCAGCGCATCGAGCGGCGGCATCCCGTACGTGATAAAGCGCCGGAGAACGTCGATGACGCCGCCCTTTTCGACAAGATGGTCAGGCGGGACATCGTCGGTGCAGATCATGATCTGCGACGAGAGGTGTGGGAGCTTCGCCATCGCCTGGACGATCAACGGCATAACGTAGTCGTGCGATCCGCGGATCTCGACGGCCAGGCCCGCGCGCAGTTTTTCGAGGAAGTCGTCGCCGTTGGTGATCTCGTGATCGGAGCCGATGCCCGCCGCGCAGTAAGCCTGCAGGCGCGCTCCGGTAAGGCCGCGAGCATGGCCCTCGACAAGCTTCCCGGCGGCGCGGCCCGCTTCGGCGATCGCGATCGTGCGTTCGGAGCCGGCGAGGACGCCGTTCATGTCCATCATCTCCGCCACGCCGAGGACCTCGGGCCAGCCGAGCATCTCTTCCATCTCAGGGCGTTCGAAGCTGGCGCCCGCAACCTCCAGCCCAGGCGCCGACGGCACCGAGGACGGCGCTTGGCACAGGCATCGCAGGGGCAAGCCGCGCGTGCTGTCGACCGCATACCGGACGCCCGGCACGCCAAGCACATTCGCAATCTCGTGCGGGTCGTAAAAGATGGTCGTGGTCCCCTGCGGGACGACCACCGACGCATAGTGATACGGAAGCATGTGCGAGCTCTCAAAGTGCACATGCGTATCGATCAGGCCAGGCGCGAGCAGGCAGCCGGAAACGTCATGGATCTCCGCCGCATCCGTCCGGCTGCCGCGCGGGTGAACGCTCGCGATCATGGGGCCGACGATCCCAAGGTCCGCTGGCCGGAGCTCGCCGGTGATGACGTCGACGATCTCGCCGCCTGTGAGCACGAGGTCGAACGGAGCTTTGCCCTGCGCGGCTTGGACGGCGCGGGCGCGGACATCGGGGTCGATCGTGTCTTGATGGATGTGCGGCGGCATGGCTGACTTACTTCACTCCTGCGGCAGGCAGCGGTCGCGGATCGTGCGCGCCAGGCGTCGGCGCCGTGAACAGCTCAATCAAATCCCGTTCCAGCCGCGGCGCGTCAACGTCCACCTGTGCATGCACCGTCCGGTGAGGCAGCGTCGGCTTATCGAACTCAGACCAGGTAAGAGTTTCGCCGTAGAGCGCTCCGTGGTCGAGGTCGACATCCATCAACACATCGCGCGCGTGGACTGTAATGGCAGGGTCAAGCCAGGTCGCGGCGGCGAGCTCGTCCCACGCAATATCCGACGCGCCGGTCTGTTTGCTGTACTGGATAAGGTAGCGGGCGGAGATGGCGGGCGAGCCCTGCATCGCCGCGAGGACGCCCGAAAGTTTCGTCTGGACCGAGGCGTCGACCGTGGTGACCGAGATGCGCGGCCAGGCGGCGTTCAGGGTGATCGAGGCGGCCTCAGGGTCGAACCAGAAGTTGAACTCGTGGCGCGGCCGGTTGTACCACTCGTGCGCTTCGGTGCGCGGAGCGAGGCTGCCGCCCATCACGACGAGCTCTTGTGCGAGCTCGGCGAAATGTGCGTCCAGGCGAACGGCAAGGGCAACGTTGGTAAGCGGTCCGGCGGCGTAAATGGTGACCTGATGCGGATACTGGTGCACCATGCGGACCATAAAATGCGCGGCGTCTTCGTCGGCCGGTTGGGTCATCGGCGCGCCCTCCTGCACCGGCGAAACTTCGTTCGGAGCAGTGGAATGCGACTCGCGCCATGTGCCCATCCACGTCACCTTGCCGTACATCTGCTGGTTCAGGCGCGTCCAGGCCTCCGTGCGGACAAGCGGAACAACCGCCCCGGGGTACACCTTCAGATCCGTGCGGCCGACCGTTTCGAGCAAACGGAGCGCGTGCGCCACCTCCTCGTCGCGACCCGCGTCCCCGGTCACCACCGTGATGCCGAGGAGGTGCGCTTTCGGCGATTGAAGCAGCACAAGCAGCGCGGCCATGTCCGAGCCGCCAGGGCCGGAGGCGTCCTGATCGGCGATAACGAGGCGGCCGCCAGCGGGCGGAGTCGGCGGCGGCGCGGCTTGTGCAAAGCTGAAGGCGGCCGCCGAAGTAAAGGCGGCCACAGCCGCAAGGAGTGCCGGCCTCGGCCGGGCAGAGCGCATAGTGTGTACGGTGATCGGTCTGCCTCCATGGAACAACCTCAGCATAACCCCAACGCGTGCCGTCTAGAGGCAACGGAGGTATTTGCTTTTTTGTTGTCATTCCCGAAGGGAATCTGCTGCTGTTCTTGGGGTTGTTTGTTCTTCAGACCAACCCTAATCCGCTTTAGAAAAGGTACTTGAGCGCGAACTGGACCTGCCGATTCTCGTGAACGGTGGTCGAAATCGCGCCAAACGCAGCGTCGCCCAGGCCCTGGTCGGGCAGGCCGAACTGCGAGTGGTTCAAGATGTTGAAGAACTCGGCGCGGAACTCAAGCGTCTGCGCCTCAAACGTCGAGAACTTCTTGTAAAGCGAAAAATCCACGTTGGTCCGGCCCGGGCCGTAGCCGACCGTCCGTGGAGCATCGCCGAGCTGCGTCGCGCGCGGAGCCGTGAAGCAGCTCGTGTTGATCCATCGGCTCACCGCATGCGCGCCGGCGTAGAGGCCGCAGCCCGCAGCAAGGTCCGGCCGATTCGTAACGCCCGATCCCGAGGTATTCGTGGCCTGCGTAAAAGCCAGCGGAAACCCGCTGTGCGACGTGATAATGCTGTTCACCTGCCATCCCCCGACCACCTGATTGACGATCGGGCTGCTGTCTGACAGAAACCGCTGTCCCTTGCCGACCGGCAGCGAGTAAATAGCGCTCGCCGTAAAGTTGTTGCGGAGCTGCAACGACGACAGCCCGCGATCGGCGTACGGCGAAAGGGGATCGCCCGCAGCGTTGTTCGGGTCGGAAACAAGCACCGGCGCACCGTGGTAAAAGCTGGGCCCAAGCGTAAGCGGGAAGTACGTCGACCCCGGCAGAGTGGTGACGGCCTCGGAGAATCCATTCGTAAGCGCCTGCGAGTAGGTGTAAGCGCCCAGCAGATACAGGTTGTGCAGGCGCTCCTCAACCTTTGCCTGGAGTGAGTTGTAGACGAGCCACCCATTGGACGAGATGTCGGCGATCGAGTTCAGCGTTGGAAAAGGCCGGCGGCTGGCAGTGTTGTTGCCCGGTCCAGGAGCCGCGCCGTTGAACGATCCGACGTTGTTGAACAGCCGCGTGGCATGAGTTCCGGCATACGCAATCGTGACAACCGCGCCTCGAGCGCCCTGCTGAATGTTGACGTTGTACTGCTGCACCACACCCTGCTTGAAGTTGCGATCCTGCGCGACCAGCGATCCGGTGTAGGTGGTCGGATTCCGCGGCTGGCTGTTGTCCGGAAAGCCGTTGATCGGCGATCCGGTGAGCAGCACGCGCGCCGGGTTGATGTCGTTCGTGGTGAACGTGTAGGTGTTCGTGTACGGCGGATTCTGGTGAATCCCGGCCGACTGACCCAGGTGCGAGGTGTCGTGGAAGATAGCATATCCACCGCGCAGCAGCGTGCTCCGTTCGGGGCCGAGCGGAGATGCGGAAAACCCGAACCGCGGCTCGGCATCCGAGAAGTCGGTGTGGATACCGGCGTACTTGTTCGACGGCACCGTGCCAGGGTAGGTGTTGGCCTGCGCTCCCGCCACAAAGAAGGTGCCGGTGTTGATGTCGAAGTTCGCAATCCGTCCCTGAGCCTCCGACATCGGTGTGGTCACGCCGTACGCCAGGCCGAGGTTCAGCGTCAGCGTCGGTGTAACCGTCCAGTTGTCCTGCGCGTATCCGCGATACTCCTTCCATCGCCGGCCGATCACGCCGCTGTTCACCTGGTTCTGGCGGTTGCCCGCATCCGGGTAGCCCAGAAGCAGGCTGGCGATCGGGTTGCCGTTCGCGCCGGTCTGCCCGCTCGCATGGTCGGTGATGGTCGGCGCAAAGGTCGTGCCCGTGCTGTACGCCGTAAAGTTCTTGGTAAACGCCATCTGCCCGTGCAGATACGTCTCCCCCAGGCCGTTGTTCTGCATCGGCCGGAAGTCAAAGCCGAGGACAAGGTTATGCTTGCCCTTCACCACATTCAGCGAGTCGTAAAAATGAAACACGTTCGTCCCGCCCTGGTACGGCGAGTACAGGCGATCGCCGATCGGGTTGAACCCGGTAACGTTGATCAGCGTCATCCCGGAGGTCGCGGGGTCGCCGAGGTTGGCGCCGACGATGCCAAGGCTGGCCGCCTCCTCTGTACCGTAACCCACGCCGCGGATCGTGTTGAAGTCGCGGTTGTAGCCCGCGGCCGCCTGGTTCACAACATGCGGCGAAAAAATGTGGGTCTCCGATAGCGCGAAGTTGCGGACCCGCGCGCGAAAGTAAGTCGTGCTCGTATACGACGTGCGCGCTCCGAACCCAGGCAGACCGGACGGGTTGAACTGCTGTCCGTTGTCCCAGCTGAACCGAGCGAACATCCGGTCTTTCTCGGCAATCTGATGGTCAACTCGGACGTCGAACTCGTCGTCATTCAGCGTGCGCGTCGGGCTCGCGGTGTAGTTGAACGCCCCCGACAAGCCCGGCGATCCGGCCGGCAGAGGGCTCGGGTAGAGATTCAGTATCGCCTGCCCGATCGGGCTGATGAGCGCATCGGGAATGTGATACGCCTGGCGCGTGAGGTCGTAGAAGCTGGTGCGCGCGGCCGCGTTCGGTGCGGCGAGGGTCGGCACCGGATTGTAGATCGGGTTCGTGAAGATGTGCTGCGTGCGCTGGGCGTCGGTCGGCACGATGCTCAGGACGGGCGCGGCCTGGCGCACGCGATTGCCCTGATAATCGACAAAGAAAAAGGTGCGGTCGCGCACAATGGGGCCGCCCAGCGAACCTCCAAACTCGTTCTGGCGGTACTTGCCCTTCTTGATCGGGTCGAAGTAGTTCCGCGCATCCAGCACGTCGTTGCGAAAAAACTCGAAGGCCGATCCATGGAGATGGTTGGTGCCGGACTTGGTCGAGACAAGCACCGTACTTCCGCCGCGCGATCCGTACTGCGCGGAGTAGTTGAAGGTCAGAACGTTGAACTCCTGGATCGCGTCGATCTCGGGAAGAAAGCTCACGCCGCCGCCCGTCAGTTCGTTATCGTCGATGCCGTCGAGCCGCCAGTCATTGGTGTTTTCGGCCATGCCCTGCACCGAAAGCGAGACGGAGCCGCGAAACGACACCTCACTGCTCGTGCCCTGGTTCAGGAAGTCGGAGGTCTGTTCGCCGCGCGTTGTGCCCGGCGTCAACAGGGCGAGCTGGGCGAAGTCGCGGCCGTTGAGCGGCAGGTCCGCCACCTGTTCCGCGTGGATCGTCTGCCCAAGCGTGGCGTCCGTGCGCTGGACCGCCGCCTCGTTCTCTTCGGCCTCCACTTCAACCGAGCTGGTCGCCGCAAGCGTGCGAAGCTTCAGTTCAAGATCGAGCGTCTGCTGATTCTCAAGCGACGTGTTCTCAACTTCGAGCGGCTGAAAACCGGCGGCTTGGGCCCGCACCCTATACGCTCCGATCGGCAGCACAACAAAGGAAAACGTGCCGTCCGGGCCGGTTTCGAGGTGGCGCTCCCGGTTCGTATTCTGGTTCGTAACGGCCACGGCAGCCCCAGGGATGGCAGCGCCCGTTGGATCGACGACCCGACCGGAGATCGAGCCCGTGGCTTGCGCGTGCGCCGGACAGGACAGAACAAACAGTGACAGCGACAGCGTCGACAGGACGGCGGCAAAACGCTTCATGGCACCTCAACGAGGGAATTAGGAGATCTGTGTTTTGCTGCAAGGGGTTAGCGTGACGTTACTGCGATCCGGGCGCGGCGTCAACCAAAGTTCGTGCCTCCCCGCTGATATCTGTGCGGTAGAGTCAGTGCAACAGAAGCAAAATTCCGCGTTCGTGCTCCGCGCCCAGGCATGTCGCCGGGCTCCGGTCTACTCACGCTTTCCGGGAGGTCCGGTCGACCTTGGCGCCACCATCGCTCTCCAGCACGCAGTCAAGTCCGCATCGATCCACACCACCAAGCTCCTCACCACCAGGCTCCGCGCCCCAGAGCCTGTGGCCCCAGAGCCTGTCGCGTGCGCTCGATCGCTGGTTCCACTTCTCGGAACGCGGATCGACGGCGCCCCGCGAAATCCTGGCCGGGCTCACAACCTTCAGCACCATGAGCTATGTGCTCGTCGTGCACCCTCTGGTGCTCTCGGCCAGCGGCATGGACCGCGGCGCGCTCATCACGGCAACCGCGGTCATCGCGGCCATCTTCACGGTCCTCATGGGCCTGCGCACAAATTATCCGCTCGCCATGGCGCCCGGCATGGGCGTCAACGCGTACGTCGCCGTGCAGGTCTGCCAGGGCATGCACATCCCTTGGCAAGCCGCGCTCGGAATGGTCTTCTACACCGGCATTTTGTTCATGATCATCTCGCTCACAGGCATCCGCCGCGTCATCATCGAAGCCTTTCCCATTGCCTTCAAGCGCATCGTCGGCGCTGGGATCGGTCTGTTTATCGCCTTCCTCGGCCTCCGCAACGCGGGTGTGGTCACGGCAAATCCGCGATCCATCGTTGGCCTCGGCAACATGAGTTCGCCCACCGTGCTCCTCGCGCTCGTCGGCACAATCCTCACCATCGTACTCATCGTCCGGCGGGTTCCCGGAGCGCTTGTGCTGTCCATCATCCTGGCCACGTTGGCAGGTCTGTTCTTGCCCGGACCGCCCGGCCATCGGCACCTCACCGACTTGCCGGCGCACGTGTTTTCCTGGCCGAACTCCATGGCCCCGGTCGCGTTCAAGCTCGATCTGCGCTACCCGCTTCAGCACCCAGGGCAATGTCTCCCCATCGTCCTTGCGCTCCTGTTTACAGACCTGTTTTCGGCAATGGCCGTGTTGTTCGGCATCGGCACGCGCGCGCATCTCACCGACGCCGAGGGCAACCTGCCAAAGCTTCGCGAGGCGCTCTCAGCCGACGCAGCGGCTGCCTCCGGCGGAGCTCTCCTCGGCAGCACGACCGCCATCATCTATCTCGAGTCGGCCGCGGGTGTGGAGCAGGGCGGCCGCACAGGTCTGGTGAGTGTGTCCGTCGCCGTGTGCTTCCTCCTCGCGCTGTTCGTGACGCCGCTGATCGCCGTGGTCCCGGCCGCCGCGACCACATCGGCTCTGGTCATGGTGGGCGTCTTCATGATGCAGGGTCTGGCGGAGCTCGATCTGCGCGACGTGACGATCGCTGCCACGGCCCTGGTAACGCTCTTGCTCATGGCCCTCACCTCGGCGAGCGACGGCCTAGCCATCGGATTTGTCATCTACACGGCGGTGCTTCTAGCAACCGGCCGAAGCCGAGAGGTGCGCCCCGTAGCCTGGGGTCTGGTCATCTTGTTCCTGGTGCACTACCTGTTTCGCTCCCGCTAATGTGTCGGCGCAAGCGCGATCAAACTAAGGCCCGCCAGAAAGCAGACAAACATCAGCGCCAGCAGAAGATGTGTAACGCGCGAGGAACGGCGGAACTCGCCCCAGATAAAAACACCCCACGCCGCCGAGATCATCGTCGCGCCCTGGCCGATCGCGTACGAGACCGCCGGTCCCACCATCTGCGCGCGCGACGCGAGGAGGTTCGACTGAAGTCCGCAATCCCAGAGCAGGCCGCCGACGATACCCCACAGATGCCACGAGGGACGAGCGCCAGTGTAGCTGCTAAACGGAACAGGCGCGCCGGAGAAAGGTCGCCGCGAGATCCGCAAGTTGACCGGAATCGCGCAGAGAGCAACGCCAACCGCAAAGAACGGCACGACGGTGTAGGGTCCGAGAGCGCGCGGCCCCTGCATCGCGCGCGTCAGGATTGGGTAAAACGTACCCATCAGAGCACCGCTGACCAGGCTAAGCACAATGCCGAGGCGCGTGACGGCGGGCTGCGCCTGTTCACGGCGACGGTAGGCAAGCGCGTCGACCACAATGGCCAACGCAACCAGGAAGACGCCGCCCGAGAGCAGGACCACGTTGGCCGCAGGCGCCAGGATGTAGTTGAGCACCACGCCCTCCACCAGCGCTAAACCGATCCCGATCGGAAACGCGACGGCCAAGCCGGCAAGATCGATGGCCGCGATCAGCAGCTGATTCGCGGCGTTGAAGACGACGCCGGCAAGCACGGCAAGCAGAATCGCAAGCCCGGACGCTCCGCCCAGAGCGGAGAGAAAACCGCCGCCGCCACCGAGCGCCAAACCCCACAGCACCGAGCCAAGCGCCACCCCAACGACGTAATCCCAGTAAAAGGATTGGAACGACCATCCCGGCGTCAGTTTTACGGTGTTGGCCCACGATCCCCAAAGCACCATGCTCGCAAGCATGAAGCCAAGTTGCGCGGTATAGGTCGCGGGCAGATACATCGTGTCGGGCAAGCGTCTTTCTATTTTGGCGCTGGGCCTCTCTTCAGGCGCGTCGGCTCTCACACGCTACTGTGCTCGCCCGGTCGCGTCAAGCGACACTTGCCCTGACAGCTCTCAGCAGACTACGGCACAACCTCGGTCGCCGCGGCCAGCGAGATCTGGTGGATCGCCAGCCACGTCTGGCTGTACGCCGCAAGCGCGTTCGACGTCACGGTGCGGGCCTCGCGCAACGCATCAAGGTAGTCGATCAGCGCAAGTCCACCGTGCTCATATGCGAACTGCGCGATGTCGAGGACATCCTTCGATTCGGCCAAATAGTGAGCCTGGTACCGGTCCGAAAGCGACTTCGCAATGTTGTACCCGACGACCGCCTGCGCCACATCGGAGCGAACCTGATTCTGCGTTGCCGACGCCGAAAGCTGCGACCCCGACACCTGAAATCGAGCAGTCTCCTTGTTGCCCTGGTTGCGATCAAACAAGCGCAGCGGAATGTTGACCGAGAAACCCGCCGAGTTGTAGCTGCCTGAACGGTCGTACTCGCCCTCGATCGTAGGGTCCGTGGTGCCGTTCGCAAAGGCAAGCCGGAGGTTCGCGTCGGCAACCCGCACCGCGGACTGCGCGGCGAGGAGGTCAGGTCGGTTGGCGAGCGCGGTCGCCTGAAGAGCAACAGGGTTGACCGCGATCGCCGGCGGAAAGATGTCGCCGCGAATGTCAAAGACGTTGGGGTCGGCTGAAGGCTGCGCGGACCCAAGCAGCGTCTGAATCTGGTAGCTCGCTTGCGTAAGGTTGGTTCGCGCGGTAGCTTCGTCAGACTCAAACTGGGCCAGCTGCAGATCCAGCCGCTCAAAGTCCAGCTTGTCGATGTCGCCCACCTGCAGACGGTCATTGTTGATCTGGACCTCGCGCCGAAAGTCCTTCAGGTTCGCCTGCGCAAGGACGAGCGCGGCCTTGGCCATCAGCATGTTCGTGAAGGCTTGGCGCAGCGTAAAAAGAGTCTGTCGCTGCTGGTCGAGCACCTGCGCGGTGGTCTGCTCGGTGGTCGCGCGCGCGGCATCAAGGCGGTACCGCCGCTTCTCGCCGCGTTCAAAAAGCCGCGAAACCTGAACCGCGTAGCCCGGAGGATTGCCTTCGCTGCCGTTGTTCGGCAGCGTAATATTGTTGCCGGCAACGGCAAGGTACGGGTTCACCCGAAGTCCGGCCTGGATCTCCTGCGCCCGCGTCGCTTCGATGTTCTGCCGCGCGGCAAGGAGGTTCAGGTTCTGCGTCTGCGCCAGCGCCAGCACCTGCTGCAGGGTCAAGGCGTTCGGCGCCGACGGCGGCGTCGGCAGGCCGGCCGTCGCCGCCA
>CAXTYQ010000109.1:0-10030 GCA_964248505.1 uncultured Acidobacteriaceae bacterium
GGCGGACGCCGAAGCGCTGCTCTTCGTCGACGACGAGGAGGCCGAGGTCCTGGAATTTGAGGTCTTTTGAGAAGAGGCGGTGGGTGCCGATGAGGATGTCGACTTTGCCGGCCTCGGTGCGTTCGAGGATCTCTTTCTGCTCCTTGGCGGTGCGGAAGCGGGAGATCATTTCGACGTTGACGGGGAAGTTTGCGAAGCGTTTTTTGAAGGATTCGAAGTGCTGAAAGGAGAGGACGGTGGTGGGGGTGAGGACGGCGACCTGTTTCGAGTCCTGCACGGCTTTGAAGGCGGCGCGCATGGCGACTTCGGTTTTGCCGTAGCCGACGTCGCCGCAGAGCAGGCGGTCCATGGGCTGGATGGATTCCATGTCGCGCTTGATTTCGGCGATGGCGCGGAGCTGGTCATCGGTTTCGGTGAAGGCGAAGGAGTCTTCGAACTCGCGCTGGAGATTGCTGTCGGGGGAGAAGGCGGTGCCGACGGCGGCGGCGCGCTGGGCGTAGAGCTTGAGGAGCTCGGCGGCCATGTCCTGCATGGCTTTTTTGACGCGGGCCTTGGTTTTTGACCATTGCTGGCTGCCGAGTTTGTTGAGCTCGGGGGCGGGGCCGGTGTCGGTGGAGCGGTACTTCTGGATGAGGTCGAGGCGGGTGAGTGGGACGTAGAGTTTGGCGGTGTCGGCGAACTCGAGGATCATGAGTTCGAGCGGTGGCGGGTCGCCGGGGTCACCTTTGCCCTCGTCGAGGACGCGGAGGCCGCAGTACTGGGCGATGCCGTGTTCGACGTGGACGACGTAGTCGCCGACGGCGAGGTCGCGGAAGTCGGAGATAAAGGCGGAGGTCTTGGACTTTTTGCGTGGGACGGGGCGGGCGCTGACGTCGGCGTCGTCGGAGAGATCGTTGGCGCCGAAGACGACGACCTCCCGGGCGGTGGCGCGATCGAGGTCGAGGATCTGGACGCCGGCGGCGATGGCGGTGTTGACGATGACCGGGGTGCGGAGGTCGCCTGAGAGGTAGGAGGTTTCGGAGTACATGGTGAAGGAGCCGGCCTGTTCGCCGCGTGATCCGAGGCGGTAGGGGAGGCTGTACTCCTGGAGCATGGAGGCGAGGCGCTC
Organism: uncultured Acidobacteriaceae bacterium; assembly: GCA_964248505.1. GTDB lineage: Bacteria > Acidobacteriota > Terriglobia > Terriglobales > Acidobacteriaceae > Edaphobacter. Next base: position 1,109 of record CAXTYQ010000109.1, read on the forward strand.
GACCTCGCCCTGGTTGGGCGCGGTGAGGAGGATGCGGGCGTCGGCGGCCATGAGGGATTTGAGCTGCTCGATGAGGGCGGGGATCGAGCCGTGGAAGCGCATGGTGGGGCGTGTCGAGAAGCTGACTTCGGAGAGGTCGGAGCGATCGGCGTCGAGGATGTCGACGGCGCCGAGCTGGTCGAGCTCGCAGCCGGTGAAGGTGCGGAGGCGGTCGTCGAGCGCCCAGGGCGAGACGTAGATGTCTTCGGGGCGGACGAGCGATCCGATGCCGGAGCGGTCGTGGCGCTGCTCGACTTTGTTCCACCAGCGTTCGCCCTGATTTTTGATCATGGCGGGCTCTTCGGTGAAGACGCGGGTGGTGGGGCCGAGGAGGTCGAGCAGGGTGCTCCGTGCGCCGGCGACGGGGGCGAAGAACTCCCATCCGGGGAAGATTGTTGCTTCAGTACCGGTGCGTGTCGCTATGTGGGTCTGGAGTTCGCTGGGGGTTTCGCCGCCTTCGAGTTGTGCGGCGGCTGCGGAGCCGGAGCGGGTGAGCCGGGCGTTGATGGCGCCGAGGAGACGATCGGTGACGGGGGTCTCGGTGAGTGGGAGGAGGAGAGCTTCGTCGAGGGTGGATTGCGAGCGCTGGGTTTCGGGGTCGAAGCGGCGGATGGACTCGATCTCGTCGCCGAAGAAGTCGATGCGGACGGGGCGGTCCTGCTCGGGGGAGTAGGCGTCGATGATGCCGCCGCGGATGGTGACCTGGCCGGGCATTTCGACGACGTCGACCCGGGTGTAGCCGACGGAGAGGAGGTGCTCGACGAGCATGTCGGGGAGGTGCTCTTCGCCGACGCGGAGGCGCAGGGCGAGGGCGGTGTAGTGGTCGCGCGGGAAGAGGCGCATGCAGGCCGATTCGACGGGCGCGATGACGAGGCGTGGGGTGGAGGCGCTGGTGCTGGCGATCTTCCAGAGCGTGGCGGCGCGGGACTCCTGGATGTCGGCGTGCGGGGAGAGGTTTTCAAAGGGGAGGACGTCGTGCGCGGGGAGGCGGAGGACTTGCGAGCGGGTGAGAGCGCCCGTGAGATCCGAGGCGGAGAGGACGGCGGCGTGGAGGCTTTCGGCGGCTTTGTTGTCGGGGACGAGGACGACGCAGGGAGCGTTGGAGGCGCGGACGAAGAGGGGAAGGTAGAGGGCGCGCGCGGTCGCGGTGAGGCCGGAGACGCGGCGACGGCCGGTGCCTGCGGCCAGGTGGCGGCGAACGCGTTCAAAGGCTTCGGAGTGTTCGAGGTCGGCGAGGAGATCGCGGACAAAGGGGAGAATCATTGGTGCTTTGATTGTATCGAGCTTGCGTGGGATGGAGATGTTTCCGGGGATCGTCGGAGGCGGCGATATGGGGCTGGGACGATGCGGGGTGAGCTGAGGGGTTTCGAGATGGTCAGCATACACGCACCACTTCTGGATGTTTGCTCGAATAAACTGCCTTTATGAGGCCTGCAGCTTTGATTACCGGGGTAGGTCGGGCGGCGGGCATCGGAGCTGCTATTGCAACGAAGCTCGCCGCTGGAGGCTGGGATCTCGCGCTGACGTACTGGACGCCGTACGACGCAAGGATGCCCTGGGGTGAGCGTCCGGGTGACATCTCTCTGATTGCGCGGGATGCGAGGGCGATGGGGGCTCGTGTTGTTTGTATCCCGGCAAATTTAGAGCTGCCGGAAGCTGCCTGTGAGCTGCTGAAGTCTGCTCGCGAGGCTCTCGGGCCTGTGTCGGCACTTGTTCTCGCCCATTGTGAATCGGTCGACTCAGACATACTCAGTACGACTGTTGAATCTTTTGATCGTCACTTCAATGTCAACGCTCGGGCGAGCTGGCTTTTGCTCAAAGAGTTTGCTCTGCAGATACCGGAAAGCGGTGGAAGAGTAGTTGCTCTCACGAGTGACCATACGACTTGGAACCTTCCGTACGGAGCGAGTAAAGGAGCTCTGGATCGGATTGTGCTTGCAGCAGCTCGCGAGCTTGCTCACCCGAAAATTCTGTCGAATGTAGTCAACCCTGGCCCCGTTGACACGGGTTGGATGGATGCTGAGACTCGGCGTTCGTTGACGGGACGACAGCCTAGCGGCCGACTCGGCACTCCGAGCGACACCGCCAATCTTGTCGCATTTTTGTTGTCTGCTGCCGGTTCCTGGATTAATGGACAGCTCATAAAGTCCGATGGCGGGTTCTCCTCCTAATACCAGGAGCCTGACTTAGAACCACCTTTACCGATGGCTTAGCTCCGCGGAAGCCCGTGGTGCAGGATGTAGATGGTGCCGGCGATGCCGAGGAGGAGGAGCAGGGCGTAGATGGCCCCGCTGATCCAGCCGGCGGTTTTGGAGACGCCTCCGGCTTGGGCGAGGGTTTGTGGGGTGAGGGTGGGATTGGCCGCGCGGAGTTTCTGGATGGTGCTGATGGCGTGGGAGACGTAGATTTGCTTGGCGCCAATGGCGATGCCGATGCTGATGGGCAGACTGAGCCGGCCGACGGAAAGGAAGGCTGGAAGGGCGGCGAGGAGCACCATGAGACCGGTGAGGATGCCGCCGTAGAGCCACATTTTGCGGTAGAAGAACCAGACCGGGCCGACGAAGAAGGCTGGGCCGGACAGGCCGCCGCCGAAGAAGTTGAACTGGAACTTTTTGCCGGGAACGCGATTTGCGCTGCTGTGGAGGCGGTCGTAGACGGCGAGGTATTTATCGGCGTGCGGGCCGAAGAAGGCGAGGAGTTCCTCGCGACGGTGGATCTGGTCGGGGTCGCGGAGGAACTCGGCGATGGAGGCTGCGGGCATGGGCTTAGGACGTCTTGCGAACGGGGGTTGCCTTGCGTGTGCACGGACGTACCGGGAGAACTGCCTAGACGGTGACGACGATCTTTCCGATCTGTTGGTTGGATTGCATGTAGCGGTGGGATTCCACGATCTCGGAGAGGGGGAAGGTGCGGTCGATGCGGGGCTTGAGGCTGCCTGCGGCGAGGTGGTCGAAGATGTACTTTTCAGCGGTGAGGCGGAGTTCGGGGACGGTGACGATTTCGAAGAGGGTGTAACCGCGGACGGTGAGGAGTTTCATCAGGGCGGGGAAGAGCGGGAAGGGTGTGGGATCGGAGCTGAGTGCGCCGTAGAGCAGGAGGATGCCGTGATCGGCGGCGGCTTCGGCGAGTTGGAGGACGCCTGGGCCGGCGACGGGGTCGAAGATGAGGCGAGCGCCTTTGTCGGCGGTGATCTCTTTGACGCGGGCGACGAGGTCTTCCTCCTCGGTGACGATGACGTGGTCGGCGCCTGCGGCGAGGAGGTCGGATTTCTTGGCTGAGGTGCGTGTGGTGGCGATGGAGGTGGCACCCTCGGCGCGCACGATCTCGATGGCGGCGAGGCCGACGGAGCTGGAGGCGGCGGGGATGATGACGAAGTCGCCCTGGGTGAGCTTGCCGACGTGGATGAGGCCGCCCCAGGCGGTGAGGTACTGCATCCAGATGCTGGCGCCTTCTTCGAAGGAGAGGTGTTCGGGGTAGGAGGCGAGCGCGGACGCGGGGACGATGGCGACTTCTCCGTAGACGCCGTATTTGTCGGCCATGAAGGCGGGGACGGTGGATCGGATCTGGCCGATGAGCGTGGGGCTGACGCCTTCGCCTACGGCTTCGACGCTGCCGGAGGCCTCGTAGCCGAGCTTTGAGGGCAGGACGGGCTGGATGAGGTAGCGGCCCATGTGGAAGACGAGTTCGGCGCGATTGAGGCCGATGGCTTTGACGCGGAGGCGGACCTCGCCGGGGCCGGGCTCGGCGAGGGGGAGGTCGTCGATTTGGAGGACTTCGGGGCCGCCGAGCTGGTGGAAGCGGACGATCTTGACAGTTCTGGGCGGTGTCTCTGGGGCGGTGCTCGGTACGGTGTCTTCTGGCATGAAGATCCTTACTTATGCGACGACGATCGGTCCTGTCTCGCACGCATGAGATTCCGGCTGTACGAGAGAAGTTGCGGCGGTTCGGAGATGTTGTTACGCGGCGGCTTTCTCGACCTCTTCGAGGGACTTTTTCTCGTTAGGGTCGCCCTCGTCGCCGTAGACGACCTGGCCGTATTCGAGCAGGGTGACCATGCCGACGCCGCCGCAGATGTTTCCGGCGACGGCGGGGAAGAACCAGGCGGGGTAGGCGCTCCACGGGATCTGGTGGATGAGGACGGCGGTGAGGACCTCTCCGCTGGCGGCGATGCAGTGGGCGAAGTTGCCGAGGCCGACGACAAAGGTGAGGATCCAGATGATCATGACGGAGCCGGTGATGGAGTGGGAGCCGGAGACGAGCCAGGCGGCGAGGGCGATGATCCAGCCGCCCATGACGCCGCTCCAGAAGATGGCGGACGGTGTGCGGTGGACGTTTTCGAGGCCGAGCTGGGCGAGCTGTTGGACGACGTCGGGGCGAAGCGCGCTGGTGAGGCTGGCGAGCGCGGCAAAGGTGAGGGCGCCGAGGACGTTGGCCGGGAGGACGGAGAACCACAGGCGCATGGTGTTCCAGAAGTGGCGCTTTTCGGCGAGCACGAGGGCGACGGGGTAGAGGGTGTTTTCGGTGAAGAGCTGCGACCTGCCGAGGATGACGACGATGAAGCCGATGGGATAGAACATCTTGGCGACGAACTGGGTGCGGCTGGTGGTGCCGAGCATCGCGAGCGCGATGGCGTTGCCCATGGCGCTGAGGCCCATGAAGACGCCGCCGGCAAAGCCCGAGATGGCGAGGGCCATGCTGGAGCGTTTGAGCTCCTGCCGGGCGTTGTTGGCGACCTGCTCGAAGATCTCTTGAGCGCTGGGGCGTTCGAGGTCTTTTTGCGCGACGACGGCTGGGGCTGGCTCGGGCTTGGATTTGCGGCGGCGGCGGAAGGGGAAGGGCATTGGTGACCTGCTTACTGTTGTGTGTTGTCTTGTTGCTTAGGATGCAGGCCGCCTGAACTGCCGGCGTAGATCGGTTCGATATAATGAAGAGAGATCACAGGAGCGGCAGATGTCGAATGCATCCTCATCCAAGGCGAACAGCGGTGAAGTACGAAGCGGTTATAATCCGCCTCCTCCGCCGAATTATCAGCGCCCGGTGCCCGTCCGAGTACCGACTCCTCCTCTAAGACCAGGAAAATAAGCTCGGATGCTTCAGGGACTGCAAGCGGTTCTGGCCTTGCTCGTCCTGCTACCCGGCTTTGTGAGTGCTCGGGTGATGCGCATGATGTCGGCGCGATCTCAGCAGACGGAGTTGGAGCGCATCATCAAGGCGCTCATCTTCAGCTTCTTTACGTATATCTGCTATTTTGCGATCTTCGGACCTAAACTGCCTCTGGAATGGTCTGCTGGAACAATCAACAGCACTGCTCCGTCCAACCTCTCGGTTCATCGTTCCCGATTGCTGAGCCTTGTTCTTATCGCTCTTGTTCTCGGATTTGGCTGGGGGTACGTCAGAGGTCACGACCTTCTGCTGAAGCTCCTCCGTAGGTGGAGGCTGACACAGCGGAGCAGCCGAGAATCTGTCTGGACCGATGTTTTTCTGAATTTCAGGGGCAATGTGCAGGTCGGTTTAGGTGATGGTCGCAGCGTAATCGGCTGGCTGGAACAGTATGCTGAATCCGGAGAAGAACGCACCGTGTTTCTCGCTCAAGCGGCCTGGGTCGAAGAGGACGGTGCAACAACGGAGGTTCCCGGAGACGGTCTGATGCTGCTTACCGAGAAATCCGAAATCAAATACGTAATGTTTCTCGATAAAGGTCAGCGATGAGCGCGTTGTTACCGGAAGTTTTCGCGAAGTACCAGCCTGTGATTGGGCTGGAGGTGCATGTTCAGCTCCTGACGCGGACGAAGGCGTTTTGCGGGTGCGTGAATGAGTATGGCGGCGAGCCGAACACGCATGTTTGCCCGACGTGCCTGGGGCTGCCTGGGGCTTTGCCGGTGTTGAACCGGCGGGCGGTGGAGTTTGCGGTGCTGGCGGCAGAGGCGATCGGGTGCGAGGTTCGCGAGACGAGTGTGTTTTCGCGCAAGAACTACTTCTATCCGGACTCGCCGAAGGGGTACCAGATCTCGCAGTTCGACAAGCCGATTGCGGAGCACGGAGAGATCTGGGTCCCGGCCGCAGGCGCTGTTCCGGACGCGGATGGGCGGACGAAGCGTATCGGCGTCACGCGGCTGCATCTCGAGGAGGATGCGGGGAAGAGCGTGCATGACGGATTTGCGGACTCGGCGAGCCGGACGTATATCGACCTGAACCGGTGTGGCACGCCGCTGGTGGAGATTGTGAGTGAGCCGGACCTGCGGAGTCCGGATGAGGCGTTTGAGTACCTGACGCGGCTGAAGGAGATCCTGCTGTACACGGGTGTGAGCGACTGCAATATGGAGGAGGGGTCGCTGCGGTGCGATGCGAACGTGAGCGTGATGCTGAAGGGGGCGGACCGGTTCGGGACGAAGGCTGAGGTGAAGAACGTCAATTCTTTTCGGTACATCCGGGCGGCGCTGGAGTACGAGATTGGGCGGCAGATTGGGGTGCTGGAGGAGGGTGGACGGGTGGTGCAGGAGAGCCGTCTGTGGAACAACGCGGAGGGCCGGACGTTTTCGATGCGGTCGAAGGAGCAGGCTCACGATTACCGGTACTTTCCGGAGCCGGACTTGCCGCCGCTGGTGGTGGGCGCGGCGTGGCGTGAGGAGATCCTGCGGGCGATGCCGGAGCTTCCGGAGGCGCGGCGGCGGCGGATGATCGCGGAGTACGGGATCTCGGAGCAGGATGCGGCGACGTTGACGGCGACGCGGGCGTTTGCGGACCAGTTCGAGGGGGCGGCGAGGTTGGCGAAGAGTCCGCGGCGGGTGGCGGCGCTGTTGCTGAGTGAGTTGACGACGCGGCTCAGAGCGGCGGGGTTGGAGATGGACGGCTCGCCGGTGACGATGGCGGGTGTGGTGATGGCGGCGGATCTCTTGGAGTCGGGCGCGCTTTCGAGCAAGCAGATGAAGGCGCTGCTCGATGCGTGTTTTGCGAGTGGCGAGGATTTTGCGGCGGTGTATGAGCGGGAGAAGCCGCAGCAGATCTCGGATCGGGCGGCGATCGAGCGGATGATCGACGAGGTGATTGCAGCGAACCCGAAGCAGGTGGATCAGTATCGGGCTGGGAAGAAGACGGTTGCGGCGTTCTTTGTGGGCAACGTGATGCGGCTGTCGAAGGGGCAGGCGAATCCGGCGCTGTTGAATGAGTTGGTGGTGGAGAAGCTGGACGCGGTGTGACGGCTTGGGATCAAGAGATGCACCATCCGCTGTGCAACGCGGATGTGGCCTGAAGATCTCCTATGTGTCGGTGGGTGTGTCCTGTAGGAGGACTCTTGGCGACGAAGAAGACAGCGGTAGCGAAGCGAGCGACGAAGTCCGCGAGCACGAAGGCGACCGGCGCGGCGTCGCGGAAGGTGGCGGCGAAGAAGAGTTCGGCGAAGAAGGCGCCTGCGAAGAAGACGTCCGCGAAGAAGACGTCTGCGAAGAAGGTTTCGGCGAAGGCGGCGGCGAAGAAGGGTGGTGGGCGGAGGTATTCGCCGGCCGCGGGCGCTCAGGTTGCGCGGGAGATGCGGGAGATGAAGGCGGGGACGCTGCGGAGCGGGCGCAGCGGGCAGAAGGTGACGAACCCGAAGCAGGCGATTGCGATCGCTTTGAGCGAGGCTCGGCGGGCGGGGAAGAAGGTTCCGCCGGATCCGAACCGGTCGAAGAAGTAGGCCTCTTTGCATTGGGTTCGAGCGTGTCTGTGCCGGCTCGAACTATTGCGTTGCGATTGCGGGCTCTCGTGCCCCCCTCTCCTATCTGCTTTCGGTGCAAAATATTCTATCGATTGAGCTTAGGTCTGGATCTCGGTCTGCCTCGGGTCCAGAAATCCAGTTTTTCTGGTCTGTGTGGCCTCTCAAAATATTGCATGCAAAGGATTTAAGTGTTTCAAGCATGGATCACTAGCGGTCTTCAGGGGTGATTTGTCTTAGCTTGTATTCTATGGAATCGGCGGGGGTCGTTGCGCCAGGTCTGGCTAATAAATCTGAGTTTTGGGAGTTCTGATGAGCACACCTCTTGACACCGAAGCTGTACTTCTAGACACGCTGGGTCAGATTGCCATCACGGTTCGCGATCTCGCGGCTCAGACGGCGTTTTATCGGGACACGCTCCGCTTGAGATTTCTGTTTGATGCAGGCTCGATGACATTTTTTCAGTGCGGGTCTGTCCGGCTGCTTTTGGGAGCCGCGGAAGGGGACAGGAAGGAGGCACCGCTTGGGCCGAACTCGACCATTCTTTACTTCAAGGTGGACAGTTTAGAGCAGACCCATCGGAGCTTGCTGGCGCGGGGTGTGGTGTTTTCTCGGGGTCCGCATCTGGTTGCGAAGATGCCTGACCATGATCTCTGGATGGCGTTTTTAGAGGATTTGGAGGGGAATACGATTGGTTTGATGAGTGAGGTCCGGGTGGGGACGGGGAGCTGAGGGATGTGAGGGGAAAGCGGATTCCTTTCGGGAATGACAACGGAAGGGCGAGGGCGAGGGCGAGAGCAACGGCAAAGGCAACAGCAGATTCCCTTCGGGAATGACAACCAGAAGGGCAAGGCAAAGGCAACGGCAACTACAGGGGTCCTTCGCTTCGCTCAGGATGACGGCGGTGAAACGAGCAACGGCAAAGGCAAACGCAGATTCCCTTCGGGGATGACAACTAGAAGGCAAGGGCAACGCCAACGGCAAGAGCAACGGCAACTACAGGGGTCCTTCGCTTCGCTCAGGATGACGGCGGTGAAACAGGCAACGGCAAAGGCAAACGCAGATTCCCTTCGGGAATGACAACTAGAAGGGCAAGGGCAAGGGCAAGGGCAACGGCAAGGGCAACGGCAAGGGCAAGGGCAACGGCAACGGCAACTACAGGGGTCCTTCGCTTCGCTCAGGATGACGGCGGT
>CAXTYQ010000110.1:0-9949 GCA_964248505.1 uncultured Acidobacteriaceae bacterium
CCGCCATCGCCCCCGGCAAGCAGGGCATGGAGCCCCCCCTTCCCGCCCCCCAGCCCGCCGCCTCCCCCCCCGCCCCCTATCCCGCCCGAACCACCCCCACACCCGCCCCGGCCCCCGCCAGCACGGAAACCGCCCCTCCATCCGCCCCCAAAACTACGGCGCCAACATCACCCCCCCAAACCTCTGCTCGCCCCGAAATCACCCCCGCTCTCTCGCCGGCACCCAGGAAGCGAGCCGCCAAACAGACGGGGAAATCCACAGCCCCCACGTCGCCCAAACCAACCCTCCCCACCCCTGGGGCAAGAATCAGCGCCAAGAAAACAGCAGCTCCCAAACCTGCAACCCCCGCTAAGAAACCTGCAATCGCCCAGCAGATCCCCGAGATCGTCGCCCGTGCCGTCAGCGACGATCACACCAACTCCACCACAAAACCACCCGCGAAGTCCCCCAGCAAAGCCGCCGCAAAGACCCCGGCAGCAAAGAAATCTCGATCGGCCGAACCTACACCCAAGCGCCCACCAAAACTCTGATCCGGGTCTAAACCCGACCCGATCAACCCGTACCGATCTAACCCGACCAGGGCACGTCTCATACCCAATCGCCACAATCGCGTCCAACCAAAGTACCTAACGATCACACCTCGGTACCACCCAAAATCAGCTCGGACGCAACTTTGCTTTGGTAAGCTTGTCTTGTATTAGCAGAACGTGCCGACGTCAGCCGGAACCGCACGAGGTCCAGTCCAGAAGATCTCCGGCAACGTACCATCAGCAATCGGAGCCTACTCGCTCCATGCATCACTCAACCCGTCTTAGGCCAAAGGATCCTCAACCCGCATGAGCCTTATCCCCGCTACCTCACCCCTCGTCCCAACCTCCTCGTTCGACCTCTCTAACCGCACCATCGCCTACTTCTCCATGGAGATCGCCCTCTCTCCAGACGTGCCGACCTACTCAGGCGGCCTCGGCGTCCTCGCCGGAGATACCCTCCGCTCCGGAGCCGACATGGCCGCTCCCATGGTCGCCGTCTCCCTCGTCCACCGCCGCGGATACTTCCGCCAGCACCTCGACAGCGTCGGACAGCAGACCGAGACCGACGTCCCCTGGTCCCCCGAAGCCACCCTCCCCCTGGCCAACAAGACCATCGAACTCTTCATGAACGGCCGCCGCGTGCTCGTCCGCGCCTGGCGCTACGATGTCACCGGCGTCACCGGCCACATCCTCCCCGTCTTCCTCCTCGACACCGACGTCGAAGGCAATGACCCCTGGGATCGCCGCCTCACCGACCACCTCTACGGCGGCGACAGCTTCTACCGCCTCTGCCAGGAGACCGTCCTCGGCCTCGGCGGCATCCACATGCTCCACGCCCTCGGCTGCCGACCCGAGGTCCACCACATGAACGAGGGCCACGCCGCCCTCCTCTCGATCGGCCTCCTCGAAGATCGCCTAACCAATCGCCCCGTCTGCGCCGCCACCACCGCCGACTTCGACGCCGTCCGCGATGTCTGCGTCTTCACCACTCACACCCCAGTCCCCGCCGGCCACGACCGCTTCGGGATCGACCAGATGTATCAGGTCCTCGGCAACGACCGCGCCTGCACCATCGAGACCGCCGGCGGCATCCACAACGGCTGCTTCAACATGACCTACCTCGCCCTCCGCTTCGCCCGCTTCACCAACGGCGTCGCCATGCAGCACGGCAAGGTCTCGCAGCACATGTTCCCCGACTACCCCATCCACTCCATCACCAACGGCGTCCACGCCGCCACCTGGCTCTCCAAACCGTTCGAGCAGCTCCTTGACCTCGAAATCCCCTGCTGGCGCACCGACAACCAGTACTTCCGCTCCGTCTACGGCATCAGCCCGGAGCAGATCGCGAGCACGCACCGCATCGGCAAGAAAGCTCTCCTCGCCGAAGTCGAGCTTCGCACCGGCGTCCGCTTCGAGCCCGGCGTCCTCACCCTCGGTTTCGCCCGCCGCGTCGCCACCTACAAGCGCGCGAGCCTCCTCTTTCACGACCCCGAACGCCTCTCCGCGATCGCCGAAAAGATCGGCGGCCTCCAGATCCTGTACGCCGGCAAAGCCCACCCCGCCGACAAGGCCGGCAAAGGTCTCATCCGCGACGTCTTCTCGGCGGCGGCAAACATCACCTCGCCCGCTCTCAAGGTGATCTACCTCGAAAACTACGACTGGCCCCTTGGCGCACAGCTCACCCAAGGCGTCGACGTCTGGGTCAACACCCCGCTCCGGCCCTACGAGGCCTCCGGAACCTCCGGCATGAAGGCCGCCTTCAACGGCGTCCCCTCCCTCTCCACCCTCGACGGCTGGTGGATCGAAGGCTGCGCCGAAGGCGTCACCGGCTGGGCCATCGAGGACGCTGACAACGAGGCCGCCGAAGCCGAAAGCCTCTACACCAAACTCGAACACTCCATCGCCCCGCTCTTCGCCGATAAACACAACTGGGCGCGCATGCAGCAGCACTGCATCGCCATGAACGGCTCCTTCTTCAACACGGACCGCATGCTCGGCCAGTACATCCGCGACGCCTACTTCCCCTCGACGCACGCTGCCCACACCGCCGAGGTCCCCCAGTTCACCCACCAGCACCTCGACCAGGTCCAGCGAGAACCCGCCCTCGTCTAGAAACCTCTAGACTAGAAGCTCGCTGAGCCCGTTGCCTTTTACTCCAAAGGCAACGGGCTCTCTTCGTCACCGACTCGCAGCAACGGGAGAAATGCTCTAATCCCCCGCCACCGGCTCTGGCGCGCTCTCCATCTTCCCCGGCCGAGCCTTCACCCGCTCAAACCGGATCCGCAGACGGTCAAAGAACAAGTACACCACCGGCGTCGTAAACAAGGTCAGCGCCTGCGAAATAATCAGGCCGCCGACGATCGTGATCCCCAGCGGACGTCGCAGCTCACTCCCCGTTCCCGTCCCCAAAGCCAGCGGCAGACCACCCAGCAGAGCCGCCATCGTCGTCATCATGATCGGCCGAAACCGCAACAGACACGCCTCGTAAATCGCCTCCTCCGGCGTCTTGCCCTCCTCGCGCTCCGCCACCAGCGCAAAATCGATCATCATGATCGCATTCTTCTTCACAATGCCGATCAGCAGGATGATGCCGATCATCGCAATCACGCTCAGCTCTACCTTGAACAAGAGCAAGAACAGAAGCGCACCCACGCCCGCCGAAGGCAGCGTCGAAAGGATCGTCAGCGGGTGAATAAAGCTCTCATACAAGATCCCAAGCACGATATACACCGTCACCAGCGCCAGCAGGATCAGCATCGGTTCGCTCGAAAGTGACGCCTGAAATGCCTGCGCCGTCCCGGCAAACCCGCCGCGAATCGTCGCCGGCATCCCAATATCCACCCGCGCCTGCTCGATCGCCGCAGTCGCCTGGCTCAGCGAGGCCCCGGGCGTCAAGTTAAAGCTCAGCGTCGTCGCCGGTGCCTGCGCCTGGTGGTTCACCGAAAGCGGCGTGCGCCGCGTCTCGTAGTGCGTAATCGCGCTCAGCGGAACCATCGCGCCTGCCGTGCTCTTCACGTAAATGTTGTTCAAAGCACCAGGATCGCGCTGAAACTCCTGCCCCACCTCCATCACCACGTGATACTGATTCAGCGTCTCGTAGGTCGTCGACACCTGCTTCTGCCCAAACGCATCCGAAAGCGTATTGTCGATCGCCAACGGCGAAACGCCCAACCGGCTCGCCGTGTCGCGGTCGATCACCAACTGCCCCAACAGTCCCTGGTCCTGCTGATCCGTCGCGACATCCTTCAGCTCCGGCAGCTTCGTCATCGCCGCCATCAGCTTCGGCGACCACTCATCCAGATCCTGGAGATTATCCGCCGAAAGCGTGTACTGATACTGCGTCGCCGAGGATCGCCCGCCGATCCGCAACTCCTGCTGCGACTGCAAGTACAGCACCACACCCGGGATGGCGCCCGTCTTCGGCCGCAGCCGATTAATCACCACCTCCGAGCTGTCCCCGGACTTCTGCCGCTCCGCATCCGGCTTCAAAAAGATAAACATATTGCCGGAATTGCCGCCGCCCCCACCCGGCCCGCCCCCACCCACAAACGACATCACATTCTGCACCCCCGGGTCGGCCTTCACAATCGCTGCCAGCTGCACCATCTTCGCCTTCAACGCGTCGAACGACACATCCTGCTGCCCGCGAATCTGCGCCTGCAAACGACCCGTATCCTGCTGCGGAAAGAACCCCTTCGGCACCAGGATGTACAAATACACCGTCAGGAAGAACGTCAGCACCGTCACCAGAAGCATCAGCGGCTGGTGCCGCAACACCCACCGCAGACCGCGCTCATACTCCGCCGTCAGCCACCCCAACCCACGCTCGCCCAACCGATAAAACCACCCATGCCGGTTCGCCGAATGTTCCTTCAGAAACTTCGCGCTCAGCATCGGCGTCGTCGTCAGGCTCACCACCAGCGATACTCCGATCGCCACCGACAGCGTCACCGCAAACTCCCGAAACAACCGCCCAACAATCCCGCCCATCAGCAAAATCGGTATAAATACCGCCACCAGCGACGTCGACATCGAGAGCACCGTAAATCCAATCTCCCGCGATCCGATCATCGCCGCCTCGTACGGCCTCTTGCCGTTCTCCAGATGCCGGCTGATGTTCTCAATCACGACAATCGCGTCATCCACCACAAACCCGGTCGAGATCGTCAGCGCCATCAAGCTCAAATTGTCGAGCGAGTATCCCAGCACATACATCACGCCAAACGTCCCCAGGAGACTCAGCGGCACCGAGACGCTCGGGATCAGCGTCGACCGAAACTCCCGCAGGAACAGAAACACCACCAAGATCACGAGCAGGATCGATAGCACCAGCGTCCGCGTCACGTCCTTCACGCTCGCCCGGATCGTCGTTGTCCGGTCCAGCGCCACATCCACCTTGATCGTCGGCGGAATCGACGCCTCGAGCGTAGGCAGCATCTTCAAGACGTTGTCCACCGTACTGATCACATTCGCGCTCGGACTCTTGAAGACAATCACCAGAATCGCCGGTTTCCCGTTGAACAGACCGCCCGTGTGAATGTCCTCCACGCCATCCACCACCTGCGCCACGTCGCGAATCCGCACCACACCGTGCGTCGCACCCACGCCGGTCGCCGGCGCGTTCAATCCCGGACCGGAGACAGGTGCACTCGCCGTCGTCGCCACGCCGCTCGTCGATCCCGAGCTCCCCGTCGACCCCGAAGCACTCCCCGCCCCCGCCGTGCTCGCACTTCCATTCGCACTCGTCGTCGTACCCGTCGAAACCGCGCTCGCCACCGAAGACGGCAGCCCCGAACTCGCCACGGCCGAGCTCACCGGACCGAGATTCGTCGCGACAATCAAAGGCGCATACGCCGCGGCTCCAAAGATCTGGTCCGTCGCACCCACGTTCCAGCGCTGCCCATCGCCTTGCAAGTACCCCTTCGGCTGATTGACATTCACGCTTCCGATCGCCGCCCGCAGCTCCTCGAGACCGACGCCGTACCCCGCCAGCAGCGTCGGGTTCGCCTCCACCCGCACTGCCGGCTTCGCGCTTCCGCCGCAAAACGTCTGCCCCACCCCCTGCACTTGCGCAATCTTCTGCGCCAGGATGCTGTCGCACGCGTCGTAGATCTGCGGAATCGCCAGCTGATCCGACGTCAACGCCAGAATCAGAATCGGAGCGTCCGCCGGATTGATCTTGCGGTACGTGGGATTGCTCGGCAGATTGGCCGGCAGCTGGCTCCGCGCCGCATTGATCGCCGCCTGAACATCGCGCGCCGCTCCGTCCACGCTTCGGCTCAGGTCAAATTGCATCGTGATCGACGCCGACCCAGTCGAAGACGACGACGTCATCTCATTGATTCCCGCAATCTTCGCAAACTGCCGCTCCAGAGGCGTCGCCACCGCGGACGCCATCGTCTCCGGATCCGCGCCCGGCAGACCCGCACCCACCGAGATCACCGGATACTCCACCTGCGGCAGACTCGCGACCGGCAACAGCTTGTACCCCACAGAGCCCGCCAGAATCACCGCAATCGACAAGAGAAACGTCGCGACAGGATGGTTGATGAACGGCGCGGAAAAGTTCACGGACCCAGCCTGCGGCGGTCGATCCTCCGCGCTCCGCTCGGCTTCGGCCATATCCGGATTGTTGGCTTCGTAAGCCATCAGTCCGCGCTCACCGCGTGCTCATGCTCCCGCAACTCCGCGTCCGCCTCCGCCGTATGGAAGTACTTGCGCCCAATCCGGTCAAAGAACAGATACACCACCGGCGTCGTAAACAACGTCAGGATCTGCGACACAATCAGGCCGCCGACAATCGTGATCCCCAGCGGCCGGCGTAGCTCGCTTCCCGTCCCGGTTCCCAGAGCCAGCGGAACTCCGCCCAGCAACGCCGCCATCGTCGTCATCATGATCGGCCGAAACCGCAGGAGACACGCCTGATAAATCGCCTCCTCCGGCGCCATCTCCTTCTCGCGCTCGGCCTCCAACGCAAAATCGATCATCATGATCGCGTTCTTCTTCACAATGCCGATCAGCAAAATAATGCCGATCAACGCAATCACGCTCAGGTTCACATGAAAGATCAACAAGGCCAGGATCGCGCCCACACCCGCCGAAGGCAGCGTCGACAGGATCGTGATCGGATGAATATAGCTCTCATACAACACGCCCAGGACGATGTACACCACGATCACCGCCGCCAGGATCAGGATCGGCTCGTTCGACAGCGAAGCCTCAAACGCCTTCGCCGTCCCCTGAAACTCCGCCGCAACACTTGGCGGCGGATTCAGCTCCGCCTTCGCCTTGTTGATCGCACTCACGGCGTCGCCGATAGACTTCCCCGCGGCAATATTGAACGAGATCGTCACCGACGGAAACTGGCCTTGGTGATTGATCGCCAAGGCCGTCTGCTTGGGGTCAAAGCGCGTAAACGTCGACAGCGGCACCTGCGTCCCGTTCGAACTCTTCACGTAAATATTGTCAAGCGACGTCGGATTGCGCTGAAACTTCGGCGCCACCTCCAGCACCACGTGATACTGATTCAGCTGCGTAAAGATCGTCGACACCTGCCGCTGCCCAAACGCATCGTCCAGCGTGTCATCGATATTCTGTGGCGTCACCCCGAGCCGCGACGCCGTGTCCCGATCAATAATCAAATTGGCTTCAAGCCCGTCCAGCTGCTGGTCGCTCGCCACATCCGTCAAGATCGGAATCGTCTGCAGCTTCGTCACCATCTTGTCGGTCCAGTACGCCAGCTCGTCCGTATTCGCGTCCTCAATCGAGTACTGATACTGCGTCCGGCTCACCCTGTCCTCAACCGTCAGGTCCTGCAGCGGCTGCAGATAACACTTGATCCCCGCCACCTGCCCAACCTTCGCCGTCAGCCTCTGCACCACATCCGCCGCCGTCGACTTGCGCGTCTCCCGGTCCCGCAGGTTGATCTGGATGCGCCCGCTGTTCATCGTCATGTTCGTTCCATCCACACCGATAAACGACGACACGCTATCCACATCCGGATCGGTCAAGATCGCGCGCGCGAGCTCCTGCTGCCGCTCCGTCATCGTCCCAAAGCTCACCGTCTGCGGCGCCTCCGTGATCCCCAGGAGAACGCCCGTGTCCTGCACCGGAAAGAAGCCCTTCGGCACAATAATGTACAGGTAAACCGTAAGGACAAACGTAGCCGCCGTCACCAGAAGCGTCGGTACCTGGTGCGCCAGCACCCACTTCACACCCCGCCCGTAGCTCGCCGTCACCGCATCGAAAAACTCTTCGCTCTTGCGATACAACGCATTCTGCTTGCTCGCGGGCGTGTGCCGCAGGAGCTTCGCCGCCATCATCGGCGTCAAGGTCAACGAAACCACCGCCGACACCAGGATCGTCACCGCCAGCGTCACCGCAAACTCGCGAAACAGACGGCCTACAATGTCGCCCATAAACAGGAGCGGAATCAACACCGCAATCAGCGAAACCGTAAGCGACAAAATCGTAAATCCAATCTGGTCCGAACCCTTCAGCGCCGCATCGAGCGGCGAATCTCCCATCTCGAGATATCGGTCGATATTCTCAATCATCACGATCGCGTCATCGACCACAAACCCCGTCGAAATCGTCAGCGCCATCAGGCTCAGATTGTTCAGGCTGTAGCCCAGCAGATACATCACGCCAAACGTCCCGACAATCGAGAGCGGCACCGCCACCGCCGGAATCAGCGTCGCTCGAAACGACCGCAAAAACAGAAAAATCACCATCACGACCAGAGCAATGGTCAGCATCAACTCAAACTGCACATCCTTCACCGACGCCCGAATCGTATTCGTCCGGTCCGTCAGCACCACCAAACCAACATTGGCGGGAAGGGAAGCGCGCAGCTGCGGCAACAGCTTCTGCACCTTATCCACCACGCCGATAATGTTCGCCCCCGGCTGCCGTTGGATATTGATGATCACCGCCGGCTTCAGCACAGCATCGCGCGCCGGCTCAGACTTCGTCGCAGCCTCGGCCGCGGTCCCCATCCAAGCCGCCTGATACAGGTTCTCCGCCGAATCCACAGCGTCCGCGACATCGATCAAACGCACCGGAGACCCGTTCCGGTACGCAATAATCACCTTGTCATAGTCGTCGCTCGACAGCAGCTGATCGTTCGCGCCGATCGTGTACGCCTGCTGCCGCCCGTTCAGGTTTCCCTTCGCCTGGTCGACATTCGCCGTCCCCAGCGCCGTCCGCATATCCTCCAGGCTCAAACCGTAGTTCGCCATCGTCGTCGGATTCGCCTGAACCCGCACCGCCGGCTTCTGCCCGCCGTTGATCGACACCAGACCCACGCCCGAAATCTGCGAAATCTTCTGCGCAATCTGCGTGTCCGCCAGATCCTCCACCTTTGTCAGCGGCAACGCATCGCTCGTCATCGCCAACGTCAGGATCGGCGCATCCGCCGGATTCACCTTGCTGTACACCGGAGGATTCGGCAGATCCTTCGGCAAGTAGCTCGTCGCCGCGTTGATCGCCGCCTGCACATCCTGCTGCGCAATGTCGATCGACTCATTCAGGTTGAACTGCAGCGTAATCACGCTTCCGCCGCCCGAACTCGTCGACGTCATCTGGCTCAACCCAGGAATCTGCCCAAACTGCCGCTCGAGCGGCGCCGTCACCGAACTCGCCATCACCTCCGGGCTCGCCCCAGGGTAAAACGTCATCGTCTGGATCGTCGGGTAATCCACCTGCGGCAACGCCGACACCGGCAGTTGCTGGTACGCCACCGCACCGGCAAGCAAAATGGCCACCATCAAAAGAGCGGTGGCCACCGGTCGCAGAATAAATGGCCGCGACGGACTCAAGGTCGTCTCCTCCTGGGCGGCGGCGCCGGCGGCCCCGCCGATCCCGATGGAGCTTGCGGCTGAGCGCCCGCTCCCGAACTCCCCTGCCCAGAACCCTGCCCAGAACCCTGCCCAGACCCCGCCCCCGAACCCTGCGGTCCATAGCTCCCATTCCGCCCCGGCTCATCCAGGCTGTACGTCTGCCCCGGCCGCCGCGTGTCCGGATCGATCCGCTCGCCGTTGAACGTCCCCGGTGCGCCCGCCCCCGGAACCCGCTTTCCCTGCGGAGCCAGCGCAGGCGCCGTCGTCGCACCCCCGCCCGTACCCGAACCCTGCCCCGCCCGACCCATGCCTGCCGTCCCAATCACAGGACTGCCCTGCGGAGGCGTGCCCGGCCGTGGAACTACCCGGCTCCCATCCCGCAGCTTCTCCTGCCCATCCACCACAATCTCGTCGCCCGCCTTCACGCCGCTCGCCAGGATCACCTGCGAGCCTTCCGTAATATCCACCTTCACCGGCTGCGCATCCACATAGAACCCAGGCCCATTCCCCGCCCCGCCGCCAGCTCCATTTCCGGCCCCGCCGCCATGTCCGCCCCCAGTCGCCGCCGCTCCACCCGCC
>CAXTYQ010000111.1:0-9791 GCA_964248505.1 uncultured Acidobacteriaceae bacterium
GGGTGGGGCTTTGGAAGTAGAGGGCTGCGTCGCCCCAGACTTCGCGGAGGGACGGGATGTCGTTGACGACGAGGGCGCAGCCGCAGAGGGCGGCTTCGAGGGGGGCGAGGCCGAAGGGCTCGTAGAGCGCGGGGGCGATGTAGATGCTGCTCTCGCGGAGGGCGAGGAAGAGGTGCTCCTGGCTGAGGACGCCGAGGCTGGTGATGTTGGGGAGCGATGGTGCGGGTGTGTTGGGGGTGAGTTCGGTTTCGCCGGCGACGGCGATGGGGAGGGGTGGGGTGATCTCGCCGAGGAGCCGGATGTTTTTGGCTTCGTCCCAGAGGCGGCCGACGGAGATGGCGGTGAGCTTGCGGTTAAGTTGAGTCGGGCCGGGTTTGGTGATGTGGCGGCCGTTCGGGATGACGAGGGCGCGGGCCGGAAGCGGGAAGTTGCGAGCGAGGGCGTTGAGCATGGAGCGAGTGGGGGCGGTTACGGCGGTGCAGCGATCGAGGCCGGCGTTGACGAGGCAGACGTATTGCTGGAGCCAGGGGGAGTTGGGGAGAGGTTCGGAGCGGCAGGCGTCGGCCCAGCTGAGGACGTCCGAGTGGGCGGTGATGATGCAGGGGAGGTTGAGGGGGAGGGCGCCCCAGCAGAATTGGCTGCTGTGGAGGATGTCGGGCTGGAAGGCTGCGGCGATGCGATGGAGGAGGTTGGCGCCGGAGGTGTAGGCGTCGGTGTTGGCGTCCATCCACTCGAGTGGGGCGTCGGAGGGGTGGAAGCAGAAGTTGTCGGGCCAGGCGGTGCGTAGGGTGCGGGCCCAGCTGGCCTGTGTGGGGGAGGGGTGGCGGCCGAAGCTGACGAGGGTGACGTGGTGGCCGCGATCGAGGAGACTGGATGTGAGTTCTTGGGTGAAGGTCCAGACGCCGCCGATGGTGTCGGTGGTTAGCAGGACGCGCATGCGAGGTCCTGCCGCGGCGAGAGGCTCCGGGACTCGAGATCGGCGAGCGAGAGGGGCTGGACGGACTGGATGTCGCTGAAGCCTTTGGCCGCGAAGATGTCGAGGTAGTGGGCGTGGGCGCGTTCCCAGGCCTGTTCGTCGGGCTGCGCGCCGAAGGTGGTGACGTACTCGGGGCTGCCGGGGAAGGGGAACATGGGGACGGGTTCGGAGACCCAGACGCCCTGGCGCTTGAGGTCGGTCTGCCACTGGGCGACGAGCGCGGGGTCGTCTTCGGGGGTCTTGATGAGGTTGGCCTGGACCCACGGGATGCGCTGTTTGGCGTAGACGAGGAGATCGGCGATGCGATCGGTCGAGATGCGGCAGTTCTTGTTCATCGCGTCGCGGCCGAGGTCGGTGATCGATTCGACGCCGCACTCGAACGAGACGCAGCCGGCGCGGGCGAGGAGGTCGAGCGAGGTCTCGTCCCAGAGGTCGATGCGGCTCTGGAAGCCGATCGAGACGGGGCGGCTGACGAGGGCTTCGAGGAGATCGCGGACCTGTTTGCCGACCCCGAAGATTTCGTCGATGAAGTAGATATAGTCGACGCCGCGAGCGATGAGGGCGTCGATTTCGGTGAGGACGGCGGTGAGTGGGCGCTCGCGGTACTTGTTGCGGAAGAGCGTTTTGTTGCAGAAGGTGCAGGAGTAGGGGCAGCCGCGGGCGAATTCGACCTCGGCGCCGTGATGGAGGTGGTCGGCGCCGTTGTTGGGGAAGATGTGGTGGAGATGGGTGTGGCGTTCGACGGGGTAGTCGGTGTAGTCGAGCGGACCGAGGAGGCGCATGTCGGTGGCGCCGAGGCCGGGGGTGGAGTGGATGACGTCTTGGGCGTCGCGCCAAACGCAGCCGGGGATCATCTCCCAGGGCGTGGTGGCGAGCTGGGGGAGGGTCTGGTCAGGTTCGCCGCGGAGGACGATGTCGGCGCCGGTTTTTGAGAGTGTGCTGATGGGGGTGACGGAGCCGTGAGGTCCGATGAGGACGGATTTGGAGGTGCGGGCCAGGGCGCCGGGTCTAAGAGCCTGGAGCCACTGCCGGGGGACGCGGAGTTCGGGCTGGGGGCAGCGCCAGAAGAGGTAGGACGGGGCGGTGGGGATGACGAGGAAGTCTTCGCCGAAGGCGTCGAGGCGGGTGCGGACCTGATCGGGGGTGAGGTCTTCCATCCAGGCGTCGATGAGGAGGACGTCCTGGTGGGCGGAGCGGAGGAACTCGCGGGCGGAGAGGAGTTCGAGCGGGAAGTGGGGTTCGGCGCAGCCGAAGTAGGTGGAGCCGCTGAAGCTCCATCGCGGGTTGACGAGGGCGAACTTCACGCGATGGCCTCGGCGACGAGTTCGGGCGAGGAGAGTGGGTTGTGGAGGGTGGGGGTTCTGGACTTGCGCTTGGCGGGGGTCTCGATGCGGTCGCGATTCGCGATCCAGAACTCGTGCATGCCGGTGAGGATTTCGGTGAGCGAACGCTGGGGCTGCCAGCCGGTGTGGGCCGTGAGTTTGGCGGTGTCGGAGATGTAGAGCGGCTGGTCGCCGGGGCGGACCTCGGAGTGGGTGGAGCGGTGGCGCAGGCCGGTTTCTTTCTCGATTTCGGAGAGCATTTCGCGGATGGAGAAGGCGCGGCCGAGGCCTCCGCCGACGTTGTAGACCTCGCCGGCGGTGTGCGGAAGGTGCGCGCGTGCGGCTTCCATGGCGTCGACGAGGTCAGCCACGTGGAGAATGTCGCGGACCTGAAGGCCGTTGCCGTAGATGTTGATGGGGCGGCCGGCGAGGACGGAGTAGAGGAAGTGGGCGACCCAGCCCTGGTCCTCGTTGCCGAACTGACGCGGACCGGCGATGCAGGACATGCGGAAGACGACGGTGGGCAGGTTGTAGATGCGGGCGTAGTCGCGGACGTACTGGTCGGCGGCGCCTTTCGAGCAGCCATAGGGCGAGTGGAAGTCGAGGGGTGTGGCCTCGGTGGCGCCCTGAAAGCCGGGTGTGGAGGCCTGGTAGCGTGTGCTGTGCGGCTCGACTGGAACGGAGTGGAGGCCGCCGTAGACCTTGTTGGTCGAGGTGAAGAGGACGAGGGGCCGGCGGCCGGAGCGGCGAGCGGCTTCGAGGACGTTGAAGGTGCCGACGGCATTGGTTTCGAAGTCGTCGCGCGGCGCGTCGATGGAGGTGGTGACGGCGACCTGCGCGGCGAGGTGGTAGATTTCGGTCGCCGGGCGGGCGGCTTCGGCGATCTGTGCGGCGTCGCGGACGTCTCCGCGATGGACGGTGAGGCGGTCTGCGCCGGGAAGGGTCTTCAGCCAGCGGACGTTGTGCTCGGAGCCTCGGCGGGAGAGGTTGTCGAAGAGGGTGAGGCGGGTGTCCGGTGATTGGAGGAGCCGGGCTGCGAGGTTTGAGCCGA
The DNA here is from genome assembly GCA_964248505.1 of uncultured Acidobacteriaceae bacterium. Taxonomy (GTDB): domain Bacteria; phylum Acidobacteriota; class Terriglobia; order Terriglobales; family Acidobacteriaceae; genus Edaphobacter. The sequence goes on from CAXTYQ010000111.1 coordinate 3,350, forward strand.
TGAATCCAGCTCCGCCGGTGATGAGGATGTTGCGGCCAATCTGGCTGCGATCTCTTGGCATTTCGCTTGTTTGTCCTCGTCCTCTTGAGTTTAGGCGGTCAGACCGTAGGTGCTGAGTTGCTGGAGCATGGTGTCGGCCTTGTCTTCGGCGGTTTGAGAGCGGAGCCAGCCGGCGAGTTCGCGGAAGCCGGCTTCGTGGGTGACTTGTGGCTCGTAGCCGAGCAGCTTGCGGGCGCGGGTGATGTCGGCGTACGCGTGGCGGATGTCGCCGGCGCGGTATTTGCCGGTGATGACTGGATCGACGGAGACGCCGAGCGAGGTGGAGAGGATCTCGGCTACTTGTCGGATGGTGATGGGCTGGCCGCAGCCGATGTTGATGACTTCGCCGTCCGAGGCGGGGCTCGTCATGGCAAGGAGGTTGGCGCGGACGATGTCGTGGACGCTGACGAAGTCGCGCATCTGTTCGCCGTCCTCGAAGACGAGCGGCGCCTGGCCGTTGATGAGGCGTGCGGCGAAGATGGCGGCGACACCGGTGTAGGGGTTCGAGAGGGCCTGGCGGGTGCCGTAGATGTTGAAGAACCGCAGGGCGGTGACGGGCAGGCCGTAGGTGCGGCCGTAGATCATGCAGAGCTCTTCCTGATCGCGCTTGGAGAGAGCGTATACCGAGTTGATTTCGGAGGGCTTGGACTCGTCGGTGGGGATGGGGCGGAGCTTGCCGGCGCAGTGCGGGCAGCTGACGTCCCACTTCCCTTCCCGGAGCTGCTGGACGGGGCGGACGGGCGGGGCGGCGGGCTGGCTGCATTTGGTGCAGATGTAGCGGCCCTCGCCGTAGATGGACATGGAGGAGGCGACGATGAGCTTTTCGGGGGCGAGGCGGTTGTCGAGCAGCGCCTGGAGGAGTTCGGCGGTGCCTTGGGTGTTGACGCTCATGTAGCGGCTGATCTCGTACATGGACTGGCCGACGCCGACGGTGGCGGCGAAGTGGTAGATCACGTCGACTTTGTCCAGGGCGTCGCGGAGGAGGTTTGGATCGCGGACGTCGCCGACCAGGAGTTCGACCTCGGGGGCGAGGTAGTCGGGGCGCTTGCCGTCCGGGTGGACCTGCGGGTGGAGGTCGTCGAGGACGCGGACTTCGTGGCCGGCGGCGAGGAGGCCGTCGGCGAGGTGCGAGCCGACGAAGCCGGCGCCACCGGTGATGAGGATCTGCTTGCTCATAGGGCGGCGACGACCTCCCGATCGGGAGTTGTCACCGCTAGAGGAGCGTATCGGTGGACGGCCCAGGAGCTGAAGTCGGCGAAGGTCTGGACATCTTTGGGAGGGCTGGTGTGATGGTCTTCGAGGCCGAGGTGACCGGGGGTGAAGCAGAGGGTGAGGGCGACCTCGAAGGGCTCGAGTGCGGTCATCATGCGGTCGAACCAGGCTTCGGCGTTGGGGCGGAAGCTGTCGGCCCAGCTGAGGCCGGTGCGGAGGTACTTGACGTTGTGGGCCTTCATCCACGCGACCGCGGCGTCGAGGCGGTGGTCCTCGAAGTGGAACCACTGGCAGAGGCCGACTTCGCCGGTGGTGGGGAACTTCTCGGCGGCGAGTTTGGGTCTGCCTTCGTGGGTGAGCAGGCCGAGGTAGTAGTGGCGGTAGTAGGAGGAGCCTTCGGCTTCCTTGTGGCGGGTTTCGGCGGGCCAGGAGGGAGGGAGGTCGAAGAGCGAGTACCAGTGGATGCGGTCGGCGCGGCCGCGGATGAGGTCGAGGGTGCGTCTGAGGCCGAAGGCGGCGACCTCTTCGGCGCCGAACGAGGAGGCGCCGACCTCGGTGACCCAGACGGGGAGGCCTGAGACTTGGGCGGCTTCGGCGATCTTGGCGGGCCAATCGTCGATCTGCCAGTGGTTCCAGTCGAGGGGAAATCCGTGGACGGCGACGGCGTCGACGACGTCCATGAGGCCGTAGGTGCGCATGAGGCGGAGGAAGTCGGGGTCGCCCGAGGAGACGCCGCCGAGAACGATGGGGAGCGTGGGATTGGCCTCGCGGATGCTGGCGGCGGAGGCTTTGACCATATCGGCGAACGTGACCCACTTGGGGTCGAGATGAAAGTTCCAGTGCGAAAGATTGTTTGGCTCGTTCCAGAGCACGACAGCTTCAACCATTACACGGACCTTTCCTATCGCGCATCTCTGCCGGAAGCGAATTCTGATCGCTGCACAATCGCCGAGAGCTCTTCCTTCCTCAGAAGCCTAAGAGAGGAAGATATCGTCCGATCAACGACTTGCATGGTACAGCGCTATAAGATTGTTTGTAGCTTAGCAGCGTTGCTTTGTCTCTGCCAAGCTTCTTTGAAGCTGTGGGAATACAGGGAGAGACTCTGGCGATGTCTGGCGGGGTGCTAGCGACTGAGTCTGAGGGCGAACTGCACGACTCGCGGGTCGGTCGTGGTCGAGGTGATACTGCCGAAGGCGGTGGTGCCGAAGCTGCCGTTGGGCTGCGCGAAGGCCGGGGTGTTGCTGACGTTGAAGAGTTCGGCGCGGAACTCGAGGTCGGTACGTTCCGAGATCGGTGTGTGCTTGATGGCGGCGAGGTCGAGATCGCGGTAGGCAGGGCCGCGAACGGGGTTGCGGGAGGCGGTGCCGAGGACGCCGATGGGCGCGGCAAAGGCTGCGGTGTTGAAGAAGACCTGCGGTGTGCGCGCGCTGGGGGAGAGCGATGGTCGGGCGATGAGGTCGGGGCGGCGGGTGACGATGCCGGCAAAGCTGTAGTCGTTGGTGGCCATCGTGACGGTGACGGGCATGCCGGACTGGAGCGAGCTGATGCCGTTGACGTTCCAACCGCCGGCGAGCACGGACGCGATGCCGGAGGAGGCGAAGCGATGGCCGCGGCCGGCGGGCACCTGGTAGAGCGCGCTCAGCGAGGTGACGTTGGGAACGTCGCCGTTGGAGCTGTCGCGTTCGAGGTATGGCCGGTTGACGTCGGCGGCGATGAGGCTATTGGAGCTGGGTGACGAGAAGACGGTCGAGGAGAAGACGGACGATGCGTCGTCGATGAGCTTGGAGTGGGTGTAGCTGAAGAGGAACGAGAGGCCGCCCGAGAGGCGCTGCTCGACCTTGGCCTCGATCGCGTTGAAGTTCGTGGTGCCGGTGTTGTTACGGTAGTATGCGACGTTCTGGAAGCGGGGGAAGGGCTTGAGCAGCTGTGCGGCGGCGACGGTGCGGCCGCCGATGGCGGAAGAAGCGGGGATCTGGCCAAAGAAGGGGTTGGCGACCTTGGCCTGGAGTGCTTTGAGGGCGGCAAGGCCGGCGGGGGTGGACTCGGCGGGAAGGCTTGAGACGGGGAGCTGGTTGAGGTTGGCGTCGGGGATGCCGACGTGAACGATGTGGGAGCCGACGTAGGCGATGTCGAAGGAGAGGTTCTGTTTGAGCTCGCGTTGGACGGCGAGGTTCCACTGCTCGACGTAGCCGGAGCCGAGGTTGCGGTTGGCGGTGTAGACGCTTTGGCCGAGGCCGGCGTCGGGGGTGAGCGGGATGGGTTGGACGGTCGGTCCGGAGGAGAGCGTGAGGGCGGCGTTGATGCTGTCCTGGGTGGCCTGGCGGACGTTCTGGATAAAGGGAAACTGCGGTGTGGTGAAGGGCGTCGTGATGCCGGATTGGTCGATGAAGACGATGCCGAAGCCGGAGCGGACGACGGTGCGAGGGGTGAGGAGATAGGTGAAGCCGAGGCGCGGGGCGAGGTTGCCGTAGTGGAGCTCGCGGGCGGAGCGGGGGAAGCCGTCGACGCCGAGGTACTGGAGCTGCTGGGTGCTGAGGTTGAAGATGGCGCCCTGATTGTTCTTCTCGGTGGAGGGGTGGTTGAGGGTGTAACGGGCGCCGAGGTTGAGGGTGAGTTGCGGTGTGAGGCGCCAGTCGTCCTGGGCGAAGATCTCCTGGATGTTGTCGCGGGGGCGGAGGACGCTGCTCTGGAAGTCGATCGAGAAGGTGTCGACTTGTCCGAGGAGGAAGGAGGCGAGGGCGTTGCCGTTGGTGCGTTTGTCGGTGGAGGGCAGGGCGAGGCCTTGCTGGTTGGTGCCGGTGGTGGTGAAGCTGAAGAGGCCGGTGGGGTTGGGTGGGGCGATGGCGTTGAGCTGATAGGAGCGGAGGTCTCCGCCGAACTTGAGGGCGTGGCGGCCGGTGGTGATCTGGAAGGAGTCGACGACCTCCCAGACGCCGGTCTGGTACTGGGAGAAGACGCTGGCCGAGGAGCCGAGTTGCTGCTCGCCGGTGATGGTGAAGAGCGGGAGGGCGTCGGAGAAGGCGGCGTTGGTGGGGATGCCGGGGATGCCGAGGGCGGCGGAGGCAGGGCCGGGGAGGGTGGCGCCCTGGATGTTGTTGGAGCGGCGGGTGTAGCCGAGGCGGGCGTCGTTGAGCATGCGGGCGCCGAAGGTGTGGGTCTCGCCGAGGACGGCCTGCTGGCCGAGGACGTGGGAGAGGCCGGCGACGTTGCCGGTGCCGGTGACGGAGCCGGTGATGGCGCCGGAGCCTTCGGGGAAGGGGGAGACGGGCTGTTCTACATCATGGAAGTACGAGTAGCGGGCGAAGATGCGGCCGGAGCGGCGGAGGTTGGCGTCGACGCGGGCGTCGAACTGGTTCTGGTGGTCGAGGTCGTCCGCGGTGCGGGTGTAGTTGTTGGCGGTTGCGGTGCTGGTGGGGAGCGGAATGCGGGCGAGGAGATTGGCGGCGGCGGGGTCGAAGGTGCGGGTGATGACGTCGTTGGCGAACTCGTGGCGGGTGTAGGCGCCGTTTGAGAAGACGGTGGTGGTGGGGTCGAAGATGTGGGCGGTGCCGGTGAAGATGCCCTGGCGCTGGGCGAGGGTGGGGACGGTTGAGATGCGGGGGATCGCGATGGCTTGCTGCTGGCCTTGGTAGCCGCCGAAGAAGAAGAGGCGGTTGTGAAGGATGGGGGCGCCGAGGGTGGCGCCGAACTGGTTGCGGCGGTACTCGGGCTTGCGCGAGGTGGGGGTGGCGAAGTAGTTGCGGGCGTTGAGGGCTTCGTTGCGGAAGAAGTCGTAGAGGGAGCCGTGGAGGGTGTTGGTGCCGGAGCGCGTGGAGAGGTTGACGACGCCGCCGTTGAAGCGACCGAACTCGGCGCCGACGTTGTTGCTCTCGACGGTGAACTCCTCTATGTCGTCGAGGATGGGGAAGAAGGCGACCTGTCCGGGCTCGGGCTGGAGGGCGGAGATTCCATCGAAAAGGTACTCGTTCGTGCGGGGGCGGCCGCCGTTGATTCTTGGAAGGAGGGTGCCGGGGGGGAGCGAGACGCCGGGGGCGAGGGTCGCGAGCTGGATGAAGTTGCGGCCGTTGAGCGGGAGGCCGAGGACGTCAGGGCGGGGGATGGAGGTCTGGATGTCGCTGTCGGCGGCCTGGAGGAGCGGTGCGTCGGCCGAGACGGTGACGGTCTGGTCGGGGGCGCCGGGGGTGAGGTGGAGGTTGAGGCTGGTGGTGAGGCCGGTGCTGACCGTGACGTCGCGGCGGAGGAGGCGGTTGAAGCCGGGCGCGGTGACCTCGATCTGGTATCGGCCGGGGAGGAGGTCGGCTTCGAGGAACTCGCCTGTGGCCGAGATGGTGGTGGAGGTGCGGGCGGCGCCGGTGGACTCCTCGGTGACGGTGATCCGGGCGCCTCCGAGGCCGAGGTTGGCGGGGTCGAGGACCTCGCCGCGGAGGTTGCCGGCGATCTGGGCCGAGGCGGCCTCCGCGCAGAGGCAGAGAAGGGCGAGGAGCAGGAGATGTCGAGTGAGAAGCGGGATCGGGGGCAAAAGGACAGTTCCAGGGGCTGGGATGTGTCCTCTGACTTTACACGATTTGATTTGTATGGTCTGTGAGGCTGCGGGTTAGATCCTTTCGATCATGACGTCGGTGGATTTGATGAGGGCGGCGGCCTCGTCGCCTTTTTTGAGGCTGAGTTCGCGGGCGGCGTCGGCGGTGATGATGGAAGTGATCTCGGCGCCGCCGGGGAGGGAGAGGACGACCTGGGCGAGGAGGCCTTCGATGCGGATGCTGACGACCTTGCCGACGAGTTGGTTGCGGCCACTGACCTTGCGGAAGCGGTCGCGGGTCTGGGATGGGGCGGTGGCCGCTTCGGCGTCGCGGAAGGGTGCGAGGGCTTCTTCGGAGATGCGGTGGTGACCTCCGGGGGTGGGGTGGGTGGGGAGTTTGCCGGAGAGGATCCACGCCTTGATGGTGGGGTAGCTGATGCCGAGCATGCGGGCGGCTTCGCGGGGGGTGAAGTTGGGTGTGGGCTCGGGCACGTTGGTTTCTCCTGGATGGGGGTACCCCCACACCCCTGGTGTGTTTGGTCTCAAAATCTTCAGGGCATTGGACTTAGGTCTGGATCTTGGTGTGTTTTGGAGATCTAAATGGATCTGGAATAAAAGGCAACGGCAAGGGCAAAGGCAACTACAGGGGTCCTTCGCTTCGCTCAGGATGAC
>CAXTYQ010000112.1:0-9630 GCA_964248505.1 uncultured Acidobacteriaceae bacterium
GGAGGCGGCGGCCATGGGGTCGAGCAGGGTGAAGTGCGCGAGGCCGAGGCGGCCGGGGTCGTCGGTGCCGGCGGTGGCGAGGTGGAAGATGTGGAGGCCTTCGCGGGCGAAGACGAGGAGGGCGACGAGGCCGAAGATCCATCGCCAGAGGATTTCGAGGGCGGTGAGGGAGGGGTGGCGCCAGCACCAGGAGAGGGTGTGGACGAAGCTTTGGGTGCCGCGGACGGGAGCGGTGCGGAGGGGCGATCGCGGCGGCGCGGGGGTCTGGGGCCGGCCGGAGGTATGAGGCTGGGAGGCGGGGGTCTGGGGGGACTCGCCCACGTTTAGCGCACCACGATGTTAATGAGTTTGCCGGGGACGACGATGACCTTGGTTGGGGTCTTGCCGTCGATGCGGCGGGCGACTTTTTCGTCGGCGAGCGCGGCGGCTTGGATGGCGTCTTCGGTGGCGTCAGCGGGGAGGGTGACGACGTTGACGAGCTTGCCGTTGACCTGGACGGGGATTTCGATCTCTTGTTCGCGGGCGCGGTCGGGGTCGGCGACGGGCCAGGGGGTGCGGAGGACGGAGCCTTCCTCGCCGATGCGCTCCCAGAGCTCGGCCGAGAGGAAGGGGGCGAAGGGAGCGAGGAGGAGGACGAGAGCGCGGAGGGTTTCGCGGACGTCGGCGGGGGAGATTTCGCCGGTGTCGATGGCCCTTTCGCGAGCGGCTATCTCGTTGACGAGGATCATGATGGAGGCGATGGAGGTGTTGAAGTGCCAACGTCCGCTGAAGTCGAGGGTGACTTTGCTGATGGTCTGGTGGAGTTTGCGGAGGAGGGTCTCGGCGGCGGGCGAGGCGGGCGGCGGGCTGTCGGGTGCGGGTGTGTCGCGGACGAGGTCGGCGTACTTTGTGGTGAGGCGGTAGACCTTGGAGAGGAAGCGGCTGACACCGGCGACGCCGTCTTCTTGCCAGTCGAGGTCGCGGTCGGGGGGAGCGGCGAAGAGGGCGTAGGTGCGGGTGGCGTCGGCGCCGTAGCGGGCGATCATCTCGTCGGGGGAGACGACGTTGCCGCGGGATTTGGACATTTTGGCGCCGTCTTTGATGACCATGCCCTGGGTGAAGAGGCGGGCGGCGGGATCGGAGTTTTGGACGAGGCCGAGGTCGCGCATCATGCGGGTCCAGAAGCGCGAGTAGATGAGATGGAGGATGGCGTGCTCGACGCCGCCGATGTACTGGTCGATGGGGAACCAGAAGTTGGCTTTTTCGGGGCTGAAGGGCGCGGTGGAGTTGTGGGCATCGGTGTATCGGTAGAAGTACCAGGACGAGTCGACAAAGGTGTCCATGGTGTCGGTTTCGCGGCGCGCGGGGCCTCCGCATTGGGGGCAGGTGGTGTTGACGAAGGTCTCGTCGCGGCCGAGCGGGCTGCCGCCTTGCTGGGTGATCTCGACCTGTGCGGGGAGGAGGACGGGGAGGGCGGATTCGGGGAGGGGGACGAGGCCGTTGTCGCCGCAGGTGGGGCGCTGGCAGTAGACCATGGGGATGGGTGTGCCCCAGTAGCGTTGGCGGGAGATGCCCCAGTCTTTGAGGCGGTAGGTGACGGTGGGGCGGCCGAAGCCGTTCTCGAGGGCGTGGGCGGCCATCTTGGGTTGGGCGGCGATTGCGGACTCGCCGGTCCAGGCGGCTGAATCGATGAGGACGGCTTCGGCTTCGGCGGTGTAGGGGAGCGGGAGGCTGTCTGTGTCGAGGTTGGGGGCGACGACGCGGCGGATTTCGAGGCCATATTTGGTGGCGAACTCGAAGTCGCGCTCGTCGTGGGCGGGCACGCTCATGATGGCGCCGGTGCCGTAGTCGGCGAGGATGTAGTTGCCAATCCAGATGGGGATCTGTTCGCCGGAGAAGGGGTTGGTGGCGAAGCGGCCGGTGGGGACGCCGTGTTTTTCGATGGCGCCGAGGTCGCCGGACGCGCGGGCGAGTTTTTGTTGGGCGAGGAGGTCTTCGATCTGGGCGGCTAGATCGGGGTTGGTGGCGGCGAAGATCTGGGCGACGGCGTGCTCGGGCGCGAGTTGGAGCGAGGTGGCGCCGAAGATGGTGTCGATGCGAGTGGTGAAGACGGTGATGGTTTCGGAGCTGCCGACGACGTTGAAGGTGACTTCGGCGCCTTCGGAGCGGCCGATCCAGTTTGCCTGCATGGTGCGGACTTTTTCGGGCCAGCCGGTGAGTTGCTGGAGGTCGGCGAGGAGTTCGTCGGCGTAGCGGGTGATGCGGAGGAACCATTGGGTGAGGTCGCGCTGCTCGACGGGGGTGTCTTCGTGGCGCCAGCAGCGGCCGGCGACTACCTGCTCGTTGGCGAGGACGGTCTGGCAGTCCGGGCACCAGTTGAGCTTGCTTTTTTTGCGGTAGGCGAGGCCGGCGGCGTACATCTTGAGGAAGAACCACTGGTTCCAGCGGTAGTAGTCGGGGAGGCAGGTGGTGACTTCGGTCGCCCTCCAGTCGTAGGAGAAGCCCAAGCGTTGGAACTGCGCGCGCATGGCCTTGATGTTCGAGAGCGTCCAATCGCGGGGCGGTGTGTGGTTCTTGAGGGCGGCGTTTTCGGCGGGTAGACCGAAGGCGTCCCAGCCCATGGGGTGGAGGACGTTGGCGCCGCGCATCCACATGAAGCGAGCGAGGGCGTCGCCGATGGAGTAGTTGCGGACGTGGCCGATGTGGAGCTGTCCGGAGGGGTAGGGGAGCATCTCGAGGACGTAGTATTTGGGTTTGCCGGAGGTGGGCGGGTCGGCGGCGTAGAGGGTTGGGTCGGCGTCCCAGCGGGCCTGCCAGCGGGGCTCGATCTCGGCGGGGGTGTAGCGGTGGCCGGTCTGGTCCTGTCGGTCGTGAATCTCCTGACTGTCGGCTCGGTCGTCTCTCAGGTCTTTCTCGGCGGCGGCTGTTTCGGGCATGTGTTGATTGTAATGATGGGGCCGGCGGGTCGGCTTTGGGCCTTTTGACAGTACATTTGGAGGGAGGTGGAGATTGAGGATGAAGCGGCTTTGGGCGTCTGTGGTGTTGTCTGGGCTTACGTCCGCTGGGTTGGGACAGGCGCCGGGGCTGAGCTGGAGATTTGCGGTTTCGGGGGATTCGCGCAACTGCGGGGATGTCGTGATGCCGGCGATCGCGGCAGAGGCGCGGGCGGACAAGGCTGAGTTCTATTGGCATCTGGGGGACTATCGGGCGCTCTACGATTTTGATCAGGACATGCTGGCGGCGCACCATGGTAAGTTGACTGTTTTGGACTACACGAGTGGTGCTTGGCAGGACTTTATCGACCAGCAGATGGCGCCGTTTGGCGACATGCCGGTGTTTCTGGCGATCGGCAATCACGAGCTGGTCGGGAAGACGCGGCCGGAGCTCTTGGTGCAGTTTGCGGACTGGTTTGACGCCGCTCCGATCCGGGTGCAGCGACTTCGCGACGATCCGTCGGACCATGCGGTGCACGGGTACTATCACTGGCGGGTGCGCAACGTGGACTTCATTACGCTCGACAACGCGTCGCCGGAGGAGTTTGAAACGCCGCAGGTGGTGTGGTTTGAGAAGGTGTTGAAGCAGGACGAGGCGGACGCTGGGGTTCGGACGGTGGTGGTCGGCATGCACGATGCTTTGCCGGACAGCCTTTCGGCCGGGCACAGCATGAACGAGTCGCCGGCGGGGACCGAGAGCGGCCGCCGGGTGTATGGCGATCTGCTTGCGTTCCGGAGGCGCTCGGGCAAGGAGGTCGAGGTGCTGGCGAGTCACTCGCATTTCGTCATGTCGGAGGTGTACCGGACGGCTTGCCGCGCCCAGGACGACGTGCTGTCAGGGTGGATCGTGGGGACTGCCGGGGCGGTGCGATATCGTCTGCCGGCGCAGCATGCGGGGTCGGAGGTGGCGCGCACGGATGTGTATGGGTATCTGCTGGCGACGGTGTCGGCGGAGGGGCACGTGACGTTTCATTTCAACGAGGTGACGGAGGCGGATGTTTCGGCTCCGGTGCGGGCGCGGTACGGTGCGGCGCTGGTGCGGCAGTGTTTTGCCGAGAACCGGAACCCGTATACGCCCACAGGGCCGGTGTGCCCGGCGACTCTGCCGTTGGCGGCGAAGTAGAGACTGGGGCGGAAAAGTCTGGAGATAGGTGGGGTCGGGCCGCATCGGATAGGATGGCTCGATAGATTTGAGGAGATTCAGAGATGCCTGATTTGCTCTCGCCGGGGACGCCCGCACCGGAGTTCAGCCTGAACGTCACGCCTGACCGGAAGCTCTCGTTGAGCGAGCTGCGCGGCCGGCCGGTGGTCCTTGCGTTTTATCCCGCGGACTGGAGTCCGGTGTGCGGCGACGAGATTGCGCAGTTGAACGAGGTGTTGCCTGAGTTTCAGAGGTCGGGGGCGGAGCTGGTGGGCATCTCGGTCGACGGCGTCTATTGCCACGAGGCGTATGCGCAGACGCGCAAGATCAAGTTCCCGCTGCTCGCCGACTTTGAGCCGAAGGGCGCGGTTTCGCGGGCGTACGGAGCGTTTCGCGAGGGGGACGGCTTCTCCGAACGCGCGCTCTATGTGATCGACAAGGACGGCATCATCCGGTGGAGCTACTGCTCGCCGATCGGCGTCAACCCTGGCGCCGATGGGATTCTGAGCGCGCTCGAGGCCTTGCCGAAGTAGTGGGTTGGCGGCTCTGGACCGCAGCTATACGGCGGTTTTCACGCAGGTATAGTTCCGGCTGTGCAAAACTGCGGGTCTCTCCGCTCCGGTCGAGATGACACAGCTATAGATATACGAGAACAGCTCTAGAATTTGATTGCCATGACTGAAGTGGATCTTCTCCTTGCGCTTCGCGATTGCTATGACCCGGAGCTGCGCTGCAACATTGTCGACCTTGGTTTGGTTCAGGCTGTCGAGGTTACGCCGGATCTGGAGGCACCGGGCGCGGGCATCGCGGGCGTGCCTCCGAGGTACCGTGTTGTGGTGGAGATCACGCCGGCGAACCCGGATGAGGTTGCTGTGGGCGTGTTGCGAGGGCAGATTCTGAATCGGCTAGCGGGCATGGAGGCGGTGAGCTGCGCTGTGGTGAATGTTTTGGGGGCGCCGGCGTGGACGCCTGGGCGCATTTCGCCCGCGGGCCGGAGGCAGATGGGGCTCGACGGCAATCCGACGCTGGTGCAGATCCGGTAAGGGCGATGAAGGCGAAGAAGAGCGGGCCGCGGCTGGTTGGGGCGGTGGGGACGGCCGACGCGAAGAGACCGGGGTCGATGGGCCGGGGCGGGCCTTTGCCGGTGCATCCGTTTGATCGAGCGCGTGGGACCGATACCGGCGGTCTGATCCCGGCGGCCGAGCTCGCGACGGGACATCCGAACGACAAGCATGTGACCGCGTATTACGGCGTGGCGCCGTCGATTTTGCGGACCCTGATTGAGCTGTGGGTGAACGAGACTAGACCGCTGGCCGAGATTGACCGGTACACGTTTGTGGACATTGGCGCGGGTAAAGGCCGTGCGTTGCTGGTTGCGGCGGAGTCACCGTTTTGCGAGGTGGTGGGTGTGGAGCTGAACCCGGAGTTGGCTGCGGTGGCGGAGCGGAATATTGCTCGGGTGCGAGCGCTGGTCGGGGCGGATCGGGGCTCGAGCGGGGCGGGAGTTTCTAGGCCTCCCGAAGATTTGGATCGGGGTTCAGAGTCGATGGGTGGGGAGGGTCGGCTGCCGGATTTGCTGGCTTCGATCCGGCTGCTCACGGGCGACGCGCTCACGATGCCGCTGCCAGGGACGCCGACGCTCCTGCATCTGTTTCACCCGTTTGAGGCGCCTGCGCTCCGGCGGCTTTTGCGTAACATTGAGCGCGACTTCAGCGGACGTCCGGGCGCTCTGGACCTGCTGTACGTGAACGCTGAACATGCGGCTGTGCTTGACGGGCATCCGGCGTTTACGCGGCTTTGGTCGGGCCCGGTGGCGATGTCGACCGAAGATCACGTGGCCGATTTGCAGGAGATCAGCGGGCAGCTCGAGTATGGTTCGACCGGCGACGAGCAGTGCGCGATCTACCGGTATATCGGGCGTGGGCGGTAGGTGTCAGCGCGGTTCTCCTGTTGCTGTGAGTCGGATAGAGTGATAGGAGTGCCGTTTTCATTGAGGAAAACGGCCATGAGAGCTGTGTTCTCGCTATACACCTACAGGAGAACGGTTTCAGCGCCAGCGAACGATGAGGAGGCGCTCGTCTTCTGATTCGCCGTGGCCCATGCTGATCTCGGCGGTGGATAGGCTGACGATGCTTTCGAAGCGGTCGCCCCACTCGATCAGGAGGAGAGCGTCTGGTTCGGCGGCCATCTCGTCGATGCCGAGGACGGCGATCTGCTCCTCGGTTTCGAGGCGGTAGAGGTCGAGGTGGAAGATGTGGACGCGCGGGCTGGTGTATTCGTGGAGCAGCGTGAAGGTGGGGCTGGTGACGTCGGCTCTGGTGGCGGCGCCGAGCGCCTCGGCGATGCCTTTGACGAGGGTCGTTTTGCCTGCGCCGACCTCGCCGCGCAGGACGACGAGGCGGGGGAAGGGCATCAGGATTTCGGCGATGGTGGGGCCGAGCGCGAGGGTTCCGGCGACGCTGCGGGTTCGAAGGCGCTTTTCGCGGGTCCAGTTTTCGCGGGTCCAGGTGGGTTCGGTCAAGCGTCTGTCTCCGGGAGTGCGGCGGCGGGGCGCTCGGACCAGAGACCGGTGATCCAGGTGTTGCCGAGCTCGTCCTGGACGCGGTAGCGGAAGGCGTCGGAGAGGTGGTTGACGGTGTCGGTGGCGAGGACGGTGTGCTCGTCGGCGGCGTGCGCGGCGAAGTCGGCGGCGAGGCCGTGGAGGAAGACGGCTGCCTCGACTGCTGTGGCGACGTGGTTGGGAAACTGGGCCAGCATGGCTCCGACGATGCCGGTGAGGATGTCGCCGCTGCCGCCTTTGGCCATGGCTGGGTTGCCGGTGGTGTTGACGGCGACGCGGCCGTCGGGGTGCGCGACCAGGGTGCGCCAGCCTTTGAGGACGAGGGTGACGCCGTACTCGGTTGCGAAGTTGCGGGCGAGGCTGAGGCGGTCCCGCTCCACCTCGGGGATGGTGAGGCCGGTGAGCCGGGCCATCTCGCCAGGATGCGGGGTGAGGACGACGGTGCGGATTTTGTCCGGGCCGAGTCCTTTGCCGGACGCGCCCTTGAGCAGCTCCGGCCGGCCGGCGAAGGCGTTGAGGGCGTCGGCGTCGATGACGACTGGGACGGTGGTGGCTTCGACGAGGCGGCGCGCGAACTCGCTTGCTTCCCCGTCGGTTGAGAGGCCGGGTCCGACTGCGAGGACTTTGATTCCTTTCATGAGCTTCGCGAGCCTGGGGGGATCGAGGTTTGCGAGCGTCACGATGCCGTCGGCGTCGTCGAGCAGAGGCACGGTCATCAGCTCCGGCGTGATGCGGGCGACGGTGTTGACGATGCTGTTCGGCACGGCCGCGGTGACCAGGCCGGCGCCTGCGCGCAGGGCGGCGAGGCTGCTCATCGAAGGCGCGCCCGCCTTTCCGTAGCTGCCGGCGATGAGGAGCAGATGGCCGTACATCCCTTTGTTGGAGTTGACGTTGCGGGGCTTTTCTGTGAGGTGCTTGGCGGCTCCGGTCCAGGTGAGGTTGAGGTCGGACTGGATGGCGTCGGCGGGTGAGCCGATGTCCGCGACGACGACGGGCGCGAACGTCTTGCCGGGGGTGAGGTGGCCGAAGACATGGGCGAGCTTTGGCGCGGTAAAGGTAACGACGGCGTCGGCGCGGAATGCCGGTTGCTGATTTTCGGAACCGGCCCCGGTTGTGTCGTCCGGATGCTGCGATGTCCCGTCCGCATCCCAACCGCTGGGCAGGTCGATTGCGAGCACCGGCGTTCTGAGAGCGTTTACGAGATTTCGAAGATCTGCGGCGACGCCGTGGAGGGGCGGCTTGAAGCCTGTGCCCACGACGGCGTCGATCAGGAGATCGGCCTCGCCGATCTCATCGTTGAGAGCAGCGAGGGTTTCGGCCGAAGTTACGGATTCTACGATCTCTTCGGAAGTTGCTTCGATCAGGGTGGCTAAAGCAGCGGCTGCGTCGCCCCCGAGCTCGGTTTTATCGGCGAGGAGCAGGACATGAACACCGACACCTTCCCCGGCCAGAAATCGCGCTGCCACGAGACCGTCGCCGCCGTTGTTGCCCTTGCCGCAGAGGACCAGAACGCGGTCGGCGTCGGGGAACTCGCGGAGGACGAAGCGGGCCACGGCTGCTCCGGCATTGTCCATGAGTTCGCCGAAGGGGACACCGAACTCCGCTTCGGTCCGCCGGTCGACAGTTTTCATCTCCGCACTGGTCAGCACCTTCACAGCAGACGGTCCTCCTCTTTGCTGTGATGCATGGCGCGGGCCAGACAGGGGGTTAGTTCATACCTCCGGCGCCGTTTCCACCCTGGTCTTCCTCGCCGGTATTGGTGGGTGTCGGCGCGGGTGGAGGCAGCGGCTGCAGGGGCACGCCGCGCGGCTGGAAGTAGCTTCGCTCGTACATTCCGCGGTAGAACTGGCCGGTGAGCTCGGCTGCCTTGGGGCCAAAGGTTGGGCGGCCGCCCTCGAGGAAGATGACGGTGACGATGCGACCGGTGGGGGTCTCGGCGTAGGAGCCGAACCAGCCGAAGCGCGTTCCGTTGTTGGAGCAGGTGCCGGTTTTGCCCATCACGGGGAACTGGCTGAAGTTGGCGCGCAAGCTGCGGGCGGTGCCGAAGGGTGCAGCGACGGCGTTCATCATGCCGGGGCGCATCTCGGGCAGGATGGGCGCGATGTTCAGGATGCGTTTGACCTTGGGGACGAAGCTTTTTGCGGCTTCGGGCGTCTCCGGATGCTGGAGGTAGTAGAGCGTTCCGCCGTTGGCGATCGCCGAGACGATAGCTCCTAACTGCAGCGGTGTCATGGAGATACCTTCGCCGAAGGAGCACATCCGGCCGACTCCGCCGAGTTTGAGCGGAAGCTCCTGGTCGGGGTAGGTTCCGAGCTGTTCGCCCTGGATGTTGTATCCGGCGAGTTCGCCGAGGCCGAACATATTGGCGTAGTGCTTGACGCGTTCGAAGCCCATAGTCCGGCCGAGAACTTCAAAGTACGGGTTGATGGACTTTGCCAGGGCGTAGGTGAGGTCGACCTTGTACCCGCCGCCGAGGTTGACGGGGGTGTCGTGCTTGATCAGGCCCTCTTCGAGCGCGGCCAGGGCTACGGTGAGTTTGATGGTGGAGCACGGCTCGGCGCCGCTGGAGAGTGCGAGTTTCTGGTTGACCATCGCCAGGATGCGGCCGCTTGAGGGATCGATGGCGAGGGCCGTCCCGTTCATGTTGCCGAGGGCCTCGATGGCGGCCGCGCGGACGACCGGATCTTCGCCCGCGGTGACATCGCCGAGGGTGAGGTTGTCCGCGAAGGAGTTTCCGGTGAAGCGCTCCGCGTAGTGCACGCGCGACCGACGGACGGCCAGGATCATGCGTCCACCGCGGCCACGGCGGGTACGGACGACGACGACCCTCGATCCACGGGACCCCCGCAGCCGGCCGCCTCGGGCCGCGACCACGGAACGCGGCGATCGCGGGGGTTGCCGCCATGTCTGCCGGCCGGCCTTATGCGCGACGGCGACGGCGGCCATATGCCGGGCTG
>CAXTYQ010000113.1:0-9599 GCA_964248505.1 uncultured Acidobacteriaceae bacterium
GGCGACTTGCGGCGCACGACGACCGTCACCGTCACGCGCCCGGTGGGCGGCGGCAGAGCTTTGCCGCCCGAACGGACGGGCGCACGCTCCGTGCCGGGAAGAGAGACGCGATTGTTGTCAGAGAAGCGGGACGTCTTTTTGGGAGCCATGGGGGAGGTGCCTCGCGGAGTTGAGATAGTTGCGTGGAGCTACGGAGGGCCGAAGATCTGAAACGTAAAAACTGCTGTTAGGGATACACTTCTGGCGACATCATCTGAGATCAGACCCTGCGCTACAACCTGCGCTGCGCGGCCTGTATGGCGAGCTTGCGTTCGATAATACCCGCGAGTTGTCCAACGTTTTGCACCGATTCTAGCTCGGCGGTCTGAAACTTGACGCCGAAGCTGGATTCAACCGCGACGATCAGGTTAATGTGATTCGGAGAATCCCAATCGGGGACGTCGGCCGCACTCAGGCCAGGTGTAAGGATCAGCCCGTCGTCGTCCAAGAGATCCCGAAAGATCGGTGTAAGACGGTCGTAGATCTCCTCGGTGGATGCGATTTCAGAAGCCATCGCCTGTGCCGGCCCTCCCCGTCCTCTTTGGTATCCGGTGAACAACCGCCGCCGTATCCTGTTGGACTCAGCCGTCCAATCAGAAGTGACGCAAGGTCTCCGTGCTCTGGCGAGAGCTGCGCGCGGGGTCGGGGATCGGGTCCGACTGCGGAAGAAAATCGGCGTTCCGCTCCAGCGATCGACTCACAATATCGCGCGATCCCAAACCCACCGCCAGAGCCAGCGTAAGCACGATGCCGCCAAACAAGATGCCAAAGGCAAGAGCGATAATCGTCCCGCCGACACCGAGATGATCGAGCGCCATCGCTGCCGCCAGCACCAGCACCAGCCACTTGATGCCGAGCGAGAGAAATCGCGCATACTGCAGCTTCGCGTTTACCGCCCCGATCAGCACGGAGCGAGCGAGAAACCGAGCCAGGATGTTGCCGACCAACAAGAGCAGGACCGCGCCCACCGAGTGCGTCAGGTACGGAAGAAAGAACGCCGACATCTGCGAACTGTTCGGGTACGATGCGTCAAACGCCGAAATCCCGATCACACATCCAAGCAACAGACACGCCCAGAACACCGTGTGTGCGATCAAGAGCGTCGGAGACCGGGAGGGCGCGAAGTCGGAGATGCTCGCAGCCGTGTTGCGGCTCAGACGCTCATCAAAGTGGAGGTTCGTCAGCACCCGACGGACGATATACGACAACAGACCACCCAAAGCTGCAAAGATCGTCACGGCCAACAACAAAGCGAGAACGCCAGGCAAAAACGAGGCCAGGCGAACCAGCACCTGGTGCGCCGATTGCCCAAGCGCGATGTCGATCTGCTGCCACAGCGACGGATTCGAGATCGGATCCGCGGGCGGCGGAAAGTTCGGGTGCGCGGGATTGATGGGAACTTGCAACATGGCTTCTTTCTCCTGACGGTCTGACCAACGGGCAGTCTGGCGATCTCAATGTCTCGCGCCCCCACGCCTCGCACAGGGGCAGAGCGTCCCGGCTATGGATTGAAGCGGTCCGGCCAGCGCCAGCGCGAGACCAGATACGGCTTGTCGGATTCAAAGGCGATCGCAAGCTCGCGAATATGCCCCTCGGGACTGACGCCCGATCGCGTGAGCAACAGATGGGAGGCAACCCACGCCAGATAAAGCGGCGTAAGCGCCCCCAGGAGGTGTCCACGATTCAACGTCCGCAGGCGAAACGCCAGGATAAAGTCGTAAACAATGCGCACCCAGAGCGCGTCCGGCATGCGAAAGTCATCGGCCGGGAGTAGCGAAAGCTTCTTAAGGCCGAGAAGCGTATGTGGCGGCAGCACCAGCGACCAGATCTCGTGGAGGTTGGTGTAGGCCACGCGAAACGAACTCAGCATCGGATGCACGTCCGGGACATGATCCGCATCGTCCGGGTTGGGCGCCATCGGTGCGCCCAGCGGTTCCGTCGATCGCGACCTCTGCCAGTAGCTTGCCTTGCCTTCGACGTCGGCAAACAGCGATCCGGCGATGTGCGCGAGAATCGCGTTCAGGTCCGCGGAGTCGGGCTGCGGAAACGCGCGGCGCCCAGCCTCCACCTCCGTAATCGGGAACCCTGCCGTGGCAGCCTCGGAGACGGGCCACACCAGAGCCTCCACGTCGCCCTGCACCGTCAGCCGCTGGCCCACGGCCGCCAACCGCTCCGCCAACCGCAGCGACATGCAAAGATCGATCGCCAGAGGAAATCGCGAGCGCGCCCCAAACAAAGCGTGCGACACAGGAAACAGCATCGCCGAGTTCACCAGACCTTCCCGGGCGCCCAGCTCGTAGTGCGGCATCGCCAGGTCGGCAGCTCCGCCCCGCACACCCGAGCTCAGAGCCGAAAGAGCCGCCGGCGTCAGGCTCTGTGATTCAGCCCCCAGCATCAGGCACGTCGCCGCCCCAGAGTCGCGCGCCACCTTGTACAAATTCACGTAATCCGCCGCGGTCGGGAGCCAGCCCGTGTCGGACGTGACCGACGGCGTGTACGGGAGGAGCGTCACCATGCCCGGACTGTGGTGCTCCGACCGCACGTAATCCGGAGCTTCAGGGTCCGGCGTGGCGACCAGCACGTGCTCGTGCGGAAACGCCGCCTGCACATGATCGAGCGTCAGCAAAAGCGCGTCCGGCGTGAGCGGAGCGAGGCTGATCAGAAGACTCGCCGGGCCATGCGTCGAGCCGGGATGCGGACCCGGATCGGCAGCCGAGGCAGGCGCCGCGTCAAGGTTGTGGAGCGGATCAGTCGTAATCTCGGTTCTCGCCATCGGCATATCTCAGTCGATCAGGGGTAGATCTTTTCTTGGAAACTTGGATGTACAGATGCGGTGTTTCACAGCAGAGAAAGAATGCCGCGCATCGGGATCGGCACCCAGGTTGGACGATTGTTGATCTCGTATAGCAACTCATAGAGCGCCTTTTCCAGCAAACAAGCATCCAGCAATGATTGTGCCTCAACCGGCTCGGGGATCAGGCCGGGCGAGCTCGCAATCGTACGGGCGTAGCTGGCCAGATACGCCGACGTCACCGCGTTGGTCCAGAGTTCTGCCCACATGTCAGCCGCGCCGAGATCGGATGGAGAAGCGCGCTCCTTCAACCGGTTCAGGCCTGCGGCCGCGGCGTACGAAAACGACCGCAGCATCCCGGCCACATCCTTCAGCGGCGTCTGCTTCTGCCGTCGCTCCGCCAAAGAGCGGGCGGGCTCGCCCTCAAAATCAAGAATGACAAAGTCTCGCTCCGCCCGCAGGATCTGACCAAGGTGGTAATCGCCGTGAATCCGAATCCGGCGTCCACTCGCCTCAGGCGACCGGTGGGAAACCGCCTCGGCACGCTCCATCAGGTCGCGCCGGCGACTCAGCAGAAAGACAGCATCGTCCACGGCCGAGGTGCCCTCCCCCACCGCATCAGGCAAGCTCGACAACCCGCGCGTCAGCGTTTGAAGCGTACTCCGAAGCTGGGCAACAATGCGCTCCGTGCTCAGAGAAAGATCGTCTGCCGTAAAAGCCTCGGAAGAAAACGCGGGATCGTCCGTCGGCGTTGCAAGCGCAACGTGCATCTCGGCCGTTCGCTGCCCAAGCAGAGCTGCGGCGTCGATATAAGCGCCGGCATGCTCGCGAACCTCCTCCGAGATAACCGGCGACCCCACAAAGCTCGCCCGCCGGCCAATGTCCGCAGGTGCGGGTAAGCTCGCGACAGACTCGAAGAATCGCCTGAGTTCCTCGAGCGTCCACTCCCAACCGTCGCCCTCGTTCGCAACCAGCCCCTGCAGCATCGCGACCGTCGTCGTCTCTCCGCCGGAGGAGCTCGCCCCCTCAAGCGCGCCCAGAAACGGAGCTATGCGCGAGAAATGAGCCGCCTCGGTCAGAAATCGGCCAATCTCGGTGTCCGGATTCTCTCCCATCTGCAGCCGCCGAAAGAGCTTCAGGAGGAATTTGTTCCCGTAAAGAATGTTGGTGTTGGACTGTTCGGCCGAGCCGATGCGGGCAGGTGCCGACGTCGTGCCGTCCGAAAACGCGCTCGACCGCTTGCCGTTAAGCGTGCCGCCTCGCCCGTTCTCCAGAATCTTGTCCTCCGCAATCATCCCCAGCAGCGCCTGTCTGACATCTTCGCGAGAGGTCGCATCGTGCAGCAGGAGATCGCCCGAGAGGCTAGCCACGATCGCCTTCGAAGACAGGAGCCGGACCGCCTCCGCCTCCGCCCCGGAGCTGAGAGCCAGCGGAACCTGATACACGTCCACCGGCCCCTCGCCATAGTTCACCCGCCATGTACTCAGGGCAGCCGCCTTCGTCCCCGGGATCGCAAACCAGTGTTCGAGCTCGACCAGAGCGATCGCACGCGACTTGGCGCCGAACCACCTCTGGCTGCTCATATACTTCGGCAGAAGCTGCTGCAAAAGCTCCAGCCCCCGACCCGCAAACAGCGCCGAGATACTCTTGCCCTTGCCGAGCTCGTTCGCCAGCAAGACGCCCTCCCCACCCGCTTGTTCAAGGCCCGCTTCATCGCTCCCGGCAGTTTGCGGCTCCGCCGTCTCCGACGTGCTCGGCTGCAGCTCCAGCCATAAAGACGAGTACGGCGCCAGCGTCAGTGGGTAAGGCTCGCCCGTGACCCTCGGGAACGAGACGTAGCCCAGCATCTCGACTGGCTGCATGCCTCTGAAACGGCTCAGATCAAGCGAAACAGGCTGCGCGAATCGCGACAGATTCGACACGCAAACCACCGTCTCCGAACCTCCGGCAGGGTCGTCGTAGTGCCGAATATACGCCAGAATCGTCCGATTCTCCGGATGGAGGAACTCAAGCGTCCCCCGCCCAAACACCTTGAACAGCTTGCGCAACGCAATCATGTTGCGCGTCCAGTGCAACAGCGAAGACGGGTCGGTCTGCTGCGCCTCCACGTTGATCGCCTGGTACCCCCAGATCGGGTCCATGATCACCGGAAAATACAGCTTCCCCGGCACCGCCTTCGAGAAACCGGCGTTCCGGTCCGGGTTCCACTGCATCGGCGTCCGCACACCGTTGCGATCGCCCAGGTAAATGTTGTCGCCCATCCCAATCTCGTCGCCGTAGTACATAATCGGCGTTCCAGGAAACGACAGCAGAAGCGAGTTCAACAGCTCGATCCGGCGGCGGCTGTTGTCCACCAGGGGAGCCAGACGGCGACGAATTCCCACGTTAATGCGCATCCGCGTGTCGGCCGCATACGCCAGATTCATGTAGTCGCGCTCGTCGTCCGTCACCATCTCCAGCGTCAACTCGTCATGGTTGCGCAGAAACAGACCCCACTGGCACGTCTCGGGAATGTCCGGCGTCTGCGCCATGATGTCGGTGATCGGCAGCCGATCCTCCTGCCGCAAGGCCATGTAAATTCGCGGCATCAGGGGAAAGTGGAACGCCATGTGGCACTCGTCCGCGTCCCCGAAGTAGGGGCGAACGTCCGCCGGCCACATGTTCGCTTCCGCCAGAACCAGCCGATTCTCATACTCCGCGTCGATAACCTTCCGGATCTCCTTGATCTTGAGGTGCGTCTCCGGCACATTCTCGCAGCTCGTCCCGTCCCGCTCCACCAGATACGGAATCGCGTCCAGCCGAAGTGCGTCCACCCCCATGTCCAGCCAGAAACGCATGGCTTTGATCACCTCTTCCATCACCCGGGGATTGTCGAAGTTCAGGTCAGGCTGATGCGAAAAGAATCGGTGCCAGTAAAACGCCTTCGCCTCCTCGTCCCACGTCCAGTTCGACTTCTCCGTGTCGGTAAAAATAATGCGCACGCCCGAGTAAAGCTTGTCGGTGTCGGACCACACATACATGTCGCGTTCAGGCGACCCCGGCGGAGCCATCCGAGCCGCCTGAAACCACGGGTGCTGGTCCGATGTGTGGTTGATCACCAGCTCGATCATCACCTGCATCCCGCGCTGGTGGGCAGCGTCGAGAAACTGCTTGAAATCGTCGACGCTGCCGTACGAGGGATTCACGTCGGTGTAGTCGGCGATGTCGTAGCCGTCGTCGCGCAAGGGCGACGGAAAAAACGGCAGGAGCCACAAGCAGGTAACGCCCAGCTCCTGCAAGTAGTCCAGCTTGGACATTAACCCGGCGAAGTCGCCAATGCCGTCGTTGTTCGCGTCCATAAAAGCGCGAACGTGAATCTCGTAGATGATCGCGTCCTTATACCAGAGAGGATCAGTCGCGCTTCCGGCTTTCTTCACTAGACCGCCTTCGTCAGGGTGTATTCGACAGGTTGATGTGATGCGAATTCAGCAGGAAAGGCTGGTGACCGGTCGTGCGCCCCCGAATCCAGTCCAGAACTCCTCTGAATTCAGTCCAGACCAAACCCACAACGTCAGCGCCGGCGAAGCCCCGAATCGTCCTCCAGCTTACCCAGCGGCCCTCACGCCTCCCCGGCCTACAACTTCCGTTGCATTGAAGAGGCCTAATGCTCTCTGGCACCATCATCAGTACGCAGTCTCAGGAGGATCGCTATGATCGTCGGCACCGCATTCTCACCCGCTTCCCCCAGCATCTGGAGCTTCTCTAGCGCATCCCAGATCGCAGCCCAGTTTGGGTCCCGGACCTCGTCCCGGACCGTCCCCGTCAGCACCGCGGACGATGCCGAAGCCGATCTCTCGAACATCAGCTCAACCGTCTCTCTGGCCCCGGCCGATGTCGCCACGCTCATCGGGATCTACGGTCCAAACGATCTCGCACAAGTGGAAGCAAGTCCCGTGGCTTGCCGGTTGGCCGAACAAATCAACGGCCAAAGAGCGGTCCAGACCGGCGGAAAAACCGTGCCGCAGCCGGCTGCCTCCGATCAGGTCACACTCACCGGCAGCATTGAGACTATCCCGGGCGATAGGTCCGTGATCGGCGTACCAGACGTCGCGCCGGACCCGACTTCGACTGCAAGCGGCTCGACTGTCCGCGCCGATGACACCCCCGGCGGCTCCATAGAGATCACCGGTGCTGTCGCGCCGGCATCAGGCCAGCCAACCCCGGAACTTAGACAGCTCTCGCCGGGCGTCGCAAAAGCCATCTCAGCCCTGTTGCAGACCGCAACCGATCTCCTGGATCCCACCCTCAGATACGCTGCCTGACACTTCGTTTCCAACCGCACCCCCCCTCTTTGCCGCTTCATTGCCGTCATCACGCGATAGAGCCCTCTCCGAAGAGAGGGCTCTATCGTCATTCCAGCAGAGATCCGCGCACTAGAACTCCAGCCGCAAAGCGACCTGACCCGTGCGGTTGCCGGCGTTTTCTGCCGTTGTCGGAGCGGTAAGCTGCCCAAACGTTGCCGTGTTGTCGATCTGGGTCGCCGGCGCGGCAAAGTTGGTGTGGTTCAGGACGTTGGTAAAGGTGGATTCAAACCGGAGGTTCAGACGCTCGGTGATCGGCAGGTTCTTGGCCAGACCAAGCGCAACCGCCGAGGTTGGCGGTCCCTGAAGAATGCCCACACCGGCGTTGCCAAACCGGCCCGCGTTCGCCGGGACAGGAGCAAACGCGTCAAGGTTGAAGTACCGCGCACGCGATTGCCCGGCATAGTAGTGAGACGACACAACGTCAGGACGCGCGTACGCTCCGCGATTGGTCACGTTGGTGTTCGATTGGTCGAGCCCCGGGCTGATGCTCGGCGTAAGCCATGGGCCCGTCTCGATCAGGGTGATCGTCTGCAGGTCCCATCCGCCCACTACCTTGCTCAGCACGCCGCCGTGGTTCATGTAAGCGCGGCCGAGGCCGACCGGCAGCTGATACACCCCCGTCAGCAGAAATCGCTGCCGCCGCGTGCCTTCGACGTTGCCATAGTCTCGCGCAACGTTGAAGCGATCCGCGATCGGGATGCCATAGTTCACTTCCCCGGCAAAGCCGTTCGGCGTGTCCCCCTGATTGTCGGCCAGGTTCTTGGCCCAGGTATAGTTCGCGTCGAAGTAGAGACCGTGGTTCATGCGGTGCGAGGCTTGCAGCTCCATCGCCTGGTAGTCCGCCGTGCCGGCATTCAGCGTGGAATACAGCGTCGACCAGTTCTGGTATGGCGCGCGCTTGTCGACAAACGCACCCGCGGTCGCGCCAGTGTTGTACGGAATCGTGCTTGCAGGAATCTGGTTCAGGTCCTCCGTGATGCTCAGCCGAAATGTGTGCATGCCGACGTAGCTCGCCCGGAGCGAGTCATTCGCTCCGATCTGGCGCTCGATCGTCAGGCTCCACTGCTCGGCCTGCGGGTCCCGATAGTGAGGATCGACGCCCTGGTCCAGACCGCCTCCGCCATACACCACACCCACGCTCGGCGGAGCCGTGTTCGGAAACTGGATCAGCGGCGCCGCCGCCGTACCCGAGTTGGCGTAAACGTGGAGGTTCGAGGTCGGATTACCGCTGTTGTTGAAGGAGAGCGGTCCCAGGTTCGTGATCGTATAGATCCCAAACCCGCCGCGAACCACCGTTCCACTGTCGTTGAACGGCCGATACGCAAAGGCCACGCGCGGCTGAATGTTGCCCATGTACGTCTGCCTGAGGCCTTGCGGCAGACCATCCTGGCTGGCCGTCACATACTTGGTGCACGCTCCGCCCTGGCCAAGATTGCAGGCGTTGAACGACTGCTGAAACGCCAGGTTCGAACCAACGATGTTCTGCTTCACCAGGTAGCTCTGCAACTCGTCCGGAACCACGATCGAGTTCGTGTACTGGTCGAAGTTGGCCAGGTTGCCGCCATCCTCGTGGAACGACGGCATCACCTGCCAGCGGATGCCATAGCTCAGTGTCAGACGGCTCGAAACCTGAAACTCATCCTGCGCAAACACGCTGTACTGTGTCGCCGTGCCGCCTACGTCCGGGCTCGAAACCGCAAAGTAAAGCGTCGTGGGCGCACCAATTAAGAAGTCGCCAAACGCATTGTTGGTAAACGTAGGCTGAAAATTGAAGTTGCCGAAGTCGTCCGACGCATACTCAGGCGCAAAGCTCTCAAGATCGAAGTACCGCAGCCGGCGCAGGTCGAACCCCGCCTTCAAGGTGTGCTTGCCCAGAACGTAGTTCACATTGTCCGAAACCTGCGTCGTCTTGGACTGCGTAAGCCCGGTCTTGTCGCGGCCGATCGGCGTAAATCCCGTGCCGGCGCTGAAGTTGAAGGTCGGAAACGCGTGCGT
The DNA here is from genome assembly GCA_964248505.1 of uncultured Acidobacteriaceae bacterium. Lineage (GTDB taxonomy): Bacteria > Acidobacteriota > Terriglobia > Terriglobales > Acidobacteriaceae > Edaphobacter. The sequence goes on from CAXTYQ010000113.1 coordinate 9,169, forward strand.
CAGCGGATGCTGGCTGATATCGACGCCCGCCAGCTGCAGTTGGCTCAGCGCCTGCGCCCCCTCAATGGCGAAGTTCGTCTGCGTGTTCACGTCCGTAAAGCCGTAGCGCGCTTCGTTCACCAGGTGCGAGGTGATGGTAAACGTGTCCGAAACCAAGAGGCTCCGGTTGTGAATGCTGTCGATGTCGTTGGGAAGAAACGCGTTCGCAAACTGAGACGCAATATTCTTGCGGCTAAATCGCCCATACAGGAGGTTGCGGCTGCCGAAGTTCTGGTCCACCCTGAGGTCTGCGCCATCCGTTCGCGAAGGCGTCGACTGAAAGTTCTCATAGTTATAACTGGAGCTTCCCGAGACGTTGGGCAGGGGGTAGTACGCAAGCAGCGCCTTTGCCGTGGGGTTGATAGCGCCCGGCGCGATGATGACCGGCGGCG
>CAXTYQ010000114.1:0-9544 GCA_964248505.1 uncultured Acidobacteriaceae bacterium
CGTGGCGGCGCCGAGCGGGGCGCAGGTTTCGGCGATGCGGGCGGACTGCCAGTAGGCGTCGCCGCAGAGGATGGCGGTGAGGGAGGCGGCGAAGTCGCGGCCGGCGTCCGAGTCGTACGGCAGGCCGAAGGCCATCAGGAGCGCGCCGAGGTTGGCGTAGCCGAGACCCAGGGGCCGGTAGTCGTGCGAGTTTTTGGCGATCATCTCGGTTGGGTAGCCGGCCGAGTCGACGATGATCTCCATTGCTGTGGTAACGACGCTGATGGCGTGGCGATAGGCGGCGATGTCGAATTTGCCGCGGGCGTCGACGAATTTGAGGAGGTTGAAGCTGGCGAGGTTGCAGGCGGAGTCGTCGAGGAACATGTACTCCGAGCAGGGGTTAGAGGCGTTGATGCGGGCGGTGTTTTTCGAGGTGTGCCAGCGGTTGATGGTGGTGTCGTACTGCATGCCAGGGTCGCCGCACTGCCAGGTGGCTTCGGCGATCTGGTGCATGAGGTCGCGGGCGCGGTACTCCTTCACGGGCTGGCGGCTCTTGACGGCGCGGGTGGAGAACGGACGATCCTGCTCGACGGCGTGCATGAACTCGTCGGTGACGCGGACGGAGTTGTTGGCATTTTGGAAGAAAATGGACGAGTAGGCTTCGGAGTCTGGACCGGAGCCGTCGTAGCCTGCCTGGACCAGGTGCCAGGCTTTCTTTTCTTCCTTGACCTTGCACTGGATGAAGTCTTCGATGTCCGGGTGGTCGATGTTGAGGACGACCATCTTTGCGGCGCGGCGAGTCTTGCCGCCGGACTTGATGACGCCGGCGAAGGCGTCGAAGCCGCGCATAAAGCTCAAGGGGCCGGACGCGGTGCCGCCGCCCGACAGGGTTTCCATGCTGCCGCGGATGGCCGAGAGGTTCGAGCCGGCGCCTGAGCCCCACTTGAAGAGCATGCCTTCGGTCTTGGCGAGGGTGAGGATGGAGTCGAGCGAATCCTGGACGGAGTTGATAAAGCAGGCGGAGCACTGGGGTTTGGAGTAGCCGGTGACAGAGAACTCGACCTTGCCGGTCGTGGCGTTCCAGTGCCAGTTCTGCGCGTCGGAGTTCGGCTCCAGGCGGTCGCACCCGACGTTGAACCAGACCGGCGAGTTGAAGGCGACCTTTTGGTTGAGCAGGAGGTGGACGAGCTCGGCGTGGAAGGTTTCGGCGTCTTCGGGGGTGGCGAAGTAGCCGGCGCGGATGCCCCAATCGCGGATGGATTCGGCCACGCGGGTGACGAGGGCGCGCACGCCATCCTCTCGCTCGTCGGTGCCGTTGAGTCCGTGGAGATATTTGGAGGCAACAATATTGGTGGCGGTCATGGACCAGTCGGCCGGGACCTCGACGCCCTTCTGCTCAAAGATGAGCTTGCCCTTCCAGTCCTGGATGACGGCATCGCGGCGCTCCCATGTGATCTCGTCGTAGGGCGAGATGCCTTCGCGGGTGAAGTGACGCGCGAAGCGGAGGCCGGAGCTGCCGGAGGTCCGGTTCGGGGTGGAGGCGGCGGGCTTGGGCGCGGTCTGGGTGCTGGTCTGGATGCCGGTCTGGATGCTGGTCTGGGTTGCCATGGATGAGATTGCTCCTGTACTTGGTTCTGTACGTGATGCAGTGTGGCAGTCAGGCTGCGCGGGTCGGGATCTTTGGGCAACGAGGGGTTGCAGTCTCGGTACCCGCGGATCTCTCAAATGCGGTTGTTGGCGGTACTTCCGGGCCGTGGTGGCGCTCTATGCGGGCCTGTCGTGCACTTCTGTCCGGAGCGGATCTGGGTTCCTGGGGCGGTTCGTAGGTGGACCTTCGGCGGTGCGATCGAGGGAGCTTTCGGGCCGGGCGTGCTCCAGAAAGTGCTCTCAGCAGTGGCAAAGGTACCGCCGCATGTAGCGTCTGTCAAGATCGATGTACAAGCTATTGTGGGTAACTCGTACTTACTGAGTATATTCCCAGATTGGCTCTCGAGTCTCCAGAGGAGTTTCGGCGAGGAGTTTCGATAGGGACCGTGAGGAGGTCGGGCGGGCAGATAGGGGGACCGAAGCAGTCAAGGCCTGAGACAACCCTATCGCGCCGAGCAGGGCGCGACAATGGAGGAAAAGCCGGTGCTTTCGGTGGAGTGCAAGGGGTTTACGACCTTGCAGATGTCCTACTAGCGCGATTCTCCAGCACCATGTAGAGCGGTCACGCGAGCAGAACGCCCATCGCCCGGCCCTGAATAGCCGCGGCGAACGGCAGTAGCCGATGATGAGGTCAGCAGCTCCTGAGAGCATTGCTGTAGACGACTGAAAGCCCGCGCGGTCAGGTTTGTCAGGCTGACCCACGCGGGCTTGGAGTTTTTCTAGGGGGTGTGTGGGAACGTGTCCCCAGAAGGCCCGACTAGACGGCCTGCAGGTTGGCTGTTTCGGCGATCTCGTTCAAGAGCGAGTTGGCGTGCTTCTCTTCGTTGAGGATCGTTTCGAGCACAACAGCGTCGTTGTGGCGGCCGAGGATGTTGGCCCAGGTACGTAGCGTGCCGTAGACGGCCATCTCGTGGTGCTCGACCTGCTGGGCGCACGCGATAATGGTGACGTCGCGGATGTTCGCGTCGCCGGCGTCTTTGATCGAGTCCTGAGCTTCGGTGACGAGGCCGGCGAGCGCCTTGCAGGTGATGGTGTCGGCGTTGCCGTTAACCTGTTGGAGGAGGTTCTCGACCTTGGAGGCGTGCCCTTCAGTCTCGCGGAGGTGGGTGCGGAGGGCGTTGGTGAGTTGCGCGTCCGAGCTCTTCTCCATCATGTCCGGAAGCGCCTTACAGATCTGCCGCTCCATGTCGAGAGCCTTCTGGAGGTCGGTGGTATAGAGGGTGCGGAGGTCTTCGATGTTTGCGGAAAAGAATTTCATGGCTCTGGTTCCTTTCGATCACTGAGGTTTTTGGCAGGGCCGCCGTCCAGATGGTGGTCGGCATGGCACTTGTGAGCTGTGGTCGAGAGAGCGCCTGATCTTGCGGCTCCCTAGATTTATCGTTCCTGCTGCAGTTAGATGCAGCCCGTACGCGTGGGTTGACTCACCGGAGCGAATGGCCCAGAGGTTGTGAAAAAGGGGTGGAGTTCGCGGATTTCATTTTGGGAGATACACGGCAAGCAGAGCGTGCGCGGCACAAAAAAGTGGCAGACCGCTGAGCGGTTTCGCGCTCTCTGGTCTGCCACATCCGATCTGCCCTGCAAAGGTTTCAGGCTGGTTCTACGCGCTGGCGGTGCTGGTCGTCAGTGCGCCGTTGACGCCGGTGGGGAAGAAGCCTCCGCGGCTGACGCCGGCCTGCATACCGAAGGCGAGGAAGAGGACCTGGCCGGGGGTGCGGAGGGAAGGTAGGCCAGTGGCCGGGTTGACGGAGAGGTAGGTGAGCTGCGATCCGGAGGGCGGCGGCAGGATGTCGACGCCGTCGAGCGGAGGTCCAGTGGGGATGTTGAGTCGGGCGATTTGGGTGCGGATGCTCGAGACATGCTCGGCTTCAACAGCCAGGATCTGCGCGGCGGTGGTGATGATGGCGGGCGTGGTGAGCAGGCCTGCTGCACCTGCGTAGGCGGTGACGCCGATGTCCTCGAAGATGCGCGCGAGCTTGAGGAACTCGTTCTGCGATCCGAAGCCGAAGCCAAGCGCGTTCAGGTTGAGGTTGGGCTTGGCGATGGCGAGCGGGCCGAGCGCCGAGCGGAGGAGTTTGACGTGAGCGCGCTCGTCGGAGGCGATCTGGGTGGCGATTGCCTGCGAGAAGACGAGGTTGTTGGAGAAGCTGACCATGTGTCCGCCGGTGGTCATGCCGCCTGCGGCCGGATTGCCGGGGTTAGCTACGCCATTAATGCCGATGCCGTAGGCCGTGATCGAGGTTCCGTTGATGGCGTAGGTGTAGAACTCGGCTTCAAGGTACTCGAGGTTGAGGGCGAAGTTCAGGACGGCGTCTTCGGTCGCGGTTTGGGCTTCCGCGGAGTGCGGTGTGGCGACCGAAAGTGCGCCGACGGCGGCGGTGGCGATGCCAATTTTTTTGAGAAAGGATCGGCGGTTCGGGGAGGCATCTACGAGTTCAGGAATGAGGCTCTTCGACATTTCGTTGCTCCAGATCTTTGCTGAGAAGGGTCTCTCTCAGGAATTTTGCTCAGGACGGGTTGGCCCGGCCGGCGCATGGTCTGGCCGGGCGAGGGATGTGTGTGCGTGTGCGTTCTAGACCCTAGGCGAGCTGACGTTTGCCGAGAACGACGATTCCGGCAGCGGCAGGCAGGACGAGGAGCCAGGTGGGTGGTTCGGGGATGGGTGCGGGAAGCGCGCCGGTGGTAACGTCGACGGCGAAGTTTGCGTCGCGCTGAACGCACGGCGCGAGATCGGTCTCAAGGAACTCGCCGGAGCTGCCGCAGAACGAGCCGGTGGTATAACCCGCGAAGAGGAAGGGTGTGCCGAGGTTGCCGATGGCGACGTTGGGGAACTCAGAGAGCGCAAGAGTGTAGCTGCCCGGGCCGAGCGTTTCCTGGAGTAGGGCGTCGTTGCAGATGCCGGTGCCTGTGTCAGCGACGGCCGATCCCTTGCACATGCCGGAGCCGCCGTCGGAGCCGATTGGAGCTCCGGTGCCGTCAAACAGGGTGAGCACGGGGACGAAGCCGCCCGACGGGGTTCGGGTCCCGTCGACATTGTTGCCGCCGCCGTAGGACGTGGTGAAGAAGCTGTAGCTCTGGGTGGAGGTGCTGATGACGGAGAAGAAGTTCACCTGGTCGTCGGTCGAGAGGGTTCCGGTGTAGGTTGCTGTGTCGGCGTGGGCGAGCGACCCGGTAGCGCCGGCAAACAAGGCAACGGCAAGCGCTTGGGAGAGAAATCGGAGTGGTTTCATAGACGCCTTTTCCTGGATGGGAGTGGGACGGGGTTGGCCCAGGCGAAAGGTAGTACAAACGAGCATCTGTGCTGTGAAACAGGGGCGTTGGTGGAGGTGCGGTTGCTATCAGCTTCAGGGCTGACTTTGGAATTTCCGCAAGGTGGATCTGGTCTAACGTTTCCCTTGTACGCGGTTGCGCGCCGCGTGGATTGGTCTGGCCGGTGAAATTTGCGCGCGGCTCAGCACGTCGGTAAGTTACTTGCAGAATTTTTGTGTGCCATCGAAAATGCGAGGGCCTCTTTGCTGCGCTACGCGAGGCCTACACCTTCGGTGGGATCACCGGCCTTCCGACGATCTGCTAAAGCTGTTCGCTGCCTAACGAAAGAGGGCACTCTCGCTTTGCCGCCGGAGCACTTCAACCTCCAATCTCCCAAGCGGGTATACTTTGGCGATATTCAGGCTCATCCGAGCTTGACGAAAGCGAGGTGTGCGCATGCGGGAAGTCGGGTCGGTAATGGGAGTTGGCCAGGGGAAGACAGACGGTGCACGCGCGGCGGCAAACGGATACCGCGTGCCGACCGGACGTGCGGAGTGGATCGTTCGTCGCAAAGATCGCGCGCGGGAGACGGGCGACACCAACATGAGCCAGATGCACTTCGCGCGGCAGGGCCTGATCACCGAAGAGATGGCCTTTGTGGCGGCGAAGGAGAAGATTTCGGCGGATCTGGTCCGGTCAGAGATCGCGCGCGGGACCATGATTATTCCGGCCAATATCAATCACCCGGAGCTCGAACCGATGGCGATCGGCGTCGAGAGCTTGTGCAAGATCAACGCCAACATCGGCAACTCGGCGCTGGTTTCGGATGTGGACGAGGAGCTCCGAAAGCTGCATACGGCGGTGCACTACGGCGCGGATACGGTGATGGATTTATCGACCGGCGGCGACATCCCTATGATTCGCGAGGCGATTCTTCGGCATAGCCCTGTGCCGATCGGGACGGTGCCGTTGTACGAGGCGCTCTCGCGGGTGAAGCGCGTGGAGGATCTGAACATCGATCTGTATCTTGAGGTGATTGAGGAGCAGGCCGAGCAGGGCGTGGACTACTTCACGATCCATGCCGGGGTTCTGATCCAGTATGTGCCGATGGTATCGAAGCGGATCACCGGTATTGTGAGCCGGGGCGGGGCCATCCTGGCGCAGTGGATGACGGCGCATCACAAGCAGAATTTCTTGTATGAGAACTTCGACCGGATCACGAAGGTGATGGCGAAGTACGACGTCAGCTACTCGCTGGGCGATGGCCTGCGGCCGGGCAGTGTGGCGGATGCCTCGGACGAGGCGCAGTTTGCCGAGCTGAAGACGTTGGGTGAGCTGACGCGCAAGGCTTGGGAGTCGGACGTGCAGGTGATGATCGAGGGTCCCGGCCACGTTCCGATGGACAAGATCAAGGAGCAGGTCGACATGGAGGTCGAGTTGTGCGACGGAGCTCCGTTTTACGTTCTGGGACCGCTCGTGACCGACATCGCGCCGGGGTACGACCACATTACGTCGGCGATCGGCGCCGCGATGATCGGTTGGCACGGAGCGGCGATGCTCTGCTACGTGACGCCGAAGGAGCACCTTGGGCTGCCGAACGAGAAGGATGTGAAGGACGGGATTATCGCGTACAAGATCGCGGCGCATGCGGCCGATATTGCGCGACAGCGGCCGGGCGCGCGGGATCGCGACGATGCGATCAGCCATGCGCGGTACACGTTTGACTGGGACAAGCAGTTTGCCCTGTCGCTCGACCCGGAGACGGCGCGCGGGATGCACGATGAAACCCTGCCGGACGACTACTACAAGGAGGCGGCGTTCTGCTCGATGTGCGGACCGAAGTTCTGTTCCATGAATTGGTCGTCCAAGGTGGACGAGTTCAACGAGCGGGAGCACGGTCTCAAAAAGCCGGACCTCACCCAGATTGTGGTGGAGCAAATGGCAATGCGAGGGTAGGCTTTCCGCCGTTGGCAATCAGAAGATCAGATCAGAAACAGAATCTTGAAAGATCAAAAGATAAAAGATCAAAGGGCCGCTCTCCTGCTCCGGAGAGCGGCCCTCTTCGCGTGCGATCCGCGAGATGCGTGGACGGGACTAGAGAACATCTTTCTCTTCGCGTTCGGAGCGCATGGCGAGGAAAGCGGGGGCGATGATCATGGCGAGAAAAACCGAGGCTAGAACAAGGTCATGCATCATAGGAGGAGCTCCTTCTGTATGGGGCGGCTTAGGCCGTCTCTCTAGAGAAGATATTGCTCCGGGTGGACGCCGGTTGGTATAGCACTCAACGGTGCGGCGAATCCCACCTTTGTGGGATAGATCTGGGACGGCTGTGAGCGCAAAGGGCAGATCCGTTTGCTTCCGAGGAAAATTTCACCAGGAAACGTCCTGTTCTCTACTCCGTGACGACAGATTTGACCAGATTGCGCGGGTGGTCGACATCGATGCCGCGCAGCGTTGCCATCCGGTAGGCGAAGATCTGGAGCGGAATGACCTCTGACAGGGCGAGTAGAGGATCAGAGGTCGGCGCGACCTCGATCGTGACGTTGGCGAGGCCGCGGACCAAGCTGTCCCCGGTGTTCGCGACGGCGAGGATCTCGGCGCTCTGGGAGCGCATGTCGCGCAAGAGCTGGACGGACTTTTCGTACCGCTCGACCGAGCCGGGATCGTCCCGGTCGACCGTCGCCAGAAGCACAAGAGGGACGGAGGGACTGACGAGCGCGTTTGGGCCGTGTTTGAGCTCGCCGGCGGGGTAGCCTTCGGCGTGGATGTAGGCGGTCTCCTTGAGCTTGAGGGCGCCTTCCCGCGCGATGGGGTAGTGGAGGCCTCGGCCGAGAAAAAGAAAGCTCGCGGCGTTCTGGTAGCGCGCGGCTGCTCGATCGATCGCGTCGTGCCAGGGGCCGAGCTGAGCGGCGATCAGAGCCGGGAGCTCCGCGGCGCGGGCGAGACAGGTTTCGAGGATGGCAGGGTCGGCTTCATCGCGAGCTTCGGCGGCGAGCAGCGAGAGGAGCCACAAGACGAGGAGCTGGGCGGTGAAGCTTTTGGTGGCGGGGATCGCCTGTTCGAGGCCGGCGAGGGTGGGGAGCGAGAGGTCGGCGAGGGTGGCCATCGGTGAATCGGGGACGTTGGTGATGGCAAGCGTGGGGCGGCCGCGTTCCTTCGCTTGGCGCAGCGCGAGCAGCGTGTCGGCGGTGCCGCCGGATTGCGAGATGACGATCACGGAGGCGTCGCGCAGGCGGTTCGGCGAGCGGTAGGCGTACTCGCTCGCGTACTCAACGTCGACGTGGAGGCCGGAGCTGTCCTCGATCATCAGCTCGGCGGCGAGGCCGGCGTGGCGTGAGGATCCGCTGGCAGCAATGACGAGCTCCCGGGCGTCATGAAGCCAGTGCTGGGCAGCGTCGGTTGTTTCGGGACGGAAGCGACCGTATGTGACGTAGTGCGCGAGCGTGGCGGCGAGCGTGGCGGGCTGCTCGTCGATCTCGCGCAGCATGTGCGGCGACGGACTAGTTAGCGCGATTTCCCTTTGTGCCATCGACTCTCTCAAAAATGGATTTTCCGAAGTAAGCCTCGCTGGCGCATCGAGCTGTGCTGCTAAAGATGCAAGTTCGAGTGCTCCGGTCTAAGCCTCGGCATGGGAAAAGGTACCTCAGCGGCTGAAGCCGAATTTGGACCAGCGCACTACGGCACGGCTGAAGCCATGCCCTTAACAGAGCTGACCGGTCCAGATTACATGCCCGGGTACAAGACCGAAATACAATGGCTCATGACCCGATTCCTTATTAGCTTCGTCAGATGGTTGGTACTCCCGACCTTTTTCCAAGCAGGGTTTACTTATGAAAAGTCGGACCATCTGGAAGGATGGTTATCCCGTGATGGGTACACAGGTGATTGGATTCTATGGTCTCCGTTCACCAAACAGATGTATCGCAGGAAGGATCAGGACGGTGCGAGGTGGGAGCCCTCTCTTGAGTCGAAAGGCGATTGCCTAAAGTTAGGACAAGTGTATGCCGAACGTGTTGGCATGAAGCTGTGATCGCTTGGCAGACTGGGGCGGGGTCTAGCCGCGCGAAGGCGAGCGTCCGAGGAGTTCGCGGGCGATGACCATGCGCTGGATCTCGCTGGTGCCTTCGCCGATGGTGCAGAGCTTGACGTCGCGGTAGAACTTTTCGGCGGGGTAATCCTTGATGAAGCCGTAGCCGCCGTGGATCTGGACGGCTTCGTCGCAGATGCGGCACGCAGCCTCGCTGCTGTAGAGCTTGGCCATGCTGCTTTCGAGCGTGACTTTTTGGCCGGCGTCCTTCATCCGGGCGGCGCGCATGGTCAGCAGCCAGGCCGCGTCGAGCTGGGTGGCCATGTCGGCGAGCTTGAACTGGATCGCCTGGAACTCGTTGATGGCCTTGCCGAACTGGCGGCGATCGGAGCTGTAGCGGATGGAAGCATCGAGCGCTCCGCGGGCCATGCCGAGGGCGAGGGCGGCGATGGAGATGCGGCCGCCGTCGAGCACGCGCATAGCGTCCTTGAAGCCTTCGCCCTCGCGTCCGACCAGGTTGTCGGCGGGAAGGACGCAGTTCTCGAAGATCAGCTCGGCGGTGTCGGAGGCGCGCAGACCCAGCTTGTTTTCTTTCTTTCCAGGTCGGAAGCCGCGTGTTCCCTTCTCGACCAGGAAGCCGGAGAT
>CAXTYQ010000115.1:0-9465 GCA_964248505.1 uncultured Acidobacteriaceae bacterium
ACACCTCCAGCTCCAAAACATGCCATGGGTGTCCACGGAACCAACGGAAGATCACAGCAGGGCGGCCCTGGCACAGGCACGCGGCTCCAGGCCGACAAGCCAAGCCACCGAGCCTGCCGTGGCTCGCCGCAAGGTCGGCCGGCCAGCAGGCTCGACTAGTCGCGCCCGCGGCCAGGATCAAGCAGGCGAGCCGACGCCGGTGAAGTGGTGGGCGAACGACTGAGGCTGCATGGTCACTGTGTGCGACCCAAATATTTCCGGGCATCGCATGGCCTAGGCTCAGGACCCTTTACGCGGCTCGCCACGGTGTGATTCCAAGAGGGTCGGAGGTGTCGCATGCCCGACCTGGTTTTGCTGTCCGTGGCGCAGATGCGCCGGATGGAGCCGTTCTTCCCGCGTGCTCGTGGACTGCCGCGTGTCGATGATCGCAGGGTCATCAGCGGCATCGTCTATGTCCTCCGCCACGGCCTGCAGTGGAAGGACGCGCCAACTGGCTACGGGCCGTCGAAGACCCTCTACAACAGGTTCGTCCGCTGGAGCCGGCTCGGCGTGTTCTCGCGCATCTTCGCGGCCCTGGCGGCCAGGAATGGCCCACCCGAGCGGCTGATGATCGACGCCACCCATCTGAAGGCACACCGCACGTCAGCAAGCCTGCTGCAAAAAGGGGGGCTCGCCACATCGGGCGCACCAAAGGCGGCCTGAACTCCAAGCTGCACGCTGCCTGCGATGGCCAGGGTCGACTGGTCGCCATGCTGCTCACCGAAGGGCAACGCAGCGACCACCATGGTGCCGCCCTGCTGCTGCCTGTCCTGCCGCCGGCACGCGAGCTGCTCGGCGATCGCGGCTACGACAGCGCCTGGTTCCGCACCGCCCTGGCCGAGAAGGGCATCACGCCCTGCATCCCGTCCACCCGCTCACGCAAGGTGGCGCTGCCTTATGACCGCGTCCTCTATCGTCAGCGTCACCGCATCGAGAATGCCTTCGGCCGGCTGAAGGACTGGCGCCGCATCGCCACGCGCTACGATCGATGCGCACACACCTTCTTCTCCGCCATCTGCATCGCAGCCACCGTCACCTTCTGGCTGTGAGAAAGAGTCCTGAGCCTAGGCATAGTGGCATTCGTGGAGGTTGAACGGAGAAGCCTCATCCGGCTTATGGCAGCTTTGCGCCTCATCTCGGACGTTCGACGCTACCGACGACGTTATCCGTAGCGGACACTCGACGCAAAGTGGGTCATCGACCATCACGAGCAGGTGGGCACGGGAGACAAACCTGATTTTTTAAGCCCTTTTCGTGGCTAATCCACCACGATTGGACAGCTGGCAACAACGTCCGAATTTACCGAGGATCAGCTCTTAGTTATTCCGCGTCGGCTGGTTGGTAGTGTTGTTCCTTAAGCCTGGAGAGTTTTCTTCGGTTGTCTGCGGCTCTTCCGGCGCCGTGCCCTTGTCTCCCGTAGAAGTCGTCTGCTCATTGCCTGTTACCGCCGCCCTAGGAGATGGTGCGTTGATGGCGGCGGGTGTAGTCGGGAAAAGCCGATCGCCGAGGATTTTGACGCCAACTCCAACAACGGCGCCGGCGACGACTGCCGCAATTCCGAGTCCCAACAGAATCTTATTCTGCCGCTCCTTAAGCTCGAAAACCTCTTTCCGAAAGCCATCTTGCCTGTCGACGATCTTTGCGATCTCTACGGCCTGCTTGTCGAAGACATCAGCGATGTTCTTCTCTACTCGCTTTTCCAGCGCATAGATCGAGTCGACCACACCCGTGATGTTGCCGATGATCGCAGGTGGAATGCCCTCGTGACCTGGGGCACTTTTACGCTTCTCCGAAGGCCCATCCAAGTCGGCGATCCACAGCAAAAACACGGCCAGCCTCCGCTCCAGGTGGATGGTGCTGGGGCCGGCATTAAAGACGGTGAATACCAGCCGACCACTCTAACCCGGATCGACGTGGAAGCCCGAGACGTTGACGAGACCCTTCAACTTATAAGTCGCCTTGACGGAGATGAAGCCCATCACCTCCGGCGGAATAGTGATCTTCTCCTCAGTCAGAAGGAAGGCAAATTGTCCTGGAGGAATCGTCATTCCTCGCCCGATATCGAGCGGCTGCTTGGTGTGTGTTGTGGGGGATGGATGCTCCAGGCCGGGGGTCACATAGTATTCCGACCCGACCCGCAGCGTTAGCGCGTTGCAGTCAACCATCGCGGGGTCGGGATGATCGGTCAGTTGCACAAGATGCGCTTCTAATTTCTGACTGCTCCAGAACGCCATCGCGATGTCCTCCAAGCCCGTCCTCTAGCTTCTGGAGAGCTCGCAATCTAGCCACCCAAACCTATCAGCAGGCTCCCCCTTGCACCTAGCTGCGGGTAAGATTATCTTACCAGTCGTAAGGAGAAGCTGGCATGACGCTCGATGACGTCAGGAAAGCCCTTATTGGGGTGCTGAAGGATATCCAGGCTCGAAGCGGACTCGGCTGCCCGCAGCTCGACGGCTCGGTCGTGCCGCCGAAGGTACTTGAGAAATTTGACAGCACTGTCTGGCCGGCCGCGACGACGCTGGTCGCCCGCAAGCTCGGCGTGACGATACCGCCCGACGTCCACATCTTCGGCGGCGAAAAAGGAAACCCACTTTTGACTATTGACCAATCGGCCAAGCTCATCTGCGACAAGTCGCAGCTGAAGAGTCTTGTTAAGGTGGCCGCCTGAGATGGACGACGTCGAACGCCGCCGTGCCATCGCCACTCGACTCCGCGAAGCGCGCCGTCTGTCTGGACTCAGCCAAGGCCAAGCAGCTCAACGCATGAACATGCACCGCCCTACCGTCAGCGAGATCGAAGCCGGAAACCGGCGCGTAAGCGCCGAGGAGCTCAGCCGCTTTGCGACCCTCTACGAGGTGTCTACGAGCTATCTCATGGGCGAGTCGCCCGAGGCGATGGCGCTTGACGATCCCCGCCTTCAGCTTGCCGCCCGTGAGCTTCAAAAGCTGCCGAAGGAGTCGCTGAACAAGCTGCTCCAGGCGCTTGCCGCGATGCGGTCGGACGACGAGGAAGGGCGCTGATCGCATGGACCGAAAGGACCTTGTCCGACAAGGGATGCAGGCCGCGACCAACCTGCGCGACCACCTCGAGCTTGATCCATTCGGACCGGTCGACCCCTATGCAGCGGCCGCGCGTCTCGGCGTGACGGTCCGCTTCCTTGATAGCAGCATGGAAGGCTTCTACTTCAAGCAAGGTCCTGGCCGCATTCTTCTGTCGTCACTACGGCCAGTGCCACGACGCGCTTTCACCTGCGCCCATGAACTTGGCCATCATTGTTTCGGTCATGGCTCGACCATCGACCAGCTGCAGGAGGACGAGCGGCCGGACTCCAGTAAGCCGGACGAGATACTGGTCAATGCCTTTGCCGCGTTCTTCCTGATGCCCTCGGTGGGTCTGCGCAGCGCCTTCGCCCGACGCGGCTGGAGTCCCGCGACGGCGTCACCCCTCCAGATCTTCATCGTCGCCTGCCAGTTCGGCGTCGGCTACGTCACCTTGATCAGCCATCTGAGCTACACGCTCCGGGAGATCAGCGCGGCTCGGCGGACGGAGCTTGCTCGCTGGACCCCGCAACGCATCCGACTCCAGCTTCTCGGCGACGACTACGACTCCTTCGTTGTGGTTGACGGTCAGAACGAAGCGACCAACTTCGATGTTGAAAAGGGTGCGGCTGTCCTGCTTCCCCCGGGAGTCGACGTTGAAGGTGCGGCGATCGAGCATGTGCGCTCTCTCGACGAGTTTGACCTTTACCGCGCCGTGGGACGCGGGATCGCCACTGTGACGGGCTCGGATGAGCCGTTCGAAGTGCGCGTCATGCCTGAAGATTATGTCGGCCCCGCCGCCAACCGTTTCCTGGAGGACCCGGATGAGCAAGACTGACGGACAGCCCGGGAGGATCGTCGCCGATAATCTCTCGCTTGGCTGGGCGAATGTGATGCTGGAACTGACCCGGCCCGGCGTGACAAGGCTCATGCCTTTGACGTTGGTGATCCGCGGCTTCGACACAGCCGGCGTCGCCGCCGAAGTTCTGGAAATCCGCACTGCAGTCGACGCCTTCCTCGACGCACAAGGTAAGCGAGATACCGAGAATGTCGCCTGGACGATCTTTCCTCAGCGCTATTGGGAGATCTCCGGCGGTGACCGCGAAGCGTTTTTCAAATTATTTATCGAGAGCTTCCAGCGCGTACAAGATTTCAACCCGCGTAACAACAGGAGGGGATCCTACTTCCAGCGTCTTGTTGACCTAAACGGCAACGGCAAGGGTCCAAACCAATTGAAGTGGATGCTCGACGATTACGAGTCGCACCCCAAGGCGCGCCGTACGTCGAAGTTCCAAGCGACCACCTTCGACCCCGCACGCGATCACAGCTCAGCGAGTCTATTGGAATTTCCATGCCTTCAGCAGGTGAGCTTCACCTTCGATGATGGTTGCTTGCATCTGAACGCCTTTTACGCAACCCAGCAGATTGCCCGGAAGGCGTATGGCAACTACCTTGGCCTTGCTCGTCTAGGTGGCTTCATGGCAAACCAGATGAAGCTTCGCTTTGAGCAGCTGAACGTCTTCGTCGGTATGGCACAAATGGATGTGGCGAAATCGCATCCGGACGTGATCGCGCTGATGCACGTGGTAAAGCAGCATGCTGACGGCATGCGAAGGGCGTCGGTCAACGCGTGAGGAGTAACCGCCCGCCTACTTCCAGACCCTCCCGCATTTGCGACCTTAAGCGGACGCCCGTCTATGATCTTTACTGGCGCTTCGCTTGCGAGCGCCAGGCGATCTACTTTCGTCGCCTCGAAGGCGAAGAACCGCCCTGGAGTAGCGATCCGATCCTCCAGAGCTTCAAGTTCACCAGTGCCTACCGTGCCGCCGACCGGGTCAGCCAATATCTGATCCGGCGTGTCATCTACGACGAGCGCTACCCGGAGGCACCGGCGGAGGTTGTCTTCCGCACGCTACTCTTCAAGTTCTTTAATAAAATCTCGACATGGGAGCTGCTCGAGCATCGGCTGGGGCTTCTGACCTGGCAGTCCTTCGATCCCGAAGTTTATGATCAGGTGCTAACGGAGGCAGCGACGTCCGGCCGGCGGCTCTACTCGGCGGCATACATTATCCCGCCAGTATCACTCGATCAAACCCACATCAAGCACCGGGGACACCTCAAGCTCCTCAGTCTGATGTTTGAAAGCAACTTGGTGCCGCGTTTACAGCAGAGCCATGATCTCTGCGCCGTGTTTAAGCTTATCAAAACCTTTCCGTCGCTGGGCGACTTTCTCGCCTTTCAGCTCGCCATCGATCTCAACTACACGAACGTGGTTGACCATGATGAGGCTAGCTTCGTTGTTGCCGGTCCCGGCGCGCGGGATGGCCTCGCCAAGACCTTCCTAAATGCGGAAGCTATTCCCGTCGAGGCGCTAATCGCGCACATGATGGAGGAACAGGAGACCGAATTTTCTCGCCTGGGGCTCTCCTTTCGCTCCCTTTGGGGCCGACCCTTGCAACTGATCGATTGCCAGAACCTGTTCTGCGAAGTCAGCAAGTATACTCGAGTATCGCATCCTGAAATTGCGGGCTACTCAGGCCGCACGCGTATCAAGCAAATATTCCGGCCGCAGGGCGCGCTTACGCAGCCTTGGTTTCCTCCCAAATGGGGCCTGAACGAAAAGGTCTGGGCTTACGCCTCAACTCCTTCCTCCGACCTTTTCGACGGTGCACCATGAAACTTTCCAGTTATCAAACGCAGGCTTTGCTTACCGATCGTACGCCGGTGTCGACCAACGCGTCAGCCGACGCGGCGCGGCTAATCCCGCTTCTCGGGCTCGCCGGGGAAGCCGGGCAGCTGCTCACAGAGTTCAAAAAGAGACTCCGAGACGGACCCGGCCATGTTCTATTTGTCGATCATGTCAGCGAGGAACTCGGCGACATTCTTTGGTATGTCGCCAATCTCGCCAGCAAGTACGGCCTCGATCTTGACGACATCGCCCGCCAGAATCTCACTAAGGTCGCCTCGCTCTACCTCGATCACGATGCCCCGCAGCGATTTGACGCTAATTACAGCGAAAGTGAGCGTTTCCCGCGCCGCTTCATCGCGACATTCCGCGAAGTTCGTGAAGGCGCGCGCGTCGAAGTGCGGATGGAAATCGGCGGCCGCTTCGTCGGAGCGGCGCTCACCGACAACGCCTATAAGGACGACGGCTATCGCTTTCACGACGTCTTCCACATGGCTTATGCCTCAATCCTCGGCTGGTCGCCGGTTCTCCGCAGCTTGATGCGGCTGAAGCGGCGCAGCCGGCCGTTGATCGACGAAGTCGAAGATGGCGGACGCGCAGCGGTTATCGAAGAAGGCATTGCCGCCGTGGCATTCGACTATGCGCGCAAGCACCAGTTTCTTGATGGCGTTCTCGACGTCGACGAGGCTCTGCTCACCACGCTTCGCGGCATGGGCGCCCATCTAGAAGTTGCCTCGCAGCCGCTTTCCGCTTGGCGGCAAGCCGTGCTCGACAGTTTCGCCGTGTGGCGCGAACTGATGAAGAATGGAGGTGGCCAGATTGAAGCCGACCTCGACTGCCGCAGGATCCGCTACCTTGGGCCATCCGATAGCGCGATCACGACGGCTGCAGCCGACGTCGCCGAGTGAGTGAGGCTTACGAGAAAGCTGGTGATGCCACGCACGTCAGCAAGTTTTTTAGCCGATCCATGGAGAACAACAGCCGGCGTCCCGTTTTCGTCCGTGACCGTTTCGACTTCCGGTAATCCGACGCCCTCGCCCCCACCGAGCGCCTTGAAGAGTGCTTCCTTTACTGCGAAACGCGCCGCTAGACGGGCCAGTCGATCGGCGCCCGTACCAGCATTCTCGATCTCACGTTGGGTGAAACAGCGCGCGAGGAGTTCGGGCTCCTCGTCCCCGTAGTGGATGCGGAAGTGCTCGAGATCGATCAGGTCGAGGCCGAGCCCAACGGGAATGCTCATACCCCAAACAGACAAGATTTAGCGGGCGGCGCTCTCGCGTAGCTTTACATCACTGATCTGACTCAGCTTACGCTTGCGATCGTCAGAGAAGGACTTGGCGTCCGCCACAACCTTCTCGACCGACTTACCGTGCCGCGCGAGCAAAGCTTTTTTCTTGATGTCCGACTTGACGCTGCTACCGGCCTGGATGGCGAACGTGCTGCTCTTCAGGGCCATGATCGTCTTCCAGTTCCTTCAGTTCGTGCAATACCAGATTAAAGAAGTCCTTGACAGCGTCTTCTACCGCCTCAAGAGCGCTCACCGTATCAGCGCTCTGGGGCAGCACGGAGTTCCCGTCTAGCTGGACCAGCAAGCGTGGCTCGCCCGAGGTCTCATCTAGAATGGGGATGCACATTACCCATTTCACGTCCGTCCAGCGCACCTTCCGGCGCAGGCGATTGGCATCACCCGGTAGGTCGCGCTCCGGCGCGAGCGGATAGGTCTCTACGCGGCTTTCACGTTCCCGCCACGCCGCCCCCGCCACTGAACCCTCCAGCGGTACGAGCATCGCTTCGTCCGGATCATTCTCAAACCCGACACTGTGGGTGAGTCTGAGCGAGTGCACATAGCCGCGTTCAAGGCGCCCGACTGCGACCCGGACCCGAGGACCACCTGCGCGGCCGCCTATCGGTAGGCCGAGCCCGTCCACGGCGAGCGCCTGCGCCACCTGGCACGCGTTCCGGTAAATCTCGGGAAGTCGGAAGAGACGCTTGTCGAGCCGCACGCCAGCTGCCTTTGCCACCTGGCGCACCTCTGCCGCGGCTTGAGTTCCCGACTTGTCGAAGTCGAGCAGCTCAAAGCTGGTGGGTAGCGCCAGCTGCTCGGCAGGCCCCGCGACACGCCGGTTGAGTTCTCCAGACCCAAACAGCCCCGTTCGGACCGCGGCAGGCAACCAGCTGTAGCGGCGGAGCGTCCGGCTCGGGGCCTGATCTTCGATTTCCACGGCGATTGTTAGCGCTTCGGGATCCAGCTCTCGTTCCTCATCGAAGGGCCAAGCCGGCAGGTTTGAGACTATCCCGCCATCCACATGGAGTTCGCCGTCGATCATCCAGGGTCGGAAGATTACCGGCAGGCAGATCGAAGCGGCTACCGCATCAGCGACGGGTATCTGAGGTGTCCGATCGGCAGAAAATAGATGCAGAGCGCGCAAAGATAGATTTGCACTGACGATTTTCAGCTCTGGGCGGCCGTCGCGCCCAAAGTCGCCCAAGCAAACGACTCGGCCCGGTTCGTGCGGAAACAGCTGACGCCTCAGCAACTCGGCCAAGGCATTGCGGAAACGGCGCACGTCCGCTAGCCCGCCCAATACTTGCCTACATAGAACCCACAGGGCCGCGCCGGTAGCAGCCCAAGCGCTAATGGCCCAGAAGAGCACATGTTCCGGGGCCAACCAGGCGATTAGAAGCGCCAGCAGAAGGGGAACCGACCAGAACATCCCCGCCAGGACGGGAAAGGGCAGGGCTTGCCGAAGTAGGAGTCGAAAGACGCGTACCTTAAGCCAGCCGAGTTTCCCAAAAAGGTCCGTGGCGTGGCTCACCTTGGGGTCAACTTTAGAGAGCCGCTCTAGGATCGTGCGCCCGGATGCGCTATCGATCAGGTCATCCGCGCGAAACCCCGCCGCCACCAAAGACGCTACGATCGCGCCCGCAGACGTACCCGCAACGCCCTTCAACGCGACGTCACGCTCCTCAAGCGCCTTCAAGGCGCCAACATGCACCACGCCCTTCGCGCCACCTCCCGCAAACGCGACGAATGCGCGATGCGCCATGACTGATTACCAGCTCCACAAGTCCGAGTTAATGCCGACCGGGCAATGAGGTCGGCACTTCTGAATAGCTTGGTCGAGGGTTCAAGCCAACCGACTCCGATAACTTATCAAGTGCCTGGCGGAGGGGAAATCCTTCCACTGCGGCCAAGCCAGCGGTCTGACCGTCCCCCTTTGCGGGAACGCCCCGGCACGCCTCGGGAGGAAGAGGGCTGTCGCTGACGGTTCGGGAGAATTGCTCCCGGCCGGCTCGTCGCAAAACCTTCTGTAACCCATGCTCGCAGTTTGGTCGCTCCGCTTCCGCCACTGGGGCAACCCACGCAGCATGTCGCAATAGCTAGCGGCACCCCGACCTAGGCGACACAGGTTTTGCGACGGGAGTTTCGACGCAAACTGATCACCTGACCTGCCTCTTTTTCTGACGACTGGTAGCCTCTATTCGCGCGTTGCCCCACCCTCACACACATTTCTTCGAAAGTCTGCTTCACACCTCTGCTCGCTCCAAAGTGGAACTTCCGCTTTCGGCCAGATCCGAAGCATGACCGTCACGGCTCAACTGTCGTTGCCGAGAGGATGATCATTCACGGCGCCTTGGCCCGAGGGGTCGCCCGCGCACGCTCCAGGGATGCCGCCCTGCGACGTTCCTCCCGCAGCACCT
>CAXTYQ010000116.1:0-9304 GCA_964248505.1 uncultured Acidobacteriaceae bacterium
GGGGATTCGGGGCTGGGGGTGGTTGCGCTTGAAGATGGGTGGCCGGGGCCGGCGATGCCTGTGATGCTGATGCCGTGGGTGGTTTGGCAGCGGCGGCGGATGCCTTCGGCGAGGGCTCGGGCGACCTCCTCGCTGATGGCTCCGTGCTGTTCGATGAGGCTGGGGGGGACGTCGGCGAAGGCGGATTTGAGTTGGGCGGTGTAGACGATGGCGCCGCCGACGAAGACTTGCGAGCTGTCCGGGATGGCGGTGAGGCGTTCGGAGAGGAGGCCGCCGGTGCAGCTTTCGGCGGCGGCGAGGGTGAGGCCCTGGTCGGCGAGGAGGTTGAGGACGACTTCGGGGAGGCTCTGGTTGTGGGCGGAGAAGATGCTTGCGCCCATCTCGGTGATGAGTTCGGAGGCGAGCTGGTCGACGCGGGATTGGGCTTCGCTCCCTGTCGATTTTGTTGAAACGAGGTGGAGCTGGATCTCGCCGGAGCCGGCGAGGATGGTGGTTTCGACGTCCGGGTAGCGAGTGTAGATGGGGGCGGTGCGCGCGTCGACTTGGGACTCGGGGATGAGGCACATGCGGAGGGTGCGGCGGGCGAGGTGGGCGGGTGGGAGGATGCGGGCGAGGCGGGGGAGGCACTCGGCGAGGAACATGGAGGTGAGTTCGCGGGGCGGACCGGGGAGGAGGATGGCGATGCGGGGCCGGCCGTCGACGGTGGTGGAGAGGATCTGGCCGGGGGCGGAGCCGTTGGCGTTGGGGAGGCGTTCGGCGCCGTCGAGGATGTCGGCTTGTTTGAGGTTGTTCGGGGGCATGGGGAGGTTGCGTTCGGCGAAGCGGCGGCGGAGGTCGGCGAGAACGGTTTCGTCGCGGTGCATGCCGAGGCCGAGGCTCCCGGCGAGGGCTTCGCGGGTGAGGTCGTCTTCGGTGGGACCGAGGCCGCCGGAGAAGAGGACGATGTCGGAGCGATGGAGGGCGACCGACGCGGCTTGGGTGAGGTGAGCGAGCGAGTCGCCGACGATGGTTTTGAAGCTGACGGAGACGCCGAGGTTGTTGAGGTGTTCGGTGAGGAAGAGGGAGTTGGTGTCTTGCCGGAAGGGGGTGAGCATCTCGGAGCCGACGGCGATGATTTCAGCGGTCATGATCTGGGGCATGGGGTGTGGTGGTTTGGATGCGGGGTGGGCGTGAGGTCGGGACCTGGGGTCGAAGTGGGGTGAGGGTAAGGGATGCGATTGGGGTCTGGGTCAGGGTCTCAGTCAGGGCAGGGGCTTGTAGTCGCTGCACTCGTGGGCTTTGTAGATGTGGGCGGAGGTGCCGGAGGTGCGCCACCAGGTGGACCAGCGGAGTTGGGTGGCGGCTGGGTCTTCGGATCTGGTGAAGTCGTTGTTGGTCTCGAGGTGCGTCAGCTCCACGAGCGAAGATTCGGCCGTTCTGGCGATGTCCTTGTCCGGGTCGCGGAGGATTTGCAGGAGGATCGGGATTGCGGCGCGGGAGCCTGTAGCGCCGAGGGCCATGACGGCGTTGCCGGCGGTTGCCTCGCGATCCGGGCTTCTCGTGAGTTGCAGGAGGAATGGTATGGCGTGATGGCCTCCACTTTCCGCGGCGTACGCCGGGTACGCACTGAAACTGGGATTGTGTTGGGCGATCTGGCGGAGGAGGGGGTACCAGGCGTGGTGGTCGGCTTGGGCGAGGAACTCGGCTGCCTGCATGTGCACGTAGGTGCCGGGCTGGTCATCGACCAGCATCTGGGCCAGAGCGGAGATGCTTCTCGGCGTGTTGAGGTTGTGGAGGGCTAGGGGTGCGAACTCCTCGAACTCGGGCTGTTGAGGGAACTGGAGGAGGGTGGCTTCGAGCGACGGCGGAGCGAAGGTGGCGAGGGTTCGGGCGGCTTCGCGGCGGAGCGTCTTATCGGAGGAGTGGAGCTGAGCCGCAAGTGAGTTGAAGGTGCCCGGTGGCGGCGTGGCGCCCTTGACGATGCGAAGGTGAAATTGCTGGCTGATCTGCACCCGTTGCCGAGGTGCGAGGATGACGTACAGAGGGTCGGATGAAGAGTTCAGGACGAGCGATTTGTTGGCGTCTACCACGTAGTCGCCGGGCTGGGTGAGGTTGTGCTCGAAGTTGACGAGCAGGTGTTCGGTTTGGGATTGGCCGGGCTCGAGTGTCGTTTGAGTTAGGGGGCAGTCTCCAGCTTGACCCCTGATGCCGCAGGAGGACGTAGGTCTGGGGTCGCCTGAGACGTGGATGGAGATGCCGGAGCAGAGGGTGTAGGGGTCGGCGTCTCGGACGCTTTGCGGCTGGGTGCTCTGGTTGGTGGTTTTGAAGGAGAGGACGATGGGCTCTCCGGGGGCGAAGGTGGATTTCTCAAGAGAGAAGCGACCGGTCAGCTGGGCGAGCGAGGTGGTGGCGAGAGTGAGGCTGGCGAGAGCTGTCCAGAGGGGGCGCACGGTTGCTTAGACACCGGGGAGGGTGTGGGCGGCGGTGGGCTGCATTCTCGTCCGAAGGGATGTCGGTTAGTGGATGGGCTGGAAGGTGCGGCTCCAGCGGTTTTTTTGGGGGTTCGTTATGAGGATATGCCACGGTTAGCAAGCGCGACTGCAGGTCTCTCCACTTCGCTCCCTCTGGTCGAGATGACAAGAGTTGGTGGTGGGTAAACTGCGGGTTTCTCCGCTCTGGTCGAGGGGACAGATTGGTGGTGGGCGAGAGCGGTTCGCGCTGTCTGCGCGAATACCCCACACTGCACGACGGTGAGACTGTCGCGGAGGATGGGGCACCCGGGTCTGCGGCTTGGACGAGTTAGAAGAGTTTGCGGCCTTCGATGCCTAGCTCGATGTGGAAGAGGGCGTCGCGGGTGGTGAGGGCCGCGAAGCCGTCTTCGAGGAAAGCCAGGCCGACCAGGTTGTTGCCGGCGACGATGAGCGAGGATCGGCCTTCGGGGGTGATGCGGACGATGCCGCGTTCGCCGCGGAGGGAGGCGGCGACGTAGAGATTGTCGGAGGTGTCGAAGGCCAGGCCCTGGGCTCGGCCGAGGCCGGAGAAGAAGACGCGGGCGGTGCCGTCGCGGTCGATGGCGTGGATGATCTGGTTGGAGGAGGTGGTGGGACCGGTGACGTAGAGGACGCCGTCGCCCGAGAAGGCGAGGTGGTAGGCGGCCATGGAGGGTTCGAGGGTGGAGTAGACGAAGATCTGGCCGTCGGGGTTGACTTTGAAGATGGTTCCGGAGCGGTCGCCGACGTAGAGGTTGCCGTCGGGGTCGAAGGCGAGGCCGGTGGCGAGGCCGAGGCCTTCGGCGAAGGTGGTGATGGCTCCGGTGGGGGAGACGCGGTAGACGGCGCCGTCGGCGCGGGAGGAGACGAAGAGGTTTCCGTCGGGGTCGAAGGCGAGGCCGGTGGCATTGAGGATCTCGCGGACAAAGGGGACGACCTGGAAGTCGGGGAGGACGCGGAAGATGGAGACGGGGACCTGCTGGCCGCGGGTTCCGGAGACGGTGGTGTAGATGTTGCCGAGGGGGTCGACGGCGGGGTTGGCGACGGGGTGGAGGTTTTCGGCGATGGGTGTGGCGATGCGGACGGGGAGGGCGTTGGAGGCGCGGAAGCCCTGGAAGACGATGAGGTCCCCGGAGGTGGCGCCGTCGGGAACGCGGATGACGGCTTCGGTGGGGCGGGCGAGGGAGGTGGCGGCGCGGACGTCGGCGATCGAGGCGTAGGGGAGGATGGGGCCGATGGGTCCGAGGTGGGTTCCGTGGACGTGGATGGTGGCGCCGGGGAGGGCGGCCGAGGGCGTGAGGTGGAGGAGGCTCGGGGTGGGCGGTGTGGCGGCGGGATGGAGGAGCGATTTCATGGCTGGTCGGGGCGGGTTTCCCTCGGGTTCATCTCTGCTTCATCAGCGTAGACCGCGCTCCTTGGGAGTGCAACAGGGAGGGGAGCGGATCTTCTGTTGCTGTGAGTCGGACAGAGTGTGGGAGTGCCGTTTTCTTGCGGAAACGGCCGGGAGACCTGTGCTTTCCCTACACCTAAAGGAGATCCGCTAGCGGTAACGGAGAAAGATGATGAGGTGGGCGGAGATGGCGGCGAGGAGGCCGGCGGCGAGGTCGTCGAGCATGATGCCGGTGCCGCCGGGGAGCTTTTCGAGCTGGCGGATGGGGGGTGGTTTGGTGATGTCGAAGAGGCGGAAGAGGACGAGGGCGAGGGCGGCGTGCGGCCATGTGGGGGAGAGGGCGATGAGGGCGACGAGTTGGCCGGCGACTTCGTCGATGACGACGTGTCCGGGATCTTTGCGGGCGGACTCGCGGGCGACGATGGTAGCGGCGGGGATGCCGAGGAGGGTGGCGAGGAGGGCGGCCGCTGCGGTGAGGAGGATGAGGGTGGGGAAGCTCGAGAAGCGGAGGGTGGCGAATTCGAGGGTGCGGCGGTCGTTATGTAGGTTGCCTTCCCAGGCGTTGGTGCCGAGGAGCCAGCGGCCGTCGGGCATGGGTGTGATGGTGGGCGATCCGATGTGGCCGGCGTTGAAGGGGACGGTGAGCGGCCAGTGGAGGTCTTCGACCTCGGTCCAGCCGGTGAGTCCGGTGGGATCGTCGGTGGTGAGGATGTTCATGCTGTGGGCGGCGCCGGAGATGCCTCCGCCCTGCTGGTCGGTGAACATGACGAGGCCGCCGTGGGGGAGATGGGCGATGGCGGGTTCTTCGAGGTTGGAGTGGGCGCCGGTGACGGGGACGCCGGTTTTGGTCCACGGGCCGGCGGGGGAAGGTGCGTGCGCGATGCCGACGAGCCACTGGTAGGTGAGCGGTCGGCTGGTTCCGGAGGCGGAGTAGAACATGAGGTACTGGCCGTGGATGTACTGGACGTCGGGAGCGTAGACGCCTTGGGAGTGGATGGTCCAGTGCTCCCATGGCTGGTCGGGGATGAGGACGGGGTTGCCGCCGTTTTGCCAGAGGTAGCTGGCGGGCGCGGTCCAGTCGGCGCCGCGGGCGGCTTTCATGGCGGCGATGGTGATGGGGTCGGAGTACCACTGTTCGGGGGTCTGGGTGCAGCTGGGGTAGACCCAGAGCTCGTCGGTGGTGGCGCTGTACCAGAGGCCGGGGGAGAAGACGGCTCCGGCGCACGCGGGGACGAGGGGGTTGGGCACTATGACCTGTCCGCCTTTGACCCAGCCGCTCAGAGGGCAGGCGGGGCCGGAATTGGGTTGGGCGGCGGGGTCGCAGCTTGCGATGCCGATCGAGGGGTTATAGGGGGCGGTGCCGGTTTGGGCGCCGGTGTAGAGGGTCCAGTATTTGCCGCGGGCGAACCAAACGACGTTGTCGCGGAGGCTGCCGGCGTCGAAGCTGCCAGGGGGGCCGAAGGAGATCTGGGGCGCGGGTGAGGCGGGCATGTCCTCCCGCATATCCTGGATGCCGGAGTAGCCGTGCATGGTGCTGTAGCTGAAGGGATGAAAGAAGGCTTTGGCGGCGAAGTACCAGAGCAGGACGGTGGCGACGGAGGCGTAGGTGCCGGGGCCGGGGCGGAGGTGGCCGATGCCGAAGAAGGTGGCGGTGATCCAGGCCCAGCGGGTGCGGTGGGTGGGGGTGGAGCGGAGATCTCGCGGCTGCTGGGGGGGCATCTGGTTCAGTTTACGGGTGGAGCGGAGGCCGCCGCACAGGGTGTCAGTGTTTGTAACGGGAGTTGGTTTCGTGGGTGGGGTGGCGCTGCTGGTCGGCGTGTTCGAGGTCTTCGAGGAGGTCGGGGTCGAGGATGGGGGACGAGATTTTGTAGTCGCCGGAGGCCCATTTGCCGAGGTCGAGGAGGCGGCAGCGATCCGAGCAGAAGGGGAAGTCGGGGTCGGCGGCGAGGACGACTTTGCGGCAGGTGGGGCAGAGGAGAGCGCGTGGTGTGGTCATGGTTGGGGTACTTTAGGCTGACTTGGCGAGGTATTCCTGGAGGGCTTCGTTGATGACACTGCTGAGTTGCCGGTGATGCTGCTCTGCGAAGCGCAGAGCCTGGGCTTGCAGGTCGCTATTAAGCGAGACCTCCACAGCCAAGGGATTGGGCCTGTCCGGTGTCTTGTCGGTTTCGGCACAGAACGCGAGGTACTCATCGACTGCATCACGGAAGTTGGTTTCGAGATCCGTCAGGTCGTTGCCGCCGTAACTGACAACATCGCGGGCGCAGAGCAGACGCCCATGCAGCATCTTATCTTCGGCGCTGTATTCGACTGAACCTCTGTATCCGCGGTGTTCGAGTGTTGAACTCATAGCAGAAATCCTTCTCGCTTGAGGATGCTGATCGCGTCTTTTACCTGGTACGTTTTCAACGTCTTCTCGGGATGCGGTTGGTGGATGAAGAGGATTGCTCCTGTTTTCGGTTGAACAAACTTACGACCGGAGCCGCCTCCCTTTTCGAGAGTGAAGCCGAGTGCGGCCAAGAGAGTGACTAACTCGTCCCAGGTGAAATCCTTCGGTTTCGAAGCGAGCCTGCGAAGTGCCTTCTCCTGCTTGGACATCGGTGTCAATCAAATTCTAGCGACAGCTTTGGAGCGGGTGCAAGCGGCGAGGAAAGACTTTGCGGCAGGTGGGGTGTTTTCTGTCCGGGCAGCGGGTGGGCGGCTCGTTCTGTAAGGGTACCCGCCCTACCCCCTTACTTGTATGTAAAATCTTCGATCCAGGCAACTTAGGTCTGGATCGGAGGTCTGGATCGACGTGCGCGATAGACGGTCTGGCACACGGCTTCCCGACCTCTAACTGAGACCTGTTCTCTCATCATAGTCGCTTCCGGAGGGTAGTTGCGCCACGCTGGTGAGAGGAATGGCGGATGCGGGTCGCGGCTTGGGAAGCTCGGAGAAGATGGAGGGTTGGGGATTCTGCGAGGTCTGAGGTGCTGCCGGGCGTTTGGCCGGCGAAGAGATCGACCGACGGGCGACGCCCTTGCCGATACCGGCTGCGATGGGGCTTGAGGGGGGCGCTGGAGCTTAGGTTTGGTCCAAAGGTGGCGAGGAGATGGCGAACGCGAGGAGGTAGAAGGCGAGCAGAGGATGCCGACGGATGTTGCGTGAGAGAGGGATGTGGACGGGGGAGAGAGGCTAGAGGTTGGAGGTGCCGTGACGTTTGAGGCCGGCGGCCTCGATCTGCTCGGCGGTGATGCCGGTGAGCGAGATGCCGGTGCCGGCGAGAGCGGCGGGGTCTTGGACCTGGTTGGGATGGAGGATGCCGGCGTCGAGGAGGGCGGTGTTGGCTTCGTCAGGCGAGGGGAAGGCGTGTTCGTAGAGCTCGGTGGCGTTGTGAGGGTTGCCGACGCGGACGCGGGTGGAGTCTCCCTGCGAGAACATACTGAGGATCATCTCGCCGACGGCGGTTTTGACGGGTGGGTTATCGGTGGCGTCCTCTGGAGTGGACTCAGAGGCGGAGACGTCGCGCGGGGCGGATTGGTGGTTGGTGAGCTGCTCGGTTTGGTCGACGTGCTGGGCGCCGGAGCGGATGGCTGGGTCGTTCGGTGTGGACATGCGGGGTTAGAGGGGGTGGGGAGGGGGAAGGTTGTGGTGCGGGTTGGTTATTCCGGGTTGGTTATTCGGGGAAGTGGAACATAGTTGGCGCGCCAGGGAAGGTTTGCTATGAAACCTCGATCATGCCGGCAGCGATCGGATCAAAGCCGGTGGGGAACTGAGTGTTGCTGGAGTATTCAGCTCCCGTGAGGTCGGCGCCTTTGAGATTGGCGAAGGAGAGATTGGTCCCGATCAAACTTGTTTCTCCGTTCAGGTTGTCGCGGCCCAGGTTGGCATCGGTAAAGTCAGCTCCTGAGCAATCTGCTTCGTCGAAGACCGCGCCTCGCAGGGATGCTCCTTTGAAGCTGGCGCCGGAGCAGTTAGCGCGATAGAAATATGCCCAATACAGGTCGGAGTTTTGGAAGTCTGCGTTGGAGAGGTCTGCGTCCGCGAACTTCGCACCTTCGAGATCTAGGCCAGAGAAGTTCGCCTCAACCAGGATCATGCTGTCGAAGTCCCGTACGCGGCCCTCCGGCGTTTCAAGAAGAAGAGATCCAGAACGGTCGTAGATCTTCATCGTGCACTCTACTCGAGGATGCGGGCGACTACGTCGTAGTCGTGGGATTCGGTGATTTCGGCTCGGTAGAAGGTTCCGGGGACCAGGGTTTCGTGGGGGCCGAAGTCGTTGATGAGGACTTTGCCGTCGATTTCGGGGGCGTGGAGGGGGGTTCGGCCCTCCCAGAGGAGGTCGGTTTCGGGGGAGACGCCTTCGACGAGGAGGTCGATCTCGCGGCCGACCCAGCGGGCTTTGGCGCGGGTGGAGATGGTCTGCTGGAGCTTCATGAGTTTGCGGCGGCGGGCTTCGATGGTGCGACGGGGGACCTTGGTGGCGGTGGGGAGGTTGAAGGCCTGGGCGCCCTCTTCGTCGGAGTAGGTGAAGACGCCGAGCCAGTCGATTTGGGCGGCTTTGACGAAGCTGAGGAGATCGGCGAAGTCGGCCTCGGTTTCGCCGGGGAAGCCGACGATGAAGGAGGTGCGGATGACGATGCCGGGGACGATCCGGCGGGCGCGGGCGAGGAGGTCGAGGAAGATGGGGGCGTTGCCGCCGCGCTTCATGGATTTGAGGACGCGGGCCGAGGGGTGCTGGAGCGGGACGTCGAGGTATTTGGCCACGTTGGGGTGGCGCTGCATGGTTTCGAGCAGGCGCGTTGTGACCTTGTTGGGATAGGTGTAGAGGAAGCGGAGCCAGCGGAGGCCGGGGAGCGGGGCGAGGGCGTCGAGGAGCTGGGCGAGGCCGTCGGAGAGGCCGAGATCTTCGCCGTAGCAGGTGGTGTCCTGGCCGATGAGGGTGATCTCGCGGACGCCTCCGGCGATGAGGTTTTCGGCTTCGGCGACGATGGAACCGATGCGGCGGGAGCGGAACTTGCCGCGGAGCTGGGGGATGATGCAGAAGGTGCAGGGGTGGTCGCAGCCTTCGGCGATCTTGATATATGCCGACGCTCGCGGGGTACTCAGGATGCGCGGTGTGAGATCGGTGTAGAGGTAGTCGGGGAGGTGGGGGGTGGCGCCGTCCCAGCTTTCGCGGGAGAAGCGTCCTTGTTGCTCGCGGAGGTCGCCTTCGGGGCGCGAGGTGGTGATGCGGAGTTGCGGGGCGGTCTCGGGGTCGAGGTCAGGGTTGGGGAGGGGGCGGGAGTGCTGGGCGACGGAGGAGGGGGCTCGGTCGATGAGGTTGTCGTGGCGGGCGGGGGGGGGTGGGGGGGGGGTGGGGGGGGGGGGTTGGGGGGGGGGGGGTGGGGGGGGGGGGGGGGGCGGGGGGGGGGCGGGGGGGGGTGGGGGGGGGGGAGGGGGGGGGGGGTGGGGGGTGGGGGGGGGG
>CAXTYQ010000117.1:0-9149 GCA_964248505.1 uncultured Acidobacteriaceae bacterium
TCTCAAGCCAAATCCACACGCTCGCTAGTAACTAGATCGTGAACAGGCTCTAAGGTCGCTACTGCAGCTCGTACCCGGCAAAGAAGTAGCCGATCTCAAACGCCGCCGTGTCTTCGGCGTCCGACCCGTGGATCGCGTTCTCTTCGATCGAACTCGCAAACTGCTTGCGGATCGTGCCCTCTTCGGCGTTCGCCGGGTTGGTCGCGCCCATCAGCTTGCGCAAGTCGGCGATCGCGTTCTCCTTCTCGAGCACCATCGGAAAGATCGGCCCGCCGGACATAAACGTCGTCAGATCGCTGAAGAAAGGCCGCGCCGCATGGACGTAGTAGAAGCCCTCGGCCTGCACCTTCGAGATCGACAACTTTTTGATAGCGACAATCTTGAATCCGGCCTCTTCGATCTTCGCGAGGATGGCGCCGGTCGAGCCCTTGCGAACGGCGTCCGGCTTGATGATGCTGAAGGTGCGTTGTGGCAAAGCAGTCTCTCCTGAGAAACGGTTGTCTTCCCATCCAGTCTATCGCGGCCGGCAACGCGATCACAGACCTCCAGCACCGCAGCCCAGATCCGCCCCTCGAAGCCTTAGAGGCGCGTCCAGAGGGAGAGTTTCTCTTCCCCGCGCCTTTGGCGTCTAATGAGGCGATGCAGCGCCTCGCGTGGATCTGGTTTGCGGGTTTCGTGGCCTGGATGGTCGACGGCTTCGTCAGCGTCCACTACCGCGCCTGGCCGCACGCGCAGCTGGCCTTCATGCTCGCAATGGTCTTCCTCGCCGCGGGCTTCTTCTACCGGCAGCAGCGGCGATAAGGCTAACGTTGATCGAGGTCGAAGGCGTAGTGCAGGGATCCCCAATTCGTTTGTGTCACCTCGTACTCGTCGCAACCGCTACATCCGACAACCAGAGTACGAGGGTCACGCCAAGCGAGATGAATGGATCCTTTACCCCTGAGGCAAAAGGGGTAATCTTCGCCTGTCTTGATAACAGATATGTGGCGCTGGACCCGGACAGCCAGACTGCGCCCTTCGCCACAAACGGATGGGCTCTCGAAACGGACTACCTCGACGCGGTACCGTCCTGTAGGAGATTCAAGGGAGGCGATCCGCTTTTCCCACGGAAGTCCACGGAAGATCAGTCCCGCGATACTCCCGGCTCCTCCCAGTGTCAGGAATGGTAGAAGCAAGCGGATGCACAACCGTACTAGGCGTTGTGTTCGCGTCACGCGTCCACCGAGCTATCCCTTCCCAAGCACGCGCGCGATCGCTCCCCCAATATCCGCGGGCGATTTCACCACGTGAATCCCGGCCGCCTCCATCGCTTTCATCTTCTCGGCAGCCGTGCCTTCGCCGCCCGAGATGATGGCGCCGGCGTGGCCCATGCGGCGGCCCGGCGGCGCCGTCTGCCCCGCGATAAATCCGACGACCGGCTTGGTTACGTGGTCCTTGATGTACCGCGCCGCAGCCTCCTCGGCCGAGCCGCCGATCTCGCCGATCATGATGATCGCCTCGGTTTGCGGGTCCGCTTCGAGCAGCTTCAACGCATCGATGTGCGTCGTTCCGATGATCGGATCGCCGCCGATGCCGATCGCGGTCGACTGCCCAATACCCCGCGTCGTCAGCTGATACACGGCCTCGTAGGTAAGCGTGCCCGACTTCGACACGATCCCGACCGAGCCCTCCTTGTGAATACGCCCCGGCATGATGCCGACCTTGGCCTTGCCCGGCGAGATCACGCCCGGACAGTTCGGCCCAATCAGCCGCGAGGCCGACTGCCGCACAAACTCCCAAGCCCGCACCATGTCGAGCGTCGGTATCCCCTCCGTGATGCAGACCACCAACGGCACACCGGCCGCCGTCGCTTCGAGAATCGCATCCGCGGCAAACGGCGGCGGAACAAAGATCATCGAAACGTTCGCGCCCGTCTCGCGCACCGCCTGCTCCACCGTGTCAAACACCGGCCATCCCTCATGGGTGGTTCCGCCCTTGCCCGGCGTGACGCCGCCGACCACGTTGGTCCCATACTCCGCACAACCCTTCGCGTGAAACGTGCCTTCGCGGCCCGTAATGCCCTGCACAATCAGGCGTGTGTTTTTATCGACTAAGACGGACATATAGCTTTTAGCTCCTAGCTGTTAGCTGAAACCGTTGAGATAAGCGAACTCAGCATGCGTCCAACTTCGACGCTCAGAGTTTCCGCTTTGCTTAGCAGCTCCGGGCCAGCAAAGTCCAGTTCGCGAGCGATTACGATTTGCGTTTGCACTTCAGAATTTGATCCTTGGGCAATGCCAAGAAAGTGTTTGAACTCGCCATTTGTGAGGCGTCCTCTTCCTTCCGCGATGTTGCTTGCAACGGAGACCCCTGCTCTTTGCAACTGCGATGCAAGTCCGTACATCTCCTGCCGCGGGAATACCTGTGTGGCCTTGTAGACCGCGACGCTCATCTGAATTGCCCTTTGCCAAACCAGTAGATCCTGAAATGCTTGCGTCATCAGAGGTCCTCAGCTAAAAGCTAGCAGCTAAGAGCTAACCGCTAGCTTTTCGCCGCCGCGACCGCCAGATCCGCCGCCTCCTTCATCGTCGCTCCCACCTCAAACTTCAGTCCACTGTCTTTCAAAATCTGGCGGCCCTCCTCGACATTTGTGCCTTCTAAGCGGAGGATGATCGGCACTTGCACGTTCAGCTTTTTCGCCGCTGCAACGACGGCCGTGGCAAGCACATCCACCCGCAGAATCCCGCCAAAAATATTGATAAAGATCGCCTTCACATTTGGGTCGCTCAACAAGATCTCAAACGCATTCTCGATCTGCTGCTGATTTGCTCCGCCACCCACATCGAGAAAGTTCGCCGCGCGTCCGCCCGCATACTCGATGATGTCCATCGTCGCCATCGCCAGGCCCGCGCCGTTCACCATGCAGGCGATGTCACCGTCCAGCTTGATGTAGTTCAGCGCATACTTCGACGCCTCCACCTCCAGCGGATCCTCCTCCGCCAGATCGCGCAGCTCCTTCAAATCCTTGTGCCGAAACAGGGCGTTATCGTCGAAGTTGATCTTGCAGTCGAGCGCCAGCAGCTTGTCGTCCTTCGTCGTGATGAACGGGTTGATCTCCATCAAGGTCGCGTCCGTCTCGACAAACGCCTTGTACAGCCCCGTCATAAAACTGACCGCCTGATTGATCTGCGTCGGCTTCAAGCCAAGCTTGAACGCAAGCGACCTCGCCTGGTACGGCTGAAACCCGATCGCCGGATCGATGAACTCCTTGTAGATCGCGTCCGGGTCCTTGGCCGCGACCTCCTCGATCTCCATGCCGCCGGCCTGCGACGCCATAAACACCAGCTTCGCCGTCGCGCGATCGAGCACAATCCCGAGGTAAAGCTCGCGCTCGATCTGGCTCGCCTCCTCGATCAAAAGCCGCGCCACCTTCTGCCCTGCCGACCCGGTCTGGTGCGTCACCAGCTGCATCCCGAGGATCGCCTTGGCCGCGGCGTCCGCATCGGCCAGCGATCGCGCCACCTTCACGCCGCCACCCTTGCCGCGTCCCCCGGCGTGGATCTGCGCCTTCACCACCACGGCCGCGTTTCCCGCGCTGAACAACCGCTTCGCCTCGACATCGGCCTGCTCAAGATCAGTCACCATCTCGCCCGCCGGAACCGGCACACCGTACTTGCGAAGGATCTCCTTGGCCTGATACTCGTGAATCTTCATCTGTGTCGTCTCCGCTCCACCCGCGCCTGAAGTGTAGCGGAGCCGGAGCCGTGTCGACAAACGTGCGGCCCCGGGGCAAGCTCAATCGCCTCAACCGGGAGACTCCCCTGCTACCCTCTCAAAGTGATGTCGCCCCCCTCACTCCACACCACGCTCAAGCGCGTCCTGGAAGCGCGCGAAACGCTCTCAGAGCCGGAAGCCCGCGATGTAATGCGGCAGATCCTCTCCGGCACAGTCGCCGACCTTGAGATCGCCGCCCTCCTCGGAGCTCTGGCTGCCCGCGGCGAACGCGCCGAAGAGATCGCGGGCTTCGCCCAGGCCATGCGCGAGACCGTCACCCCACTTCCGCTCACCGAAGCCGAGCGCTCGGGCCTGATCGACACCTGCGGCACCGGCGGGGACGCGAGCGGAACCTTCAACATCTCGACCGCCGCGGCTCTGGTCGCAGCCGCCGCCGGAGCCACCGTCGCCAAGCACGGCAATCGCGCCGTCACGTCCAGCTGCGGTTCAGCCGACGTGCTCGAAGCCCTCGGCGTCCCCATCGACCTCTCGCCCGAGCAGGCCGCCGCCTCTCTCCGCACCCACCGCTTCACCTTTCTCGCCGCCCCTGCCTTCCACCCGGCGATGCGCGCGGTCATGCCGGTGCGCCGGGCACTCTCCGTCCGAACCATCTTCAACCTCGCCGGTCCGCTGGCCAACCCGGCCGGAGCGCGGCGTCAGATCGTGGGCGTCTACGCCAAACGCCTCGTCCCTCTCGTCGCCGAAGCCCTCGCACAACTAGGCACCGACCGCGCCCTCGTCGTGCACGGCGAGACCGGCGAAGCTCTCCGTCCCGGGCTCGATGAACTCTCGATCAGCGGCGAAAGCCACGTCGCCGAGGTGCGCGGACAGGCGGTCCGCACCTCCACACTCCGGCCCGAAGACGCCGGCCTCAGCACCGCACCGCTTGGCACGCTCGCCGGCGGCAACGCCCAGCTCAACGCCGCTATCCTCGCCAGCATCTTCCGCGGGGAGCCCGGACCGCCCCGCGACGTCGTCCTCCTGAACGCCTCCGCCGTCCTCATCACCGCCGGCCTCGCCGACGATCTCCGTGACGGTGTCCGGCTGGCGTCAGAGGCGATCCGCTCCGGAGCCGTCACAGAGCTCGTGGCGTCGCTTCGGAGCTTCGGAGCCTCCGACAGAACCGAGACCCCAGCGCATACAACATCGCAGCCATAGCCCGGCTCTCGCGGCTATGCGAGAATGGCCGCGAGGTCGTCCGCCTATGTCCGCCCTGCCACCGCCGCCGCCACAACCCTTCTTCGACCCCACCTTCGTGACCACTGCCTTTGAACTCCCCGGCCATCGCATCGTACGCAACTACGGTGTCGTCCGCGGCATCGTGGTGCGCTCGCGCAACATCTTCGGCACCATCGGCGCCAGCCTGCAGACCATCGTCGGCGGCAACATCACACTGTTCAGCGAACTCTGCGAGAAGACCCGGCGCGACGCCTTCGGCCTCATGATGGAGCACGCCGCCGCTCACGGCGCGAACGCCATCATCGGCGCGCGCTACGACGCCAACGAGCTGATGCAGGGCGTCACCGAGGTCCTGGCATACGGCACGGCGGTCTACGTCGAAAAACTCTAAAAAGGTCAAAAAAACCTGAAAAAGGAGTACAGCAATGGCACGTGTCACCGGCATCGGCGGCGTCTTTCTCCGAGCGCGCGCCCCCAAAGCACTCGCAGCCTGGTACGCCGAGCATCTCGGCCTCCCGCTCAGCAAGTGGGGTGGCGTCAAGTTCGCCTGGTCCGATGAGATCCCCGCCGGCACCGGCACGACCGCCTGGTCCACCTTTCCCGCCGACACGGACTACTTCGGCCCAAACCGCCCTGACGGCCCGCAGGCAACCATGATCAACTACCGTGTCGACGATCTCGACGCCCTCCTGGCCAAGCTCGCCGCCGCCGGCGTCCAGATCGTCCCTAAACGCGACGACTCCACCTACGGCCGCTTCGCCTGGATCGTCGACCCCGAAGGCAACCGCCTCGAACTCTGGCAGCCACCCCCACGCACACCCGAGCCGGGCGGCGAACTCCTGAAGTAGCGAGCGCCAAAACAGATCCAGCAGAGCCAAAGCAAATCCAAAGCGGCGCCAGAACAGATCCAGAGCAGCGCCTAGCGTATCCTCTCTCTGACCCTCAGGAGATCCCCATGCACCCTCGCTCGCTCCTCCCGCTCGTCCTCTTGCTCGCGCTCCCAGCTTTCGCCAAACCGAAGGAGACCGTCACCGTCCCGCTCCAGACCAGCCAGGGCCAGGACGCCGGCACCGCCACCTTCACCGAGAACAAGGACCACCTCGTCATCAAGCTCAAACTCAAAAATCTCCCCATCGGCGATCACGCCGTCCACCTCCACCAGAACGGCGTCTGCGATGCGCCCGACTTCAAGACCGCCGGCAGCCACTTCAATCCAGACGGCAAGCAGCACGGCAAACTCAACCCCGCCGGACACCACAACGGCGATCTCCCGGAGAACGTCACGATCGGCGAGCAGCACACGGGCGAGGCGACCTTCAAGGTCGATTACCTCTCGCTCACCCCCGGCGCCCCAAACGCCATCTACGGGACCGCCGTCATGGTCCACGAGAAGCCGGACGACATGAAGACCGACCCCAGCGGCGCTGCCGGCAATCGGATCGCCTGCGGCGTGGTTCCCGCAGCCCCGAAGTAGAGCGGGGCCCCGAACTCCAACCATCGCTCCCAGCGCGAAACCCCCGCCGAACATCCAGCCGAACATTCAGCGGAACATCGCAGGTTCGGCGTGCGTACCAACGCACATGGGCGTCCTCCACATGGGATTTCTGACCGATCCAGCGCTTGGCCGGCCTCAGGCTCCGCCGGCGCTCGCCCGCGAGTCGCCCGTGCCATCTCCTCCTGAACACTCCAGCCCCGGACGCTCCAATCCCGGCGGTACACTTGCACCATCCCGCAGGCACGAGCACACACCGTTGGTCCGTACGCCGGAACAGATCGCCGAGCAGGACACACTCACCAGGCTGGTGCGGGAGTGCATCGGTGGCGACCAGAAGGCCTGGTGTGATCTCGTCACCCAGCAGCACCGCCGCGTCTACAGCATCTGCTACCGCTTCACCGGTTGTACCGGCGACGCCGAAGACCTCACCCAGGACGTCTTCCTGAAGGTCTACCGCAATCTCCTCAGCTTCGACGCGAGCCGCGGCAGCTTCAGCACGTGGATCACGACCATGACCCGCAACCTTCTGGTCGACCACTTCCGCCGCACGCGTCTCGATCGGGCGACCGACTCGATCCACGCCGGCTCCGACACCGAGACCGACGGCCCGTCGATCGAAGATCAGCTCCGCGACACCGGACCATCGCAGGTCGACCACGTCGCAGGCCTCGAGCTGCGCGTGCGCATCCAGGCAGCGCTCCAACAGATCTCGCCCGAGCTCCGCGAAGCCGTCATCCTCCGCGACCTCCAGGACATGGACTACAAGGAGATCGCCGAGGTCCTTCGCATTCCCGAGGGCACCGTTAAAAGCCGCATCAGCCGTGGTCGCGGGGAACTTGCAAAGCTTCTCGGACGTACAGAAGGACAGGTGGTTTAGCGTGGCAAAGTTCAACTTACATAACGAATTTGGCAGTCAAAGGCCGCAAAAGACGGCAGATGCCCAAATCTGTGCCCAGACCGAGGCGCTCCTGGCCGACGCGGTCGACGGCAGCCTCGATCCCGAGTTCCAGACAATCTTTGACGATCACATCGCCACCTGCGTCCGCTGCAGCCTCATGCTCGCCGACGCTCGTCGCGGCGCCGCCTGGCTGGAGATGCTGAAATCCCATGCACCCGAGCCTCCGCGCGACATGGTCTCCCGCATCCTGGCCCAAACCAGCGTCCAGACCAGCCTGGTCCAAACCAGCTTCCAGACCAGCGCACCTGCTGCCGCGATCTTTGCTGACACACCCTTCGCCGATCAACCCAGCCTCGTCGCCAACCTGCCCACAGGCATCGGCGCTGACCTCCCCATCTCAGCGCTCCGTCCGTCTGCAAACGTGCTTCCCTTCCGCACCCGCGTCGCCGCCAATCTGCGACCGCCGCGCTCCTGGAAACGATCCTGGAACGAATCCTGGAAGCACACCGTCTTCCAGCCGCGACTTGCCATGACGGCCGCCATGGCCTTCTTCTCCGTCGCTCTCACGCTCGACGTAACCGGCATCCACCTCAACCAGCTCCGAGCCAGCGAGCTCCGGCCCTCCAACCTCAAACGCAGCTTCTACGCCGCGGACGCCCACGTCGCGCGCTACTACGACAACCTCCGCGTGGTCTACGAGCTCGAGTCGCGCGTCCACGATCTCCAGCGCTCCTCCGCCGACGACAGCCCGACGCCGACCCAGCAACCAGACATCCGCCCGGAAGATCGTCCCCAAGACGATCATCAACCCAAGCCCGGCAAGCAGGACCATCCCGCGCCGAGCCCCGGAACCAGCCGCCGCCGCGAGAATGCCCCCAACAACTCCGCCGATCGAAAGATCGACCGCACATCGCAAGCCCCCGGCATCCTGGCCCTGGCCAACCTGCCCGTCCCTCTCCCGGCCCCGTTCCCCGCCCATAACCCGCCCCCGGCGCCCCATCGGATCGCAGCTCCCATCGCATCCGCCCCAGCGCCAAAGGAGAGAGGAGATCTCGCATGAGCACCCCGCACCCGCCCGATCCGTCCCGTCCCGATCCCACCCGCGTCGTCTTCTGCCAGAACTGCGGCAAACCCCTGGGCTCTGAAGATCGCCGCGTCGTCGGCCAGGCCGTCTTCTGCGAGCCCTGCCTCGCCGACCGTCTCGCCGCCGCCGCCGGTGCGCCGACAAGCTCCATGCCGGGAGCCGCTCCCTACGCCTACACCTCAGCCCTGCCGCTGCCCGGCACACCCAACCCAGGTCTCGCCGCGCTCCTCGGCCTCATCCCCGGCGTCGGCGCCATGTACAACGGCCAGTATGCCAAAGGGATCGTCCACCTCGTCATCTTTACCGTGCTCGTCAGCCTCGCCAACCAGGCCAATGTCCTCGGCATCCTGGTCACGGGCTGGATCTGCTATCAGGTCTTCGACGCCTATCAGACGGCGCGCGCTCGCCGTGACGGTCTTCCCCTGCCTAACCCCTTCGGCCTCAACGACATCGGCGAACGCATGGGCTTCGGCAAAGGCTGGTCGACACCACCTCCGGCCGCCCCGGGCACGTCCGCCTCCGCCTACGCCCCGAACCCCGCCGCCGACCCCGCCACCTACACTTCCCCCCCAAACCCGGCCGCGTTCACCGGAGCCCCTGAGACCGGTCCACGCACTCCAGTCGCAAGCGTCTGGGAGGCGCCGCGAACCACCTACGGCCCCTACGCCGAAACGCCCTTCACCCCGCCGCCCGCACCGCCGTACGCCGCCTCGACGCTGCCGGCGATGATGTGCGGGAAG
>CAXTYQ010000118.1:0-8975 GCA_964248505.1 uncultured Acidobacteriaceae bacterium
GGTCCACCTCGCCTTCCTCGTCCTGATACTCAGAAGATCGTGAACAGGCTCTTAGTTGTCGGCGGCGACTCGGAAGCCAAATGCGTTGATCGTCGTGATGCGAAAGACGCTAGGCCTCAGTCCCTTATGAGAACGCTCACCGGCCGATTTCGTCTTAACTTGATCACTTCTAACCTAGATCCAGGCGCACTGTATTGTTCGCCCTTGGCTGAGGCTTGCCGGTCGGACTGAGGCGATCCTCGCCCGCCAGCCGCATGTCTCTGAACTTTGCGATGAGCTCTTGGTTGAGCGCCGCTAACGAGTACTTGCCGAGATGCTTGATAAGGATTCTTGAGCGCTTCACATCGGCGAGTTGGGAGGTGGCGCGCTTTGTTGGCACAACTTCGGCAAGGTACCGCTTCAGAGCCACTTCTACGGTCATGCGATCTGCCGTGGCTCGCTGGATGTAGGCTCCGCGCACCATCTCGTCTTCGCTGCGGCGCGACCAATCCTCGGCGTCTCGCTTGGTGCGAAACGTCTTCGCGGTTGTCGGCCATCCCGCCTTGCGGATGACTGCTTTCTAGGTCCCTGAATCGGTTTTTACGAGGGTCGCCACGGCTCTCCGGTACAGCGCCTTGCGGCGTCACTGTACCGAAATTGTACCGAAGCGGTTCCGGTACATACTTTGGTGCCGGAAGGGGGGGTCGAACCCCCACGAGGTTGCCCTCGGCGGATTTTGAGTCCGCTGCGTCTGCCAGTTCCGCCATCCCGGCGCTCTGTCATTCTAGCAAGCCTTGCGGAAACTATCACAGCACCCATCGCCATCCAGATTCGGCCAGTATCTCCGGCGCCCATCTACACTCAATCGACGCCCATCTACACTAAGTCGAGGAGACCCCGGAGCCGTGGCCAGAAGCACCGTCCAGCAAAGGTTCCGTATGCCGGCCGAGTGGTCCCCGCACGCCGCCACATGGATCGCCTGGCCGCAGAACCGCGCCGACTGGCCCGGAAAATTTCAGCCCATCCCCTGGGTCTACTGCGAGATCGTCCGTCATCTCTCCCGCGTCGAAGACGTCCACATCCTCGTCAACGACCTCGCCACCGAGCAGCGCGCCACCGGCATGCTGCGCCGCCAAGGAGCGAACCTCGCCCGCCTCCACTTCCACCACTGGCGCACCGATCGCGTCTGGCTGCGCGACGCCGGCCCCATCTTCGTCAAGGCAGAGCCTCCCGCAGGCGACCCCGAGGACGCCGAGGTCGCACTGACCGACTGGCGCTTCAACGGCTGGGCCAAGTACCCCAACCACCTCAACGACAACCTCATCCCGCAGCGCGTCGCCGAGCTCTACGCCATGCGCTCGTTCCAGCCCGAAGCGACGCTCGCCGACAGCACCCGCCGGCGCCTCGTCCTCGAAGGCGGATCGATCGACACCGACGGCCAGGGCACGCTGCTCACCACCGAAGAGTGCCTCCTCTCCGACGTCCAGCAGCGCAACCCCGGCGTCTCCCGCGCCCAACTCGAACAGGCCTTTCGCGACTTCCTGGGCATCGAACAGGTCCTCTGGCTCAACCGCGGCTGCGCCGGCGACGACACCCACGGCCACGTCGACGACATCGCCCGCTTCGTCGGTCCCAACACCATCCTGACCGCCGTCGAACCCAACACCGCCGACGAGAACCACCTTCCACTCGCCGAAAATCTCCAACGCCTCCACGAAGCCCGCAACCGCGACGGCCAGCCCTTCGACGTCCGCCCCCTGCCCATGCCCGCCCCGGTCGTCTTCGAAGGCCAGCGCCTCCCCGCCTCCTACGCCAACTTCTACATCGCCAACTCGCTCGTCCTCGTCCCCACCTTCAACGACCCCAACGACCGCATCGCCCTCAACACCCTCGCCGAGTGCTTCCCTTCCCGCACCGTCACCGGCATCCACGCAACCGACCTCATCTGGGGCCTCGGCGCCATCCATTGCCTCACCCAGCAGGAGCCCGCATGACCACGTCTGTGACACCGTTGTCCTGGCCGCCACCGCCCGACTTCGACTCCATCCAGGAGCTCGTCTCCAACGCTGACGTCGAAGGCTTCATCGCCGAAGGTGCGCCCGACGACGAGTACGAGACAGAGGCCGAAACAATCTTTCAGGATCTGCAAAGCTGGCCTCCCGCGGATCTCCGCCCCGACCGCATCCTCCCTGTCCTCGAAGCGGCCTGGGCGAAGGCGTTCTCACTCAGCATGCCTCAGCTCGAAAACCGCCGCACCAAACTGCGAAATCTCGCCGAGCAGATCGCCCGCTTCTTCGGCCCCGAAGCCATCCCCCAAACGCGACAGACCCAATCCACAGGCCAGACGCCGCCTCCGAAGCCGTGATCGCAAACGTGATCTCGGACACCGACCTCATGCATCTCGCGCTCGCCGAAGCCCGCGCAGCCGAGGCGGCCGGCGAAGTCCCGGTCGGCGCCATCGTCGTCGCTCCCGACGGCGAAACCATCCTCGGCCGCGGCAACAACCAGGTCCTCCGCACCCACGACCCCACCGCCCACGCCGAAATCGTCGCCCTTCGCCAGGCCGCCCTCGCCCTCGGCAACTATCGCGTCCTTACGCCGGGAGGCGGTTGCACCCTCGTCGCAACCCTTGAACCCTGCACCATGTGCGCCGGCGCCATCCTCCACGCGCGCATCGCCCGCCTCGTCTACGCCGCGCCCGACCCCAAGGCCGGCGCCTGCGGATCGGTGCTCGACGTCCTCCACCATCCACGGCTCAACCACCGCGTCCACGTCACCACCGGCCTGCTCGCCGCGGAGTCCGCCGCGCTTCTAACCAACTTCTTCCGCGCCCGCCGCGACCTCCTCCGCCCCTGAGCTCCGCTCGCCCGATCCAAATTCACGGACTTCCACACATCGGAGCTTGTAAACTCAACCCATGAGCCTCCTTGTTTACTCCGCCGCCTGGTGCCGCGACTGCCGCGAAGCCAAGCGCTTCCTCAAGCAACACGACATCCCTTTCACCGAGATCGACATCGAAAGCACCCCCGGGGCCGCCGACGAGGTGCTCCGCAACGTCGGCAAGCGCGCCATCCCGCAGTTCGTCATTGACGGCAAATGGGTGCAGCCCTACAAGCCCGGCCGCGGTTTCCTCCACGAGGAGATGTCCCAACTGTTCGGCGTCGCCAAGTGATCGCTCGCTACAGCCGCCCGGAGATGGCGGAGGTCTGGTCGGACGAAAACAAATTCCGGACCTGGCTTGCGGTCGAGATCGCCGCCTCCCAGGTCCTCGCGCGCTCCGGCCTCGTCCCGCAAGCCGCCGCCGATGCCATCCGCGATCGCGGCAACTTCTCCGTCGACCGCATCCTCGAGATCGAAGCCGAGGTCAAGCACGACGTCATCGCCTTCACCACCGCCGTCGCCGAACACATCGGTCCCGAGTCGCGCTGGCTTCACTTCGGCCTCACCTCCACCGA
This sequence comes from uncultured Acidobacteriaceae bacterium, assembly GCA_964248505.1. Taxonomy (GTDB): domain Bacteria; phylum Acidobacteriota; class Terriglobia; order Terriglobales; family Acidobacteriaceae; genus Edaphobacter. The sequence goes on from CAXTYQ010000118.1 coordinate 3,435, forward strand.
CGTCGTCGACACCGCACAGGCAGTCCAGCTCAAGGCCGCCTCCACCGTCATCCGCTCCGGCATCGTCAGCCTCTCGGAGGTCCTGCGCCGCCGCGCCGTCGAGTTCAAACACACACCCACCATCGGTCGCACGCACGGCATCCACGCCGAACCCACCACCTTCGGCCTCAAACTCCTGCTCTGGTACGCCGAGATGCAGCGCAATCTCATGCGCTTCGACGCCGCCGCCGAGGATCTGCGCGTCGGCAAACTCTCCGGCGCCGTCGGCACCTTCGGCCACCTCGAACCCGCGCAGGAAGAGAGCATCTGCACCGAGCTCGGCCTGCGCCCCGACCCCATCGCCACCCAGGTCGTCCAACGCGATCGCCACGCCGCCTACATCAGCACACTCGCCGTCCTCTGCTCCACGCTCGACAAGATCGCCACCGAGATCCGCCACCTCCAACGCACCGAAGTTCGCGAGGTCGAAGAGTTCTTCTCCGAAAAGCAGAAGGGCTCCTCGGCCATGCCGCACAAACGCAACCCCATCACCTCCGAGCAGATCTCCGGCCTCGCCCGCGTCGTGCGCGCCAACGCCCAGGTCGCCTTGGAAAACGTCGCGCTCTGGCACGAACGCGACATCTCGCACTCCTCCGCCGAGCGCATCATCCTCCCCGACACCACCACCCTCGCCGACTACCTGCTCACCAAAACCACCGGCCTGATCGACAAACTCCTCGTCTACCCGCAGCGCATGCTCCGCAACCTCGAGTCTACCGGCGGCCTCATCTTCTCCGGCCAGCTCCTCCTCGAACTCGCCTCCGCCGGCATGTCGCGCGAAGACGCCTATCGCCTCGTTCAGTCCCACGCGATGCGCTCCTGGAAAGACGATCTCAACTTCCGCGACGAGATCGCAACCGACCCCGAAATCACCGGCCGCCTCACACCCGAACATCTCGACCGCGCCTTCAGCTACACCCACCAGCTGCGCAACGTCGACACCATCTTCTCCCGCGTCCTCGGATCCCAGGAATAAGCAAATCGAAGGTCCCCTGCAGTCGCCCTGCCCTTGCCGTCGCCTTTGCCTTTCTTGTTGTCATTCCCGAAGGGAATCTGCTTCTGCCCTCGCCCTTCTTGGTTGTCATTCCCGAAGGGAATCTGCTTCTGCCGTTGCCCTTCTTGGTTGTCATTCCCGAAGGGAATCTGCTTCTGCCCTTGCCCTTGCCGCTGCCTGTTTCACCGTCGTCATCCTGAGCGAAGCGAAGGACCCCTGTAGTTGCCGTCGCCTTTGCCCTTGCCCTTCTTGGTTGTCATTCCCGAAGGGAATCTGCTTCTGCCCTTGCCCTTGCCAGTTTCACCGTCGTCATCCTGAGCGAAGCGAAGGACCCCTGTAGTCGCCTTTGCCCTCGCTTTTCTTGGTTGTCATTCCCGAAGGGAATCGGCTGTCGCCTCTGCCGTTCTCAGAGAACTCACCGAAGCGGCTTGCCGTACTCCTCGCTAAACACCGAGTGCGTCAGCGGAAACCGTCCGCCGTCGAACTTGTCCGGGCCCTTCACGTGCCCCATCGCCAACAACGCAACCACCGTAAAGCTCATCGGCAGGCGAAGCGCCTCACACACCTTTTCCTGCTCGAAACCCTCCATCGGCGCCGTGTCGTACCCCATCGCCTCCGCCGTCAGCATCATGCTCGTGTAAGCCAGCATCACCTGCTTGTTCAGCCAACCGCTCATCTGCTCGCTTGAAAAGCTGGACAGGTACTTCGGCACACTCGTCCTCGCCTGCGCCGCGTAACTCTCCGGCATGCCGCCTTCCTGACCCATCTGCAGCATCAGATCCAGGTCCTTGCGCCAACCATCCGCATCGCCGCATGCGACAATCACCGCCGACGCCTCCTCCACCTTGGCCTGGTTGTAGCTCGCCTGCCGCAGCCGCCGCTTGCCCTCCGGCGACTGCACCACGACAAACCGCCACGGCTGCATGTTGTATCCGCTCGGCGCCTGCAGACCGGCCTCGAGAATCCTGAGGAGATCCTCGGCCGGCATCGGCGCGCCGTCAAAACTCGGCGTCGACCGCCGCTCCCGGATCGCCCGGCTCAGACTCTTCTCCGGCCGATCCTTGGTTCCAGATTCCATAACGCTCGCTCTGCTCCCTCTTCCGCTCCAGATCTTCTGCTTGACTTACGCCGTACGCTCTCGGCTCGCTGCGAAACCCCAGACTAGCATTCAGATCGGGCCTTTCCTTGATCACGTCAAAGCGGAGCCGCACTCCCGCCTAATGAATCTCCGCCATCGGCTGCTCGGTCGCAAACGGACTCCCGCCCGTCGCATCCGCAAACATCCAGACCCCATGAAACGCCTGCCGCAGCTCCGGATACGCCGCCACGAGCGCCCGCATCGCGTCCGAATTCCGTTTGCGCGCAGCCACCGGATCGCCGATCGCATCCACTCGCAAGTGCGCGACCACATCCACCTTGTCGCGGCTCAACGCATCGTCCGCTGCAAGATCGGTAAAGCGATACTCCGCGCCATCCGCGCCCTTCACAATCAGCGGCGTCTCTGCGCTCACGCCCGCGCTCAAAGCCGGCGGAGCATCCGACTTCTGCTCATCTTCGAGCTTCTCCAGGTGGCTGGAGCGGACAAACTCAGCCGGCCGCATCAGCTGCTCCGCCTCCCGGAAATACAGCCACGCATCCCATCGCTCCTTCGCCGCCGCAAACCGCCGCGCCTCGCTCCAGTACCACAAGCCGTCGTGCCCAGCCGCCGTCGTCGCCTCCTGGTAGAGCCCCGCCATCAGCCACCGCGCACCCTCCTGACGCAGCAAAAACGACACCCGCCACGGCGTCGCCGACCCAGAAAACCCCACCAGGGCAAAGCCGTAACGGCCCGGCGTCAACCCCGGAATCAAAAAATCCACCTCCGCCTGCGACCGGTTCAACGAACAGAAAAACTGCGCATCCCCCGACTTCGCCCCCGCCGCCGGCTTCATCCCCTCTGCGTCCAGCAGATACACCTGCTCCACCTGCGCCGACGCCCCCTGCAAGTGCGGCGACGTGCTCCCCAACACCGATCGGATCGCCCCGAAGTCCGTCGCATACTCCGCGACCGTCTCCGACCGCACCCCCGCGGCATCGTTGGCCTGCACCTTCTGCGCCAGACTCCGCGCCGCCGCGGACAGCGCCGCACGGTCCGCCTCCTTCATCTGCGACTGCGTCGTGCAAACCTCGGCGCGCGCGAGCTCCGCTCCCGTAAACAGAACGAGAAAAAGTCCCAACACCGCCGTCTTCGAGGATCGAAACATCAGCTTCTCCCCCTAGAAGTCTAGCGCAGCAAGGGCCTCGAAATATAGAGGACAAAGCCCGGCAGACCGTACATTAGTAATCGATCTCCGGGCCGCATCCTGATACAACCAAAGCTGGAGCCAAACAGAAGTGGATCGACCTCACGTGTCAGCGCCAGACCTAAACCCGCCTCAAGCCCGCCCCGACATCTCCCCCAATCCCGAAACCGCTCAGCTCCCCCCCAGAGCGTCTCTCAACCCCGGAGCGTCCGTCAACCCCGACGGATCGGTCCGCTTCCGCATCTTCGCGCCCGCCGCCGAGTCGGTCCAGCTTGAGATCAAAGGCTCTCCCCAACCGCTCGCCCTCCATCCTGACGGCAACGGCTGGCACGAACTCACCACCGCCCAGGCACGCCCCGGCACCCTCTACCGCTACGTCCTCCCCGACGGCGCCCACGTCCCCGACCCAGCCTCGCGGTACCAGCCGGAAGACGTCCACGGCCCAAGCGAAGTCATCGACCCCAACGCCTATATCTGGCACGATGGGGCGTGGCGCGGCCGCCCCTGGACCGAGACCATCCTCTACGAACTGCACGTCGGCGCCTTCACCGAGGAAGGCACCTTTACCGGCGCCATCGCCAGGCTCGACCACCTCGTCACTCTCGGCGTCACCGCCATCGAGCTCATGTGCCTCGCCGACTTCGCCGGCCTCCGCAACTGGGGATACGATGCCGTCCTTCTCTACGCGCCCGACTCCGCCTACGGCCGCCCCGAAGATCTCAAAGCCTTCATCGACGCCGCCCACGCACGCCATCTGTCCGTCATCCTCGACGTCGTCTACAACCACTTCGGCCCCGAAGCAAACCACGTCCCCCGCTACTTCCCAGAGATCCTCAGCGACCACCACCAGACACCCTGGGGCTGCGCCCTCAACTTCGACGGCAAACACTCCCGCCACGTCCGCGAGTTCATCGTCCAAAACGCCCTCTTCTGGATCACCGAGTTCCACGTCGACGGCCTCCGCCTCGACGCCTCGCACACCATGGTCGACGACAGCCCGGAACACATCCTCGACGAACTCCGCCGGCGCGTCTACGCCCTCAACCCAGGACGTCCAATCCACCTCATCCTCGAACACGAACAAAACATCGAGACCAGGCTCAGCCGCGACGAGGACGGAAACATCCTCGGCTACGCCGCGCAGTGGAACCACGACATCACCCATCTCCTCGGCGCCTCGCTCTCCGACCTCTGCGCCCCCGAAACGGACGCCGACGAGACCGCCAAACTCGGCAAAGCACTCGCCGAAGGCTTCGTGATCGCCGCCCAGATGCACGGCACAGCCAACCTCTGCTCCGTCCCGCCCACCGCCTTCATCAGCTTCGTCCAGACCCACGACCTCGTCGGCAATCGCATCTTCGGCGACCGCCTCTCCGACATCGCGCCCGTCCCCGCCATCCGCGCCATCACCTCCATCCTTCTCCTCCTCCCCCAGATCCCCATGCTCTTCATGGGCGAGGAATGGTCCGCCTCCAGCCCCTTCCCGTTCTTCTCGGACTACCACGGCGATCTCGCCGACGCAGTCCGCAAAGGCCGCTGCGACCAGCTCTCCAAACTCGACCCCGCACCCTCCCCCGAAGAGATGAAACGCGCTCCCGACCCGCAGGCAGCCGAAACGTTCAGGAGCGCAAAACTTCACTGGGACGAGCTCGCCGATGCACCGCACGCCGCCGCCCTGACCTGGTATCAGAGCCTCCTGGACGTGCGCCGCCGCTCCGTCATCCCCCTGCTCTCCGGCCTCGCGTCCACCTGCGGCTCCGCAGAGATCGCCGGCAAAGGCGCCCTTTCAATCACCTGGACGCTCAGCGGCGGAGCCAGACTCCACCTCACCGCCAATCTCTGCGACCAACCCAACTCCGGCCTCCCCACCGCGCCCGGCAAAGAAATCTGGCGCGAAGGCAACATCGCCCCCAACGGCGCCTACAGCCCCTGGACAGTACGCTGGACACTCCAGACCGTACGCTAGAGCAACGAGGGCATCTGCTCCCTTGGTTGTCATTCCCGAAGGAAATCTGCTTCTGCCCTTGCCGTTGCTTGTTTCACCTCAGTCATCCTGAGCGAAGCGAAGGACCCTGTAGTTGCCGTTGCTGTTGCCGTTGCCCTTGCCATTGCTTGTTTCACCGCCGTCATCCTGAGCGAAGCGAAGAACCCCTGTAGTTGTAGTTGCCGTTCTGACCTGCCCCCTTTTTCTCAACCATTCGTAACTGTAGTTTTCTCTGTTCTGTA
>CAXTYQ010000119.1:0-8707 GCA_964248505.1 uncultured Acidobacteriaceae bacterium
TTCACCGCCGTCATCCTGAGCGAAGCGAAGGACCCCTGTAGTTGCCGTTGCCCTTTGCCGTTGCCGTTGCCCTTGCCCTTGCCCTTGCCCTTGCCTTTCTAGTTGTCATTCCCGAAGGGAATCTGCTGTTGCCTTTGCCCTTGCCCTTGCCCTTGCCTGTTTCACCGCCGTCATCCTGAGCGAAGCGAAGGACCCCTGTAGTTGCCGTTGCCCTTGCCGTTGACAGTTTCACCGCCGTCATCCTGAGCGAAGCGAAGGACCCCTGTAGTTGCCCTTGCCCTTCTAGTTGTCATTCCCGAAGGGAATCTGCTTCTGCCCTTGCCCTTGCCTGCTTCACGCAATCGCCCCCAAGTACCAGCGCGGGAACGCACACACAAATCCCCATCGCATCCACGCCGGACAGTGCTATGCTTCAGGCGAAGGAAATACGAAATGCTCCTCGCCCTCGTCGCGCTCTCGGCCCTCACCCTCCTCGCCGTCCTCTTCAGCCTCCTTCGCGCCCCCACACCCCCTGCCCCAGCTCAGGCAACCGACCCACGCCTCCTCGAACTCTCGGCAAACCTCCCCACCCAGCTCACCCGCCTCGAAGCCGCCACCGAGGCCCGCTTCGCCGCTCTCGATCACCACCTGCGCCAAACCGTCGCCGCCCTCCAAACCGACCTCAGCACCCACCGCCGCGACGCCGCCGCCGACGCCCAACTCCACCGCGAACAAAGCCTCGGTGCCGCCCGCGATCTCCGCGAAGAGATCACCCGCATCGTCACCCACCTCGGCAGCACCCTCCACAACGGCCTCGCCGACTTCCGCACCCACTCCACCGACGGCCTCTCCGCCCATCGCGCCGACACCCGCGAAGCCGCCGAAACCCTTCGCCACGCCGTCAAGCAAGACCTCGACGCCATCGGCCATCGCATGGCTCACTTCATCAGCGAAACCAGCCGCCATCAAACCGATTCGCGCGACGCCCTCCATAACCGCCTCACCTCGCTCGGCGAGGCCCAAACCACCCACCACGACAAGCTCCGCGCCACCGTCGAAGATCGCCTCCTCAACCTCAGCTCCACCAACGCCGCCAAACTCGAAGAAATGCGCCTCACCGTCGACGAAAAACTGCACAGCACCCTCCACACCCGCCTCACCGAGTCCTTCGGCCAGGTCACCGGACAGCTCGAACGCGTCCACGCCGGCCTCGGCGAAATGTCCAAACTCTCCGAAGGCGTCGACGACCTTTCCCGCATCTTCACCAACGTCAAATCCCGCGGCGGCTTCGCCGAAGTCCAGCTCGGCATGCTCCTCGCCCAGATGCTCGCGCCCTCGCAGTTCGTCAAAAACGCCCACGTCAAACGCAATACCCAGGAGTGCGTCGAATTCGCCGTCCGCTTCCCCGGACACACCGGCGAAGTCCTCCTCCCCATCGACGCCAAGTTCCCCCGCGAAGACTGGGAACGCCTCGAAGCCGCCTACACCTCCAACCGCCCGGAAGAGATCCTCGCCGCCGGCAAATCCTTCGAAACCGCCATCCGCACCGAAGCGAAACGCATCTGCGAAAAATACATCAACGAGCCCGTCACCACGCCCTACGCCATCATGTTCCTCCCCACCGAAGGCCTCTACGCCGAGGTCATGCGCCGCGACACCCTCCAGGCCGAACTCCAATCCAAATGCAAGGTCACCATCGCCGGCCCCAACACCCTCGCCGCCATCCTCACCAGCTTCCAAATGGGCTTCCACATGCTCGCCCTTCAGAAAAAAGGCGGCGAAGTCTGGAACGTCCTCAAGTCCGCCAAAACCGAGTTCGGCAAATTCGAACTCCTCATGGACAAAATGGAAGGCGACGTCAACAAGATCCACAAGACCATCGGAGACGTAGGCGTCCGCACCCGCGCCATCAATCGCACCCTCCGCGAGGTAGGCGAAACCGACGCCCCATCCCCCACCGGTAACCTGCTCTCCTTCGACGAAGCCCACACAGGCATCGCACCCCTCCTCGCCGCCGCCGCCAGCCAGGAATAGCTACACTCCCTCTCATGAGATCCGCCGCGCTCGGCCTCGCCCTGCCCATCTTCGCGAGCGTGGTCGCAACAGCGTCTGCCCAAAACGAGATCCCGAGCGAGGCGCCAAGCCCAACCCAGAGCCAGACCCCGCACCCCGCCCCAACCTGGCGGCACATCGAGCGCGTCGACCCGCAAACCCGCCAACCGATCACCGAACTTACCACGCCGTCCAGCAATACCTACCTGTCTCCGACCGGCCAACCGCACCAGGCGTTCCTCCATCTCCGCTGCACCGGCCGCTATACCCCCGACGCAACTGTCTCCACCCCTGACGACATCCTTCCCTCCCACGGCAGCCTGCCCGACCTTCGCGTCAGCCTCGATTACGCCCCCGCAACTCGCCAAAGCTGGGCAAACTTCCCGCCGCACAGCATCCTCATCTACGACCTCGCGCCACTTCTCGGAGCGCATCGCCGCCTCACCATCATTCTTCCTGTCGCAGATCCCGAAGACGCCGTCTCCTACCAGACCGTCACCTTCGATCTATCCGTCCTCGCAGACGCACAGCAAGCAGCCAGTTGCCGTCGCCGCCTTCGCTAGCATCGCGGTCCTTCCCCCAGGCGCAGCCATCGTCGCGCACCGACACCGATCTTTCCCCCTCCGCCCCATCTGGCCGGCCTGACGCCCCTCCGTGCCCCCCGGTGCTTTACACTCTGTAAGGCGGTACAAACTCGTACCACCACAAAGTGTGCGGACAACGAGTGAATCCCCACTCTCCTCGATCTTCCGCGCATCCATAAACGTAAGAGAAAACATCAGGAGATCCACACAATGGCAGCAGTAGACGAGAAAGTGAAACAAATCATCGTCGAGCAGCTTCAAGTCGATGAAGCCGAAGTAACCCCCGGCGCAAGCTTCCAGGAGGACCTCGGTGCCGATTCGCTCGACGTCGTCGAACTTGTCATGCAATTCGAAGAAGCCTTCGACATCCAGATCCCCGACGAAGACGCCGAAAAGATCAAAACCGTCAAAGACGCCGTCGACTACATCGAAAAAAGCCAGAAGGCAGGAAAGTAGCAGAGATGTCCGGAGAGATCCAAACGGAGCGGAGGCGCGTCGTCGTCACTGGCATCGGTCTGCTCTGCGGCGTCGGCAAAACCGCACCCGAGGTCTGGAATGGCCTGCTCGCCGGCAAAAGCGGCATGAGCACCATCAAAGCCTTCGACCTCACCGGACACTCCGTTCGTTTCGCCGCCGAGGTCAAGGACTTCGACCCCCTCGCCTTTATCGACAAAAAAGAAGCCCGCAAAATGGGCCGCTTCATCCACTTCGCCATCGCCGCCTCGGACGAAGCCATGAAGCACTCCGGCCTCCATGTCACTCCCGAGATCGCCGATCGCTTCGGCGTCCACATCGGCTCAGGCATCGGCGGCTTCGACGTCATCGAGCGAGAGCACTCGGCCATGCTCGCCGGCGGCCCGCGCAAAATCTCCCCCTTCTTTATCCCTGGATCGATCGTCAACCTCGCCGCCGGTCACGTCTCCATCCGCTACAACGCCAAAGGCCCCAACGAGGCCACCGCCACCGCCTGCACCTCGTCCGCGCACTCCATCGGCGACGCCTTTCGCATCATCCAGCGAGGCGACGCCGACGCCATGATCGCCGGCGGCACCGAAGCCGCCATCACCCCCATGGGCGTCGGCGGATTCGCCGCCATGAAAGCTCTCTCCACCCGCAACGAGGACCCCGAACACGCCTGCCGCCCCTGGGACAAGGACCGCGACGGCTTCGTCGTCGGCGAAGGCGCCGGCATCCTCATCATGGAAGAGCTCAGCTTCGCCCAGGCCCGCGGCGCAAAGATCCTGGCCGAAGTCATCGGCTACGGCATGTCCGCCGACGCCTTCCACATGACCGGCATGGCCCCCGAGGGCGAAGGCTGCTTCCGCGCCATGACCGCCGCCCTCAAAGTGGCCGGCATCGCCCCTGACCAGATCGACTACGTCAACGCTCACGCCACCTCCACCCCCCTCGGCGACGCCCTCGAGTCCAAAGCCATCGAAAACGTCTTCGGCGAACGCGCCCTCAACCACAAGCTCCTCGTCTCCTCCACCAAATCCATGACCGGCCACCTGCTCGGCGGCGCCGGCGGCCTCGAAGCCGGCATCACCATCCTCGCCATGCAAAACGGCATCGCCCCGCCCACCACCAACATCGTCGAGCTCGACCCCAGCTGCCGCCTCAACTACGTCCCCAACACCCCCCAACGCTGCGAGATCAACTACGCCCTGTCCAACTCCTTCGGCTTCGGCGGCACCAACGGCTCGCTCGTCTTCAAACGCTGGCCCGCTCTCCAGAACGCATAGGAAACCCAGGCATGAACGGAAACCCAGGCATAACGGAAACACAGCCATGAACGGAAACACAGCCATGAACGTACAAAACAGACCTGCGCAAGCCCAAACCACGCTCGGCGGAACCTGGAACTTTCCGGGCGCCTCCATCAACGTACATCGCCTGGGCTACGGAGCCATGCAGCTTGCAGGACCCGGCGTCTTCGGTCCGCCAAAGAGCATCGACGCCGCCGTCGCCGTCCTGCGCGAGGCAGTCGTAAGCGGCATCAATCACATCGACACAGCGGATTTCTACGGCCCGCACATCACCAACCAGATCATCAAGCAGGCGCTGCACCCCTACCCAGAAGATCTGACGATCGTCACCAAACTCAGCGCCCGCCGCGGCAAAAGTGGTTCCTGGATGCCCGCACTTTCGCCCAGGGAACTCACGCAAGCCGTGCACGATAATCTCCAGAACCTCGGTCTGGACGTGCTCGACATCGTCAACCTGCGCAGCATGTTCGGCACCCACGGCCCCGCCGAAGGTTCGATCGAGGCCCCGCTCACCGCTCTGGCTGACCTCCAGCGGCAAGGTCTCGTGCGCCACATCGGCCTCAGCAACGTCACCCCCACCCAGATCGCCGAGGGCCGCCGTATCTGCGAGATCGTCTGCGTACAAAACCTGTACAACGTCGCGCATCGGGCCGACGATGCCCTCATCGACAACCTCGCCCAGGACGGCATCGCCTACGTCCCGTTCTTCCCTCTCGGCGGCTTCACACCGCTCCAGTCATCCACCTTGGACGACGCGGCTCAAACCCTGGGGACCACCCCGATGGCCGTGGCTCTGGCCTGGCTGCTCCAACGCTCAGCAAACATCCTCCTCATCCCAGGCACATCCTCGGTCGAGCACCTGCGCGAGAACATCTCAGCCGCGTCCCTCCCTCTGCCAGAGGACATCCTCGACAAGCTCAACGCAATGGTCCCCGCCTAGGGCTCAATTGCGCCGCTTCGCCTCTGCCGGGGCAGTGAGGGACGCCTTCGCTATATCGATCGCGGCATAAAGCTGCCTCGGATCGGTCACCTCGATCCATTGCTTGGCTGTAACCACAAAGATCGTCGGTGTATGGCGTAAGCCAAGCCGGAACCCAAGCATGCAGTCGGCCTGAACTTCATCAGCACACCGTCCGGAAGCGTCGAGAACAAACGGTATCTGGACATCATGCGAGCGCGCCCACATCCGGGCAAAGCTCTCAAGATCATCCGGGCTCGCAATCCCAGACTGGTGCGCAAACACATCGTGCCGGAACTCTTCCGCCACCTTCGGCGAAATTTTGTCTTCTAAATAGCGAGCCTCGATCGCAGCCGCGCGCGACCATGCATGACCTTGGATAATGAAGTCATAGTGCACGCGCGAAATCCTGTACTTCTGCATGGCTGACCAGACAATCGGAGCCGCCTGTCCACATGCATAACATTCCAGATCCTCAAACTCGATGATCGCAATCTTTGCTCCGGCGGGCGGCTTCAACATGGACGTGTCTCGAAACTGGGTCGCCCCCGCAGGCGGCACGGCCAGTTGAGCCAGCGTGGGAGACACCGCAAACAGAGCAGCCGCGACGACGCAAAAAAGTCTCATGCGACGATCTTACTCGCACACCCCGTCGACTGCGACCGGGCTCCCGACCCCTGCAACCCGCCACCATCAACGTTTGCCGGAAGTCCCTTCCTCACCGCACACATCCCGCTCCCGTTGCAAGAACCCGAGCGCCGGCAGGGCAGTGAAGCTCCGCCGCCCTCGATCGCAAGTCCTAAAGTCTTAGTTGACAAACCATCTCCGCCGCGTCTAACCTCCTAATAACTTAGGAGAAGCCAGGTTGAAGACTCCCCACAAAACCGGATTGACCAAGCTCGAACTCCGGATCATGCAGGTGATCTGGAAGCAAGGTCCCAGCTCCGTAAGCTCCGTCCAGCAACATCTGGATGCTCCGTTGGCGTACACGACCGTGCAAACCATGCTCAACATCCTTGCCCGCAAGGGAAAGCTCCGACGAGAGTTAGAAGGCCGCGCGTATGTCTACGAAGCAGCTGTCACCGAGGCAAAAGCCTTGGGCCAGGGCGTACGCGACCTCGTCGACCGCATGTTCGGCGGCTCCAGTGAAGATCTGGTCCTAAGTCTTCTCCAAACCCGGCAAATCGACGCGAAAAAATTGGCAGAGCTGACAGCTCGCTTCAGACGAGAGGCAGACAAATCATGAAAATCGTCGAGTCCTGGGTCCTCTCGTACTTGCTCAACTCCGCGTGGCAGGTCCCTTTGCTCTTCGCCGTCGGTTGGCTCGCCTCGCGCATCGCTCGCACCTCCGGCATCGACCTCGAACATCGCATATGGGTGGCTGTACTTCTGCTCGAGACTGCACTTCCGGCCTGTTCTACCCTGCCGCCGGAGTGGCTCCGTCTGCTCTCACCCTGGCGATATGGCCCGTCTCCCTCACGCGCAGCCCACGTGTCGGTCATCATGGGTCCTGGTCTCGCCGTCAGCTTTCAGCACCTTCCCGGCAAGCTGCTCGTCTCCGCGGCTTGCGCCTACGTCCTCGTAACCTGCTTCTTCCTCGCCCGATTGCTCTGGCGAAACAACGCGCTTGCCGCAATCCGGCGCGACGCGGTAAACGTGGTGCTTACAAAACAAGCTGCCCTCTGCTGGACACAATGTACGGCTCGGTTCGCCATCGAAAACGCATCTCTAGTGATCTCGTCTCGCCTCCCCGGACCCGCAACTTTGGGATTCCGCCGCAAGCTCGTTCTGCTCCCACCACGCATCCTCACCGCCCTATCCGAAGCAGAGTTCCACAGCGTCCTCGCACACGAGTGCGCCCACATCAGCCGAAACGATTGCCCCAAAAATCTGCTCTGCGAGTCCCTCTCCTTACCGGTGCGCTACAACCCGTTCTCCTGGCTCACCAGCAACCGCGTCGTCGAAAGCCGTGAGATGCTCTGCGACCGGCTCGCCGCTGACATCCTGGGCAGAGAAGTCTACGCCCGATCCCTCCTGCGCCTGGCGTCTCTCCTCCTTCAGAGACCGTCCGTCGCCATCCCTCACGCCATCGGAATCCTCGATGCCAACGCGTTTGAAAGGAGAGTTATGAAATTAGCCAAGCAACAGAAGCACATCGGAGGTGCACGGCAGATCGCCGTCGTCGCCTGTTGCGTCGCGTTCGGCGCCGGTACCTGTCTCTCGGCTTTGTCCCTGCGAACGGAAGTCAGCTCCACCGCGGCCACCGACCAAACTCCCGCGAAAGACCCATCAAAGCCCGTCCAGGTCTCCGGTGGCGTGATGGCTGGCCACATCCTGTCCAGGGTCGATCCTGAGTATCCACAAGCCGCAAGAAAAGCCGGACTCCAGGGAACCGTCGTCCTCGCCGCAATCATCAGCAAAGAAGGCAAGGTAGGAAACCTCGAAATCGTCTCCGGTCCCAAGGAGCTCCAGCAGTCAGCTCTCGACGCAGTACGGCAATGGACCTACAAGCCGTTCCTCCTCAACGGAAATCCCGTCGAAGTCAAAACCACCATCAACGTCAACTATTCGCTGCAGCCGTAACCTCGTCACCCCGGGCTCCGTGCGGCTCCCCAGTCTCCGTGCGGCGCCCCCGGTCTCCTGGACTAAGTCTAAAAACTCGGCCGCCGATACCCCGCGATGTGCGTCAGCACCTGATCCGTCTCCCTTTGCCCCTGCGCCTTAGCCAGATCCACCGCCCGCCCAAACGCTGCCTCAGCCTCCGCTCCCCGGCCCATGCGCAACAGCGTCCCACCCAGCTGCGCCTCCACCTCCGCCGACTCCGGAGCGATCTGGCTTGCAGTCTGCATCTCCGCCAGCGCCTCCGGCCCGCGGCCCGCCTTCAAGAGCATCGGCGCCTGGCTCGCATGCGACTCAGCCGCCAGCAGCGGCACATCGTACGTCCCCTCGTACACCAGCACCGACCCTCCAAGCACCGCCTCCGGCCGCCCATCCTGAAACTGCCGGTATGGGTTCGCGTCGCCATCGCCCCACATCTGCCCGGAAGCCTCCGTCGCCGCGATCAGCACTACGCCCGAGATCCTCGCCGGCACCTCGCCCTGCGGCGCGCCTATCCACATCCCGAACCCGCTCGGCAGCGGCTTGCAGCGGATACCGTAACCTAGCGGCTGTGACGTCGGCTCGCTGTACGCCATCCAGCACTCGCCCACATGCCGCGCGTCCAGGTACGCCCCCACCTCCTTCAGCTCCTGCCCCCAGTCCGCATTCGAGTCCGACAGTACGCGATAGGTCCGGTCCCGGCCGCCAAACATCTCGTTTGAATACGGCAGATAATCGGGAAACGCACGCAAGGACGACACTGCGTCGAA
>CAXTYQ010000120.1:0-8569 GCA_964248505.1 uncultured Acidobacteriaceae bacterium
GTCCACCTCGCCTTCCTCGTCCTGATACTCAGAAGATCGTGAACAGGCTCTAAGACCACTCTTACAGACCCAGGCTGTCGTTGACCGCCACGGCGATCTCCTGCTCGGACCCCAGGTAACGTTCGGTGGTCTGGATGGAGCTGTGCCCCAGGAGGAACTTGATCTGCTCCAGATCGCCTCCGGCCTTGCGGCAGAGCTTGGCGCAGGTACGGCGGAGATCGTGGGCGCCGAAGTGATCGATGCCGATCTATTTGGCGGATTGCTCGACGACCCACCGGACGGCCCAGTCGCTCAGTCCGATGCCCTGCTTCTTCCCGCTCTTCGACACCCTGCGCAAGAGCCGTCCGTCTTCGATTCCGGCGGCAGCCATCCAGGCGTTGATCCCTTGCTTGACCCACACTGGGATGGCGACGGTGCGGACGCGTCTTCCCTTCCCTTCCAGGTCCGCCAGCACCCATCGCCCCTCCCGTTGCTGGATGGTCTCGATATCGAGCATAGCCAATTCGTTTCTGCGGAGCGCGCACCCTATGAGTAGCGCCAGGATGACGTAATCGCGCTTGCCTTTAAGGGTGGAGCGGTCGGGAACGGCCAGGAGCTCTTTTGCCTGTTCTTTGGTCAACCAGTTGCCGAGACGTGTGCCCCGAATCGGCACATTGGGGATGTCAGACATCTGCGAGGCTTCATCTGCACCGAGAACACCGGCGCGCTTGGCCTCGTCGACCAGCTTGCGGACGACCGATAGCTTCACGTTGATGGTCGAAGGCCCCAGGTCCCTCGCGAGCATGGCAGCCTTGAACTCCAGCAGCAGCGCCCGTGAGATCGGCTGTTGCCGCTCCGTGCAGAAGGCAGCCAGCTCATCCAAGGCGAGTGCGTAGTTTCGTCTGGAATTTTCGGCCGCTACGCCGTTCAGCACGGCCCGGCGCAGCTCATTGGAGAGACCGTAAATCGGCAGAGGCTCCGATTGACTTGAAATGTGGACTAGATCGGTTTCACTCATCTTCGCCGCGCTCCGTCCGCAGCCGGTCGAGCTCGCCTTTCAGCTTGGCTACGACATCCTGGAGTGCTTCCACGGTCGGCAGCTCATCCCTGACACTTGCGGGCAGCTCCCGCGTGACCGTGTAGGTCGCCACCCCGATCGGCTGATTGCTGTTCTCCAGAGCAAACTCCACGATCGGGCCACTCCGACTTTCACAGAGCTATGACGATGATGACGATCCGCAAGAGCGCCGGATGATCAACTCGACAGGCAAAACGACCTGCGTGGCACGCTGAACGGCTTCTTCGCCTGTTAAATGTGAAAAAAGCAAACCGGCACCGATTCGGCCCATCTCCGTTGCAGACTGCCGTATGACCGTGACACTCGGCTTCAGGAGGTCCGCCGTTTCAAAATCATCGAAACCGACGACAGCGACCTTGTCCGGAACGCGGACCTCGAGTTCTGAAAGCGCATGCAATGTATGTCGGGTGATCAGATTGTTGCTGCAGAAAAGTGCAGTCGGAGCGTCTTTGCCAGCCAGAAGCATGCGCATCGTAGAGAGCATCTCTTCCTGTGTTGCGTTGCCATGCCTCGCTATTTGCATCAGGCCGGCGCGTCGTATTGCCTGCTGGTAGCCTTTGAAACGCACATTCAGGGTATAGATCTGAGACGATAAGCCGAGATACCCGATGCGTTTATGTCCATGCTCAATCAGGTGATTGACGGCGATCCGAGCACCGCTTTGGTTCTGAACCACGACGCTGTCGAAACGGCTACCCGCAATCGGACGGTCCAGCGTGACCACCGGTATGCCGGCGAATTCGGGCTCGGTGAGCCGTGAAACGGGCCCCGCCGAAGGAATCACAACCAGACCTTCCACATGCCTTCGCAGCATAATGGCGGCCTCGTTATACTCGGTCTCGGGATCCTCATAGGACATGGCGATATTGACTGAGTAACCTTGTTCTTTTGCGACCATGCTTACGGCTTGTGCGCAGACCGCGAAGAACGGATCGTGAATGTTTGGAACGATCACACCGATTTGGCGGGATCGCTGCTCCCGCAACGAGCGAGCTACTTCGTTGGGGCGATAATTCAGTTTTTCGATGGCTTCGGAGACCCGCCGTCGCATCTCCTCGGTCACATGCTGGTGACCATTGATCACCCGGGAGACGGTCATCGTGCCGACGCCGGCGAGCTTGGCTACGTCAATCATTTTTGCTGGTCTGGTCAAACTAGGCAGCCCTTTCGCCATCCGTAGCTCGTTTTTCACGACCCGAACACGATCTCTACCTTGTCATGCAGAGCCAGCGACGGTCAATGAGATCGAGTTGATCGAAGATAAGAGCGGATGCCGAAAGCACGGATCTTAGGGCGAAGAAGTCTGTTTGCCATCTCACTTGAGCTGGACCTTTTGCGGTACGGAGTTCCATCCACGAAGGGCAATCACAGCTCTGCCCTTGAGCGAGCGACTCGGGAAGCTAACTTCGATGCGGCGCGTCTCTCCCGGCAGCAGAGACACGTAGTTATCGGAGAAATACGTCGGCAGAACACGGGTGCCGTCCTCGTCGAACAGAGTGAGCTTGTTGGCAAAACTGATAATTCTGCCCGCATTCGTCAGTTGCAGCACCATCTTCTCCTCATCGCCACTTCGGGTGGCGGAGCCGATCAGCGTCATATGTGCGGCTTCAAGCCGGGTCAACTCGCGATAGCCGGCAGACGTCGCCGCCAGCCAATAAAGGTTTCGGGAGAGCACTTCACCCGATGCTTTAGAAAGTTCCAAGGTAACGACCGTCATGCCTTTGGCGAGATAGGGGGCGAGATCGAGCTTGATCGCGTGTGTGATCCCATCCATCCTTGCATCCGTTTTCACGTGCGATTCCGAGAGAAGGTTGGCAGCGAGCGAGAAGATTTTCGCCGTGGCAGTTAGCCCAGTTCTAGCCATGGTCGTTGTGTTGATGACGTCAACCTGTCCGTCGCTCAAATTGAGTTGAATGTGTACCGGTTCGCAAGCCTTTTTCGTTCCGTAGTACGAGGCCTGCGTATCGTAATCGGAGCTCAGGATCTGCCACATCGTGCTCGGCCACGCGGGCTGCGTCATCCATAGCAGGCGTCCGCTGTTGGGTGCCCAAAGGTTCGCGTTCATGCCCTCGAAGATGGCGCGATGATCGACATAGTTCAGCATCTGCGCCTTGCGTTCGAAGTCCGAAAGGCTGGTCGCCGCGCCGAATTCGGCCTCGAGTTCGGCCATAAAGGGCGCGACGCCGCCGTTACCGCTCGCGTGCCAGTCGTGATACGCCCAGACATCGTCGATCGGCCACTGATCTTCCTTCGGGATCGTGCTCTCAAAGGACTCCAGGGTAGACATCGAAGGCGTTCCCGTCTCGACGGAGAAGCCGCGATTCAGCGTCGTGTAGTACAGCGCCGGATCCTGGTAGCTATAGGGTCCACTCTGCTGCAGATTGATCTGGTTGGAGCTCGGCGAGTAAAACCGCGTTCCATCGAGCGTACGAACAAGCTTTTCCAAACCTATATTCAGGATGGGTTGCGGCACGCCTTCATTGCGTCCGCACCAGAGGACGATGGAGGGGTGATTGCGAAACCGCTGGATGGTGTCGCTGGCGTTCTCGAGAAAGAGTTGCGGGTCTTCAGCCTCGATGTTGTAGTTCTGGGTGGATTCCCAGAAGTCGTTCCAGACGAGCATGCCGTATTCATCGGCGAGGTCGTAGAAGGTCTCCTCTGTGTTCTGGCCCACCCAGTTACGAATGATGTTGAGATTTGCATCGCGGTTCAGCCGAAAGAAAGGCTCAAGGTGTGCTCGCGAGACCCGCTTGCGCGAATCGTCCATACCCCAGTTACCACCGCGAGCGGCGATGCGCACCCCATTGACCTTGATGACAAGATAAGGCGCCGGTCCCATATCGTCTATGTTCACGATGGCTGGGGAGTTCTCTGCTCCCGGCATAAGCGAGGACACGAATGTTTGGTAGTGGAAGTTATCGCGCTTGTCCTCCGGCACATGCAGAGCGATCGCATCGGTGCTCGGAATCTCCCGCATGCCTTCATGGCTCACATCGACGATCGGCCCGTTGGCTCCAATGGCTGCAGACGGCGTGAACTCGACTCGGCGCAGGTGGCCCGAACTGTCCAGCAGACTCAACTCATAGCTGATCTCACGCACTCCGAAACGCACACTCTTTGCGTCGGATGTGTTTCCTGCAGAGCGAACATCTAATGTTGCGGTGTAAAGCTCCGGCTTGCCATAGCCGTTCGGCCACCAAAGGCGCGGATGTTGCAGGTTCAACTGCGAAAACTGCGCCGGCGAAAGCTTAACCACGTTCGCACCCGGGGCCAGCACCACGTCCTTGTGTACAGCCGTAGCTTCAATCGTGGCATTTACCGTGGCTTCTATCGGCTTATCCGAAAAGTTCGTCACCGGCACGGTGATTTCAATTGCGGCCTGCGATGTGTCGTGATTCTTGAATAAAGAAACGACCTGCGGATCGTCAATCTTGAGATCGCCCGTGACCGCAAGCGTCACCGGCTGCCAAATGCCGCTGTCCCGATCCCGAATGGCGGGAATCCAGTCCCAGCCTTCGGTCGCCAGAAACGTCGGCCCGTCGAGCTCCATAAGTCCGCCGTTCTCTCCCGGGCCGCCCAGTATCGATTGCTCATTGGGGATGCCCGGATGTGGTGGCGGCGAGATGCGCACGGCCAGAACATTCTTTTCACCAGGCTTCAGCAAGGCCGTCACGTCAAAGTTCCCGCGACGAAAGGCGCCTTTCATTATGCCTAGCGACGTGCCGTTCATCCATAGCTCGGCTTTGTAGTTAATCCCCTGCAGCGCCAGTTGCACATGATGGCCCGGCGATTCGAGGGCGGAACGCATGGCGGCCGGCACCGAAAATACATTCCGATACCAGTAATCCTGCTTGTTCAAGCTCTCAGGGATAGCGAGATTGTTTAATCCGTAGTCAGGGTCGGGATAGATGCCATCATCGATAAGCGTCGTCAGAACAGTGCCAGGAACTGTGGCCCGCATCCAGTCTTTTGCGGGAAATGCCGGCGCGGCGATCTCCTCAGCACGGGCCTCGACCTTGGGGGCTTCGCGCAGCGTCCAGCCGCCGGAAAAGGTCCACTCGCCCGCTCCGCTCGCTGTCAAAGATTCACCCAAAGGAGCGCGCCAGATCGCGACAGGCTGCGAAAAGTGTGCGCGACTGGTGGGAACCGTCGCAGGATCCTGCGCATCGCGATAACCGGCTTGTCCACGGGTCTGCACGGGCCACGGCTTGGAGCCTTCAGTAAATGGAAGCAGCGCGAAGTTCGGTGGCGACTTCCAGCGCTGCTCGACTTCAGCTTCGGAGAGAGCTCGCCGCAATAAGAGGAATGAGGCAATCTTGCCGCCAAAGTGCGCCCTCTGTGCATCGACGATGACAGGAGGCGCCATTTGCAGCACCGGAGACGGAGTGCCCAAAGTCAGGTTGCCAGTGGCCGCCGGCGCACCATCGCTATAGAGATGAAAACGTGCTCCGTCGAAGGTAGCCGTCACAAGGTGCCACTCTCCGGGGTTAAAGGAGGCCGGTCCGGTCAACTCATTCCCCTCGCCCATCCAGAGCGAGATCTTTCCCCGTTCTACAGCGAGGTAGCGTGGATACTCTCCCGAGACGTCGCCGAGACCGGCCAGCAACTCGCGCCCACCTACCGGATCGCTCGCTTTGAACCAACACGACAGCGACCACGGCGAACTGGGCAGCAAGACCGTGTCATGCGCGTCCGCGAGCGGCGTCCTCAGGCCCAGGCCATCGGCGAGAAAGGCGCCATTGTATGGACCATACTGCGGCGGAATATCGCTCTTGCTAGTCTGTGCACCGACGGTAGCTGCGGTCACTAAAACGGCAACCATTAAGCCACCAGCAGCGCGCCGGACGATCCACTTGCAGCGTTGTGCTCGTGGTTGATGCGCCAGCTCCAAGGTACGTGAACCTTCGCGCATCAAACGATCTCTCCTGAGGGTGTTAACGGTGGTACGAGCGCCGAAGTTGAGCGAAGCGGACTAGCAAACCTCGTCGGGAGCAAGCAAAGAAGAGCGCTGTAAGCTCCGAAGTGATTTGCCGCGACCGCAACGGTTCTGAACTTACGGCAAGCCGAGGGCGCCGATCCCTTCCGCTGGAAGCGACTGTGGCGCGGCCTGAAGGCACGTCCACAAACCAGATGCCATTAGATGGATAACGTTATCAACTGGGCCCTTCTCTGTCAAATTAACCTTCCAAAGTTCCACTGACAGCTCCCAACAAAAGCATTAGTTCATTTCTAGTTCAGCTTCGCGCTCCGACCTCATGGTGGTCATAATTAAAACAACCAAATTCGGCCTGGTCGCACTGTGCTGGCTCCGGTTCATAGTCAGTTCAGCCCGGTTTACGGCGATCATACGACGACGTCTCGAAAAATAAAGCTTGACAAGCGATCGGCAGCTTTTTATAGTTCGTCGTCAACCTGATAACGATAACAAATGAACTGAGCGGCGAACCATATTGGAAGGACCGCAGACCACCGCTTTCACGGTGATCCGCGCCTAACGAGAAACGCAGGAAATGGCCCAAACGGTCCGATACGAGGCACGAACCATGAGACACACGAGACCCATCCGAAAGCTACTTCTACTGAGCGCCCTATGCATCACGCCGCTCCTCGCGCAAAGTCCAACCGGAGCGCTGGAGGGTGTCGTCGCAGACATCTCGGGAGCCCTGATTCCCAACGCCAAGATCACCATCACAAACACCGCCACGAACGAATCCAGGGTCGTGGCCACAGACAAGTCCGGCCGTTTTCAGGTGCCGCTCCTGCTGCCGGGCACCTACAGCGTGCAAGCCGAAGCGGCCGGCTTCCGGCAGGATCGCCAGGACAACATCAATGTCGAAGTGCTGCAGGATCACCCGGTGAACTTCAAGCTGGCTCCAGGCAGCCAGGGCGACACGGTCAATGTCAGCGCCACCACCGCCGATCTGCAGACCGAAACCTCGGCAACCGGCGAGGTCGTGACGGCCCGAGAGGTCCTCGATCTGCCACTCAATGGACGCAATCCGTTTGCGCTTGCGGAACTGGCGCCAAGCGTGAACACCACGGGAAATGCGAACGGCGCGTCCACGCCTCACATCTCAGGATCGCGCAACGCCAACAACGAGCAGGAGCTGGATGGCCAGACCAACATTCTTCCTGAGAACAACGTCGGCAACAGCTCCAGCGCCTATCAGCCCATCGTTGATTCGGTGCAGGAGTTCAACGTGCAAACCAGCGTTTTGCCTGCGGAGTACGGTCGGTTCTCCGGCGGTGTGATCAGCCTGATCACCAAGTCCGGCAGCAACAAATTCCACGGCTCGGGTTTTTTCTTTGCGCGTAACGGCATCTTCGAGGCGCACAACTACTTCCAGACCGGCCCGAATCCCCCGCTGAGCCGCTATCAGGAGGGTGGGACCTTTGGCGGTCCGCTCATCAAAGACCGCACGTTCTTCTTCGTCGCCTTTGAAAAGTCGAATCTCACGCACGGAGACACGGCCACCTTCCTGGTACCGACACTTGCGGAGCGGGGCGGCGACTTTTCCGCCTCTGGGTCGACCATCTATGACCCACTTACGGCGACGCCAACGGTGCTGCCAAACGGCGGCGGAACGATTTATACCCGGACGCCCTTTCCCGGCAATGTGATTCCCCCCAGTCGCTTCAGCAAAGTGGCCGTAGCCTCACTGGCCTACTACCCTATGCCGAACGTCGCCGGGAACGGCTACAATTTCAGTTCGACCGGAAGCGATACCGACAGCTTCTATCATTACGACACGCGCATCGACCACAACTGGACGCCGAACTGGCATACTTTCGTCCGCTTCTCGCACTACGCGGACTATAACGTACCCTTTAGCGGGTTTAACAGCATCGCCTCCGAAGGTTACGGAGGACCCACGACCTCCGGCTCCTACAGCTTGTCGTATGACAACACCTTCACCTTCTCCCCGAGCCTGTTGGGCGAGGTTCGATACGGTCTCAGCCGCGCATCCTCCGTTCGGGTGCCGTTTGGCGGTAGTTTTCCGCTGACCAGCCTCGGCTTTCCCGCCAACCTCGGGCAGGTTGCCAATCTCCAGGTGTTTCCCAACTACCAGTTCGGCAACGGTTTCTCGAGTCTCGGTTCCAGCGGCTACGTGGCCTTGCTCGAAAACCCCACCGCCCATGATGCCAATGCCAGCATCATCAAAATCACGCATGGCAACAATCTGAAATTTGGCGGTGAATTTCGGAAGCTGCTACTCAATTTCCACCAGTACTCCCAGCCCTCAGGGCAGTACGGCTTCGGCCAAAGCTGGACACAGCAACAATTGAATGACAACACGGGATCCGCCGACGGCAACAGCTTTGCGGACTTTCTGCTGGGCCTGCCGGACTACGGCTACATCTCGCACGACATCACCACCGCGCAGGCCAGCTCGTATATCGGCTTCTATGGCCAGGACGACTACAAGGTCAACTCAAAGCTCACGCTGAACATGGGTCTGCGCTGGGATGTGGAGCTTCCTCGCACGGAGCGGCACAATCAGCTGACGTACT
>CAXTYQ010000121.1:0-8400 GCA_964248505.1 uncultured Acidobacteriaceae bacterium
CCCCTCACCCACGCCCCCCCCCCCGCCCCCACCGCCCCCCCCCCCCCCCCCCCCAACCCCCCGACCCCCCCCCCCCCCCCGGCACCGTCAGCCAAGACACCCCCCCCGACCAACCCGAACCCCCCCACCGCCGCTCCTCCGCGCCCCGCCGCCAAGCCCGCCGCCCACTCCACCCCCGCCCCAAACCCGCGCTCCGCTCACCGCGCCGCCGCTCCCAAGCACACCCAAGCCACCGCACTTCACAGCGTCCGACACACCGCACACTTCAGGCTCGCCACCCTCTCCCTCCGCACCCCGCAAACCTCCGCCGTCGCCGCCCCAAAACGCAAAAAATCAGCACCGGAGACCAAACCCCCCGGCAAACACGCCAAATCCCAGACCTCCGCCGCCGCGCACGCCGCCGCCCCGAACCACACATCCGCAAACCACCACACCGCCTCCGCCCCTCACGCAGCAAACCACGCAGCAAACCACGTCGCAAAGGAACAAACCTCCCGCGGCGGCGAATCCCCCTCCGCCTCCCCCTCCCACACCGCCGCCGGTCCCGCCGCCCCCTCCGCCAAACCAGCCTTCGACAGCAGCACCTTCACCATCGTCCCCCTCGGCCAAACCACCCTGGCCGCCACCTCACAGGGCCTCCTCCAAAGCACCGACTCCGGCCAGACCTGGACCCCGGTCCCCGGCATCGACCGCCAACCCTTGCAATTCCTCGCCGCCAACGGCTCGGTCGTCGTCGCCGGAACCCTCAAAACCCTCCTCCGCTCCACCGACGCCGGCCAAACCTGGACCAACGAAAACCTCCCCGACGGCCTCACCCAGATCACCGCCCTCGCCGTCGACAACACCGGCGCCACATGGGTCGGCGGTCGCGAAGGCATCTACAGCTCCACCGACGCCGGCCAACACTGGGAAGCCCCGAAAAACCTCTACCTCCGCGACATCAACAGCATCTACTTCGACGCCCCGAGCGGGCAGCTCCTCATCACCGGCAACCGCTCCAGCAGCATCGCCTTCATGCTCCACCTCCCCGACCAGAAACTCACCTTCTCCGACACCGGTTGGAACCTCCGCTTCTTCCGCCCCGTCGCCGACCATTTCATCGGCGCCACCCTCTTCGACGGCATGGTCGTCCAGCCCCGCATGGTCGATTCCCCCGAAACCCCCGCGCACAAGTAAGGCCCAATCCGCTCCGCGGAGGCATAGAATCGTGTGTATGAGCACGACCCCGGCACATCGGACCAGCCACACCTCCAGGCACCTCAGACCCAGACACGCCTTCCAGACCGACGACCCGCGCCTCCTCCCCATCGCCGCCAAGGTCGAGGCCGGCGAGCGCCTCTCCTTCGACGACGGCGTCACCCTCTACCGCACCGGCGACATCCTCGCCGTCGGATGGCTCGCCAACCTCGTCCGCGAGCGCCTCCACGGCGACATCGCCTACTTCAACGTCAATCGCCACATCAACCCCACCAACGTCTGCGTCGCCTCCTGCCGCCTCTGCGCCTTTGGCCGCAAAAAAGGTGAGCCCGGAACCTACACCATGGCGCTCGAAGAGGCCTGGTCGACCGCCAGCTCCGGCTACACCGAAGCCGTCACCGAGTTCCACATCGTCGGCGGCCTCCACCCCGACCTCCCCTTCGAGTACTTCGAAGACCTCGTCCGCGGCCTCAAACTTCGCTTCCCCCAAGTCCACGTCAAAGCCTTCACCATGGTCGAGGTCGCCTTTCTCGCCAAACGCGCCAAACTCACCATCCCCGAAACCCTCCTCCGCATCAAGGCCGCCGGCGTCGATTCGCTCCCCGGCGGCGGCGCCGAAATCTTCGCCGATCGCGTCCGCCACATCATCTGCGACCACAAAATCGACGGCTCCGAGTGGCTCTCCACCGCCCGCGAAGCCCACAAAATCGGCCTCCGTTCCAACGCCACCATGCTCTACGGACACATCGAAAACGACGAGGACCGCGTCGACCACCTGCTCAAACTCCGCTCCGTCCAGGACGAGACCGGCGGCTTCCAAACCTTTATCCCCCTCGCCTTCCACCCCGACCACACCGTCCTCGAGCACCTCCCCCGCACCACCGGCATGCTCGACATCAAACAGATCGCCGTCGGCCGCCTCCTTCTCGACAACTTCTCGCACATCAAGGCCTACTGGCAGATGATGACGCCCAAAATCGCCCAGATCGCCCTCCGCTTCGGCGCCGACGACATCGACGGCACCGTCATCGAGGAAAAAATCTACCACGACGCCGGCGCCACCACCCCCCAAGGCATGCGCCGCGCCGACCTCGTCCGCCTCATCACCGAAGCCGGCCGCGTCCCCTTCGAGCGCGACACCCTCTACCGAGCCGTCACCCGCGCCGAAACAGAAGACACCTTCACTATCGCCGTCTAGATCGGTTCTCGCACGCTACCGCTCTGTCATTTCGTATGATTAAGAACTCTGTCCTCTCGTGTAAGTAAAACTCTGTCATCTCGTGTAAGTAAGAGCTCTGTCATCTCGACCGAAGCAGACAGCTTTATCGTCTGCGCAGCGGAGAGACCTGCAGGTTCTGCTTTCGCCTCGGCGCCTCCTGCTCCCGCATGGCGCTAGAAACCTAAGCGCTGACATCTGAAGCTGGCCAAGAAACCGAAGCTTCTCTCGTATAACTAATAACTCTGTCATCTCGACCGGAGCAGACAGTTCCATCGTCTGCGCAGCGGAGAGACCTGCAGTCTGCTTAGGACGGACAACATCTGCAGGAGAACCGCCGTCCGAAAGAACCTCTGATTCAGCCAACGAGAGCGCTATACTCGCAACGTACCAGGGTCCCGCAACCCAAAGGTGCTCCATGCGAAGCTCCAGCCGTATCCATCTTCTCGTCTTGCTGACCGCGAGCCTCTACCTCACCCGCCCTCAATCCCTGCACGCGCAGGCGGACGGCGGTATGACCAGTACCGACGGCGGCGGCACAGGCGTGCTCGAAAGCATCTACGTCCCCAACCTCCCAAATGCTCCCTTCAGCCTGGCTCTCCGCACGGAGTGGGTGCACACACTGCCCAACGGCGGCACCTTCACTCAGGTGAACGCGCGCCCCATCATGCGCGACAGCGCAGGCCGCATCTACCAGGAGCGCTGGCTCCTGGTACCCAAGGGGAGTGGCATCCCGTCGCAGATGTCCATAATTCAAGTCGATGACCCCATCGCCCACGTCTTCTATCAATGTCGCGTGTACCAAAAGGTCTGCGAGATCTATCCCTCGTTTCTGGGCCTCGCGCACTACGACCCAACCCGGGTCAAATCAGGCCCACTCAGCAACGGCAAAGGCACCTTTCTCCACGAGGACCTCGGAGCCCAGAGCTTTGCCGGCCTCCCTGTTCATGGCTATCGCGACACCACCACCCTCGACGCCGGAACCCTCGGAAACGATATGCCCATGAGCACCGTGCGTGAGTTCCGTTACAGCGCCGAACTCGGCTTCAACCTCTACTCTGTCCTCGAAGCAGCCCAGGTAGGTCGACAGATCTTCACCGTCGAAGCTCTGAGTACCACCGAACCGGATCCCAAGTTCTTCCGAGCTCCCGAAGGCTACAAACTAATCGACAAACGCAAACCAGCCAGCCCCACCCCCTAAAACGCCCGTCATCCCGAGCGAAGCGAAGCACCCCTGTAGCTGCCTTTACCGTTGCCGTTGCTTGTTCCACGCCGTCATCTGAGCAAAGCGAAGGACCCCTGTAGTTGCCGTGCCCTTGCCGTTGCCCTTTTAGAGCAGTTTACGTAGAGCTATAGCTGTGTCATCTCGACCGGAGCAGACAGTTCTATCGTCTGCGCAGTGGAGAGACCTGCAGTTTTGCAACCGCCGGAACTATACCTGTGTGAAACCGTCATAGTTGTCATTCACAGAGGTAATCTGCGTCTGCCCTTGCCGTTGCTTGTTCCACCGCCGTCATCCTGAGCGAAGCGAAGGACCCCTGTAGTTGCCTTGCCCTTGCTGTTTTGTCATTCCGTAAGGCAATCTGCGTCTGCCCTAGCCTCTCCCTGCACGTGTAACCCCCCTTCCCAGAAAACATCTTCCCCACCTCCCCCCACGAAAACGGAAGCAAACTTCCCACCAGCCCCCACCCCTGAGCCCAAACCACGCCCGAAAGCGAAAAATCCCACCCCAAAACCCCCAAAACTGTCCCGAACAGCGACACCCAATGTCCGAAAAATCAACCTGCAAAACTTTGCAGCTTTGGTCCTCCGCTTGCTACCTACATATGCGTAAGCAACAAGGCTACACCAGTCAAAACAGGAGCTTTACCGTGAAAATCAAATCTGCCGTACTTGCCTCACTCGTCTGCCTCGCCTCCGCCTCGGCCTTCGCCACCACCGTCACCCCTGCCACCACCCTCACCCTCGTCTCCACCTCCGGCGTCGCCTCGGCCGGCGATTACATCTACCCGTACAACTTCAGCGTCAACGGCTCCAGCACCCTCACCAGCCTCATGTGCCTCGACTTCAACCGCACCGTCACCCTCGGTGAAACCTGGAATGTCACCACCTCCGCCATCCCCACCGGCACCTCACAGACCGCCCTCGACTACGAGGCCGAGGCCATCATCTTCTCCAAAGTACAAAGCGGCGCAGCCTCCAACATGGATGCCCAGTTCGCCGCTTGGAGCCTCTTCGATCCCACCGACGTCCAGGGCAAGGCCGGCTTCACCAGCTCCGCCCAGAACCTCGCCAGCTCCGCCCTCGCCCTCGCCAGCAGCCAGACCCTCACCGCCTCCTTCTACTCCCACTACCAACTCTACCTGCCCACCTCCAACACCACCGGCTGGACCAGTGGCATCCCGCAAGAGTTCATCGGCACCGCCCAGGCGCCCGAGCCCTCCAGCCTCGTCCTCCTCGGCTCCGGCCTCCTCGGCGTCGCCGGCAGCCTCCGCCGCCGCCTGGTCCGCGCATAGCCCAAACGAGCGCGACCGGATCGCGCACCATCACCCATCGTGTCAAAGGGAGCAGCCTCAGCGGGCCGCTCCCTCTCCTTTTAAACCCCAATCCGTAACCCGAACCGTATCTTCTACTTGCGCACATAAATCCGGTACGCCGAAGGGATCTCCACTCCCTCCTCCGACCAGTTCCCATTCACATCCCCCGGCAGCGTCCGCGACCCCGCCAACCGGTAATTCCGTCCTAGATACTCCACAAACTCCGGCCACGTCCGCATCTTGTCAAAGCTGTTCCGCCCATAAAACCACTCGTTGCTGATCACCAGCACACGCGCCGGATTCGCCCTCTGACTGGCCCAAAACATCGCCCGGTACCGCTCCACCACCGGCCCATCCACCGGCGAAAACCAAAGTAGATCCCCCGTAAATCCCGTGTTCTGCACCAGCCCAAGATGGTACAAAGCGTTCATGCACCCATACACCAGGTCAAAGCACTGCACCTCCCGCTGCAGTCTACCCACACCCAGACCGCCCACACCCATACCCCCACCCAGCCCCCGCAGATCCCCCTCGAGCGACTCCGCAAACTCATCGCCCGCATAGATCGTCCGGATCTCCCGCGTATACCGCGGCACCACGTACCCGATCGTCAGCACGACCGCCACCGCGCCCACCCACCGTCCCCATCCCGGGCCACCGCGCATCGCCGTCAAAAACTCCACGCCCAAAAGCATCAGGAGAAACAGCACAAACGTGTACCGGTGATACTGAAACCCCTTGTGCTGCGCAAAATAAGAAAAAAATCCAAACATCATCCCCACCAGGAGCGCCCACCTCTCCCAGTTGCCCCATCCCCGGTTCAAGATCGCCGCCACCACACCCAGCGGCGCCAGCACCATCAAGCTCCGCGGCAGGCTGTTCCGCAGCATCGTCAACAGCGTCGGGTGCTTCAAGCCCGCATACACCGGAACCACCGTCCGCAGCAGGAGGAGAAACGGCCCAACCCCGCCATTCCGCTCCAGAAACACCACCACCACCAGCGCCGGAACCGCGATCCCGCCCATCCCCCAACCGACATACCCCCACACCCGCTCGCCCCGCCGACGCAGCTCCACCGCCGCCATCCCCAGCAGCAACAGCGCCAGCGGCCCCACCGTCGGCTTGATCGCACTCGCCATCCCCGCGCTCAGGCCAAACAAAAACATCAGCCACGGTCGCCTCCCCCGCAGCGCCAGAAACAAAAACGCATACCCCACCAGCAGCAGGATCGTCATCACCTCGTCCCGCTCCACCGCCATCCGCGGACCCTCACTGCCGTGAAACAGGAGAAAATACACGCCCGCATACATCCCAGCCATCCAGTCGTACGGCCTCGCAATCACCACCGCGGCCCCCGTCATCCCCCCCAGGAGCACAAACTCCCACACCCGCCAAAGCACGTCGCTCCCGCCAAACACCCGCATCGCCCACCCCTCCATCAGGTAAGCCCCGGGCATATTCAGGTCCGAAATCTCCGTGTAGGGCCGCATCCCGTGGTCCATCAGGAAGTTCACATAATGCATAATCGGCCCGTCCCACACCAGCGGCCAGCGGAGCGACGTCACCACATACACCGCCGTCGCCGCCACGAGAACCAGCAGCAACACCACCCGCAGCCCCTCCATCAACCGCCCCTCCATCGCCCACCCTGGCAACAACTTCCGCATCTCACCCCCTGCTCCCGATCATAGTGTTCCGAAACCGAGCGCCCCACACCCCGCTCCACACCCCGCTGCCAGTTTTACCGCCGTCATCCTGAGCGAAGCGAAGGACCCCTGTAGTCGCCGTTGCCGTTGCCGTTGCCCTTGCCGTTGCCCCTGCCCTTTGGTTGTCATTCCCGAAGGGAATCTGCTTCTGCCCCTGCCCTTGCCGTGGCCGTTGCCCTTTGGTTGTCATTCCCGAAGGGAATCTGCTTCTGCCGTTGCCGTTGCCGTTGCCCTTGCCCTTGCCGTTGCTTCTGCCCTTGCCCTTTGGTTGTCATTCCCGAAGCAAATCCGCGTCCGCCCCCGCCCCCACCGAGATAGGCTACCGCCCCGCCGGAGCGATACTATAACCGAGACCCAAGCGCACCCCAGCAACAACGCCCCACCCCAGAGGAGAGATCCAAGTGAACATCGAAAGCGCCACCCACCGCCGTTGGAACCCCCTCACGCGCGAATGGGTCCTCGTCTCCCCGCACCGCACCGACCGCCCCTGGCAGGGCCAGACCGAGACCCCCACCGCCCCCGCCGCCCTCCAGTACGACCCCAACTGCTATCTCTGCCCGGGCAACCAGCGCGCCGGCGGCAATCAGACCCCCAAATACACCAGCACCTACGTCTTTGAGAACGACTTCGCCGCCCTCAAACCCGACGTCCCTGCCGACCTGTCCGACCAGGACGGCCTCCTCGTCGCCCAGGGCGAAAGCGGCACCTGCCGCGTCCTCTGCTTCTCCCCCCGCCACGACCTCACCCTCGCCAAAATGGACGTCCCCTCCATCCGCACCGTCGTCGACGCCTGGAGCGAGCAGGCCGAGGAACTCTCCGCGCGCCCCGACATCGGCTACGTCCAGATCTTCGAAAACCGAGGCTCCATGATGGGCGCCTCCAACCCCCACCCGCACGGCCAGATCTGGGCCACCCACTCCCTCCCCGACGAGATCCTCCTCGAACTCGCCGGCCAGACCACCTACCAGGCCGAACACGACGGCCAATGCCTCCTCTGCGCCTACCTCAACGTCGAGCTCACAAAATCTGAGCGCGTCGTCGCCCAAAACGACCACTTCGTCGCCGTCGTCCCCTTCTGGGCCGTCTGGCCCTTTGAAACCCTCGTCCTCCCCCGCCAACACGCAGCCCGCCTCGCCGACCTAACCCCCGACCAGCGCGACGGCCTCGCCGGCATCCTCCAGGAAGTCACCTCCACCTACGACCAGGTCTTCGCCACACCCTTCCCCTACTCCATGGGCCTCCACCCCGCCCCCGCCGACGCGCAGCCTCACCCCGAGTGGCACTTCCACCTCCACTTCTACCCACCCCTCCTCCGCTCCGCCACCGTCCGCAAATTCATGGTCGGCTTCGAACTCCTCGGCTCCCCCCAGCGCGACATCACCCCCGAAACCGCCGCTCAAACCCTCCGCGAAGCCGCCAAACGAAG
Organism: uncultured Acidobacteriaceae bacterium; assembly: GCA_964248505.1. GTDB lineage: Bacteria > Acidobacteriota > Terriglobia > Terriglobales > Acidobacteriaceae > Edaphobacter. Next base: position 8,083 of record CAXTYQ010000121.1, read on the forward strand.
ATCAGCCACACCCCCCATACCATCCCCCTCCTGAAACGAGAAAATCGCCAGAGGAGTGGCGCAACATATCCCCCCAAACCCATAAACTGGAAACAACCGAAATCCTACCCTCGCTTGTTTTACGCCGTCATCCTGAGCGCAGCGAAGGACCCCTGTAGTTGCTGTTGCTGTTGCTGTTGCCGTTGCTCTTGCCGTCGCCTTTCTAGTTGTCATTCCCGAAGGGAATCTGCTTCTGCCGTTGTTGTTGCCCTTGCCGTTGTCGTTGCTTCTGCCGTTGTTGTTGCCCTTGCCGTTGTCGTTGCTTCTGCCGTTGTTGTT
>CAXTYQ010000122.1:0-8437 GCA_964248505.1 uncultured Acidobacteriaceae bacterium
ATGTTCGGCATAACTCCGTGAAGCGATGCGCCTCGGCGGTTGGCGAGGGATCGATCGCGGTTCAATTCGTTCATCAATACTTGGCGGCGCTGTAATGAGCGGGGTGACGTGATGACGGGCGATTTGCTTAAACGGATAGACGGCAAGCTCTTGGAGGAGCTTCATGGGGTTCGGGTGCTGGCGTCTCTGAGGGACGATCAGCTTGTCTGCCTGCTCGGCGCGGAGGTGATGGAGTTCGGAGATGGGGAGGCGCTGCTGGGGGACGGGGGAGAGTGGGCGTTTTTCTGGATCATTCTTTCCGGCGAGGTGACCTTCTTTGAGGTTGCCGCGAATGGGAAGGAGACGTTGGTAGCATCGCGGCCGAGTGGATCGACCTTTGGAGATCTCGGTTTAATAAGTGGATCGAGGTGGCGGGGACGGATTCGGTCGCGTGGGCAGAGCCGGCTTTTGCGGCTGAAGGACGATCAGTTCTGGAGCATGATGACGACCTTTCCCATGGTTCGGGGGGCGATCTTGCGGGACTGGTCATCGCGGGTGCAGATACTGCAGACCCGGGCAGCCCAGCACGAGAAGATGGCGGGGCTGGGGACGATGGCGGCGGGCCTGATGCATGAGTTGAAGAATCCAGGAACGGCGGCGCAGAGGGCGGCGGCGCAGCTACGGTCGAACCTGGAACGGATGCATGCGCTTTCGATCAAGTTTGCGCGGGCTCCGTTGAGCAAGGAACAGAAGGGATGTTTGCTGGATCTCGAGGAGCGGGCGACTGCAGCGAAGGCGACGCTCTTGATGAATTCGCTGGAGCAGACGGACGCGGAGGAGGCGCTGGCGACGTGGATGGACGAGGCGGGGATCGAGGACTCGTGGAAGCTGGCGCCGTCGCTGGTGTCGGCCGGGATAGGCATCGGTGATCTCGATTGCGCTCGGGAGCAGCTGAGCAAAGATTGGTTTGCGGATGCTCTGAGCTGGCTGGAGGCGATGGTGTCGAGCATGCAGCTGACAGGGACGATCGAAGAGACGATTGGCCGCGTCTCTGGTCTTGTTCATGCGGTACAGGCGTATGCGTATGAGGGTCAGGGGCAGGTGCAGAGGATCGATGTAAACAAAGGGATTCATGCAACGCTCGTGATGTTGGGGCACAAGATACGGGAGAAGGAAGTTGTGGTCGAGAAGGAGCTCGAGAAGGACCTGTCACAGATAGAGAGTGACAGTTCGGGGCTGAACCAGGTTTGGACGAATTTGCTGGATAATGCGATCGACGCGTTAGGACAGGGTGGCCGGATACGGGTGAGGACCTGGTCGGATGCTGCGCCTGAAGGCGAGCCGGGGGGTGAGGCTCGCGTGTGTGTGGAGATCGCGGACGACGGCCCGGGGATTCCGATGGAGAGCCAAGGTCGGATCTTTGAGCCGTTTTATACGACCAAGGGGGCGGGGGTGGGGACCGGGCTGGGGCTCTATATTGTTTGTCGGATCCTGGATCAGATGGGTGGGACGATCCGGTTCAATTCTTCACCGGAAGGGACGGAGTTTGTGGTGACGCTGCCGGTGAAGCGGGTCTGATCTGCGTTTCTGGTTTGTGGTTTGTGGTTTCTTGAGGCGATCGTGGGTGGGGTCTCTGAGGTTGCCGCGCGCTATGATGGACACTGGGAGCCCCTTAGACAACGTGACGATTACACCGTTTCATCTGGCATTTCCGGTTGACGATCTAGCGGCGGCGCGGCGGTTTTACGGCGGCGTTCTCGGGTGTGCGGAGGGGCGGAGTTCGGACCAGTGGATTGATTTTGATCTGTTTGGGCATCAGATTGTCGCTCATCTGAAGCCGGGAATGGAGCGGCGGGCGGCGCATGCGAACCAGGTGGATGGGCATGCTGTGCCGGTGCCGCACTTTGGCGTGGTGCTGACGATGGGGCAGTGGGAGGCGTTGGCAGAGCGGCTGCGCGGGGCGGGAACGGAGTTCGTGATTGAGCCATATGTGCGGTTTCGGGGCGAGGTGGGCGAGCAGGCGACGATGTTTTTTCTCGATCCGGCGGGCAATGCCCTGGAGTTCAAGGCGTTTCAGGATATGGGGCAGATCTTTGCTAAGTGATGGTGGGCGAGTGTGCGTGAAGCGGGCTGGAGATTGTTCCGGTCCCGGTGACATTTTGTGTCGGGAGGTTGGATGGTGATTGGAGATGTGAGCGCGACGCCTGCAGCTGATCTGGAGCAGAGGTCTGGTCTGAGAGAGCGGGTGCGGGCTCTGGGGCCGTGGTTTCATAACATGCGAGTTGGCGGTGTGGAGACGGCGCCGGATCACTTTTTGGGGGACTACCCGGCGGTAAAGTTTGCTGGGTTCAAGGATGCGATACCGGCGGATCTGACCGGAAAGACGGTGCTCGATATTGGGTGCAACGCGGGGTTTTATTCGCTTGAGATGAAGCGTCGGGGTGCGAGCCGAGTGGTGGGGATCGACTCCGAGCCGTTTTACCTGCGGCAGGCGCGGTTTGTGGCGGAGATGGAGGGCGTGGAGATCGAATATCGCGAGATGCCGGTGTGGGATGTGGCGGCGCTCCGGGAGAAGTTTGACTTGGTGATTTACATGGGGGTGTTTTATCACCTGCGGTATCCGCTCCTGGCGCTGGATCTGATTCGCGAGCATGTGTGCAAGGACCTGTTGCTGTTTCAGAGCATGCAGCGGGGGAGCCGCGAGCTGATGCGGGTGGAGCCGGACTACGACTTCGACGATGTGGCGGCGTTTGATCGGCCCGAGTATCCGAAGATGCACTTTGTCGAGGAGCGGTATTCGGGGGACGATTCGAACTGGTGGGTTCCGAATCGGGCGTGTGCGGAGGCGATGCTGCGGAGTTCGGGGTTCAAGATTTTGAGCCGACCGGAGGAGGAGGTGTACCTGTGCCAGGTTGCGCCGACGGCGTTGTTTCGGGATGCGGCGGAGTTGGTGCGGCGGACGTGACGGGGGCGGTGGATCCGGCGGGGCAGGTGGGTGCTGCGGAGTTGGTTCTGGTGGGGGAGGATCGGCTGACGGCGCGCGATATCGAGGGGGCGGTCGCGGCGTTTGATGAGGCGGAGCGGGTCGGGTCGGAGGCGGTGGCGGACCGGTGCGCGGCGGGGCGGTGGATGTGCTGGATGCTGCTGGGGGAGTTTGAGCGGGCGTGGCGGGAGAGTGACGCGATCCGGGCGCGGGGGATGGGGGATGTGCACCGGTTCTGGGATGGGAGTGCGGTGGATGGGAGGCGGGTGATGCTGCGGTCGCTGCATGGGTTTGGGGATGCGGTCGAGAACCTGCGGTATCTGCCGATGCTGCGAGGGCGGGCGAGCGAGGTTGTGGTGGAGGTGGCGCCGGAGATTGTGAGGTTGGTGCGATGCTTTGCGGGTGTGGGCGAGGTGGTGACGTGGGGGCCGGGTGCTCCGGCGGTGGCGCCGGTGTGGGATGTGCAGGTGGAGGTGACGGAACTGCCGTATCTATTTCGGTCGACGGTGGAGAGCTTGCCGGCGCGGGTGCCGTACCTGCGATTGCCGGAGGTGCTGCGAGGGGAGGCGGAGCGGAGATTGGGGGCGCGACGGTTGCCGCGTGTCGGGTTGGTGTGGGCTTCGAGCCAGTGGGATCCGGCGCGGTCGGTTCCCTTCCCTCTCTTGCGGGGCCTGCTGGAGTGTGAGGGCGTGGAGTTCTGGAGTTTGCAGACTGAGGCCGATAACGAGCCTTGGAGTGCGTGGAGCGAGGCGCGGGGATGGCCTGTGCGCGTGGCGGGAGAGGGTGCGGCGGAGGAGACGGCGGCGATGATGGAGGGCATGGATCTGGTGATTACGGTCGATACGTTTGCGGCGCATCTGGCGGGAGCTTTGGGGCGGCCGGTGTGGCTGTTGCTGCAGGAGACGGCGGATTGGCGATGGATGATGGGGAGGGAGGACTCGCCGTCGTATCCAACGATGCGTCTGTTTCGGGCGAGTGGCGACGATGGGTGGACGGAGCTGATCGGGCAGGTGCGTGGTGCTTTGCGGGAGCGGTTTGGGATGGGATCGATATGAAGGCTTGGGATACGTACGACGCTTACCTGTTCGATATCGATGGGACGCTTTTGAACTGCACGGATGCGGTGCACTACTTTGGGTTTTGCGAGGTGCTATCGGGTGTGGCGGGGCGGCCGTTGAATCTGGATGGAGTGGTGGCGCATGGGAATGTGGATGTAGGGATTTTGCGGGACGCGTTGCAGTTGGCGGGGGTGGACGATGAGGTTTGGCGGGGGCGACTGCCGGAGATGCGGGAGTCGCTGGGGAGCTTTGTGGAGGCTCGGCGGGGGGAGATGTGTGTCGACGTTTTGCCGGGTGTGCGGGCGGTGCTGGAGCACTTGAAAGGCCGGGGGGCGAAGCTGGGGGTGGCGACGGGGAATCTGGAGCGGGTCGGGTGGGCGAAGCTCGATCGATGTGGGTTGCGGGAGTGGTTTGATTTTGGCGGATTCAGTGATGAGTACGAGTACCGGGGGCCGATGATCGGGGGTGCGCTCCGGAAGGCGCGGGCGATGGCGGGGGAGGGTGCGGCGGTGTGCGTCGTGGGGGATACGCCGTCGGATGTTCGGGCGGCGCGGGAGAATGGCTTGGATGTGATTGCCGTGGCGACTGGGGTATTTTCGCGCGATGTGCTGGGGGAGTCGATGCCGGATTTGCTGGTGGGGTCGATGGCGGAGCTGATGGGGATTGGGGTTGGGGGACCTTCTTAGAACGAGCAACGGCAACGACAAAGGTTGGAGTAGCGAGTAATGAGTGGCGAGTAATGAGTACGGGGGAATGCAACTTCGTCTGAGAATGGCAGATGCGGAGGGGAGGGGGAAAGCAGATTCCCTTCGGGAATGACAACCAGAAGGGCAAGGGCAAAGGCTGAAGCAGATTCCCTTCGGGAATGACAACTAGAAAGGCGAGACAAGAGCAAGGCGAGACAAGAGCAAGGCAGAGTCAAGACAAACTGCAGGTCTCTCCACTTCGCTGCGCTCCGGTCGAGATGACAAGTTTGTGCGGCAGGGCAAACAACTACGGTGCGGTGATGTGGTGGATGATCTCTTCGAACTCGCGGGCTCGGTGGGCAGCGGTGTGAGTGGAGAGGATGCGGTCGCGGGCGCGGTTGCCGATGTCGAGGCGTTCGCGGTCGGAGAGGCCGGTGAGGATTTCGGTGACATCTTCGGCGGTGGAGGCGAGGAGGATCTCTTTGCCGGGGGTGAGGAAGGTGTCCAGGCCGGGCCAGGGGTCGGAGATGATGGTGGCAGAGCAGGCGGAGGCTTCGAAGAGGCGGACGGAGGGGGAGAAGCCGGCTGCCGTCATGTCTTGGCGGGTGAGGTTGAGGGTGAAGCGTGAGCTTGAGTAGAAGGTGGAGTGCTCGGGCGGGCTGACGTGGGTGAGCCGGCGGACGTTGGGCGACCAGGGGATGTCGGTTGGGTACATGGGGCCGGCGACGAGGAAGCTCTGGTTGGGGAGCCGGCGGGCGGGGTGGTCGAGCATGCGCATGAGGCCGGGCTGGCGGTCGGGGGCGTAGGTGCCGAGGTAGGAGAGGTCGGCGGTGTACTCGGGTGAGGGCGCGGTGCGGGCGTGGTGGGTGGGGTCGACGGAGCAGAAGAGCGGGACGGGGTAGGGTGAGCCGAAACGGGTGCGGAGTTCGTCCAGGGCGGGGCCTCCGGTGAAGCTCATATAGGCGGCGTAGTGGGGGATGTCGGAGCTGAGGAGGTAGTCGGTGCGGCCGTGGGCGCGGAGTTGGGCGAGGGTGATGGGGGTGTCGATGTCGTAGAAGAGGATGGGGGCGTGGACGAGGTCGCGAAGGAGGGCTGTGGCGGCGATGGCGTCGGGGAAGTAGGAGCCGATGACGAGGACGTCGGCGTCGGTGGATTCGCGCGTGACGAGAGGGGCGCCGTCGGTCTGCCAGTCTTCGTAGAGGAGGGATTGGACGTAGGGAGGTTTGGGGAGGTCGCGGTTGGAGCGGTACCACTCGACGTCTCGCTCGATGAAGGAGATCTGGTGGCCGAGGGCATGGAGGGCTCGGCAGAGCGAGCGAAAGGTGGTGGCGTGGCCGTTGCCCCAGGAGGAGGTGATGGTGAGCCCGAGGATGGTGATCTTCATGGGCGGCTCAGGTGGTTGGTGTGGCGGGGAGGGTTTCGGAGGGAGGGAGAGAGCTGCGTTTGTGGGTGAGGAGGTCGGCTAGGGCGACTTCGGCTTGTGCGGCGCGGGCGGCGTAGGTGTGGTCGCGGAGGGCGCGGGCGAGGAAGGCCTGGCCGATGGCGCGGGCGGAGGTGGCGTCGTGGGAGCGGAGGGCCTGGACAACGTCTCTGGCGGTGTGGGCGACGAGGATCTCTTTTTCGGGCTCGAAGCAGTCGTCGATGCCGGCCCAGTGGTCGCAGATAAGGCAGGCCGCGGCGCCGGCGGCCTCGAAGACGCGGGTGGGTGGGGAGAAGCCGGAGTTGGCCATGGAGGCGCGGTTGATGTTGAGGACCATGCGGGCGGAGCTGTTGACGCGGTTGTGGTCGGCGGTGGGGACGTGGCCGAGGTAGCGGACGTTGGGGGGCATGGGTTTGTCGTGCCAGCCTTCGCCGCCGAGGAGGAAGGTGAGCTCGGGGGCGAGTTGGGCGGCGCGGAGGAAGAGCTCTTCGACGCGGGTCTCGCGGTCAGGGAGGCGGTTGCCGAGGAAGACGAGGTCGGCGGCGAAGCTGGGGTCGGGCGAGACGGGAAAGTGGGTTTCGGGGTCGAGGCCGTTGTAGATGGAGGCGTAGAAGCGAGCGCCGTAACGCTTGAAACCTTCCTTGACCATGGGTCCGCCGCCGTAGGTGAAGAGGGCGTCGAGGCGAGGGACGATGGCGCGGTAGGGGTCGGCGGGGTCGGCGTCCATGCGGGCGAGGGTGGCGGGGGAGTCGACGTCCCAGGTGAGGACGATGGAGTTGGGCTGGCAGGTGAGGATGAGGTGTTCGAGTTCGGTGTCGTCGACGCCGATGCCGGAGTGTTTGACGACGACGTCGGCCTCTTGGGCGAGGGCGATCATGCGGTCGAGGTCGACGCCGGGCCGGTAGACGATGGAGGTGGCGTAGCTGGTATCGACGTCGTCGCGATGTTGCTGGCGGCCGTAGGCGTCGGGTTCGGCGAAGGTGACGGTGTGGCCGCGGCGGGCGAGATATTTCCAGATGCCGCGGTAGTAGGTGGCCGCGCCGTTCCAGTAGGAGGAGACGAGGGAGGAGCCGAAGACGAAGAACTTCATTGGGCGAGGACCTCGTGGCAGATGCCGGCGAGTTGCTCGGCGCGATGGGAGCAGGTGTGGTGGGCGAGGACGGTCGAGAGGCCGCGGTCGGCCTGGGCCTGGGCCTCGGCTGGGTGGTTGAGGAGGTGCTCGATGTGGGCGGTCATCTCGGCGGTGTTCTGGGCGACGAGGTAGTCGCCTGCGGAGAAGAGGTTTTCGAGGTCGTGCCAGGGTGCGGAGATGAGGGGGATGCCGGCGGCGAGGGCCTCGAAGACGCGGATGGTGGGGATGCCGGCCATGGCGCCGGTGTAGTGCTGGCGCGGGATGTGGAGGGTGAGGCGGGAGCTGCTGTAGGCGGCGGGGGCGTGGAGGTTGGGGAGGTAGCCGGCGAAACGGACGCCTGCCTGGTTGAGGGCCGCTAGGGCGGGTTCGGGGTAGCGGACGCCGTGGATGGTGAAGCGGGCTTGAGTGCGGAGGTGGGCGGCGGGATCGAGGAGGAACTGGGTGATTTCGGCGGCGCGCTCGTCGTCGCCCCAGTTGCCGATCCAGACGACCTCTTGTTCGGGTGTGGAGATGGGCTTGGCGGGGGGTTGGAAGATGGTGGTGTCGGCGGCCTCGTGGAGGGTCCAGACGTGATCGAGGCCGAAGCGCTGGAGGTAGATGGCGCGGAGGGCGGCACCGAAGGCGAGGACGCCGTCGAAGCGCCAGACCTGGAGGAGCTTGATGGATTCGGGGGTGGAGCTGGCGCGGTGGTGGGTGTCGTGAAAGAGGGTGCGGAAGTGGATCTGGTCGCGGAGATGGAAGAGTAGGTCGATGAGCTCGGGCGGGTTCCACTCGTGGACGATGACGATGTCGGTGTCGCGGAGGTGGTCGGCGAGCGTGCTGGGGTTGAGCGTGTAGGGCTGGATGGGGATCTCGGGGTAGGTCTGGTCGAAGTGAGCGAGGGATTGGGCGCCGCGCTCGCCTTCGCTGAGGAGGTTTTCGGTGGACCAGTTTTGCGGCTGCTCGAAGACCGTAACCTGGTGGCCCTGGGCGATGAGTGCGCGGACGAGGCCTCGGAGGAAGTGGGCGTTGCCGTTGTTCCAGTCGGAGCGGAGGGTGTGGGCGAAGTAGGCGATGCGGAGGTGGTCAGGCATGGGCGGTGCCGGCGTGGGTGAGATCGGGTGTGGCGGGCGCGAGGAGGTCGCGGTAGAGGGCTTCGTAGGCTGCGGCCATGCGGCGTGCGGTGAAGGTGCGGGCGCG
>CAXTYQ010000123.1:0-8404 GCA_964248505.1 uncultured Acidobacteriaceae bacterium
CTACAGGGGTCCTTCGCTTTGCTCAGGATGACGGCGGTGGAACGGGCAACGGCAAGGGCGAGGGCGACAGCGGAAGGCGGGTTAAACGGTCCAGGGGAGAGATGTTTGGTCTCTCCCCTTGATGGGCTTGCGGGTGTTCGGAGTGGATGGTTGGAGTGGGTGGGGTTACTGGCCGGAGGGGGATGTGGAGTGGTTGGTCTGACCGCTCTTGACGCCGTTGGTTTTGGCGAGATTTTCCGCCATCTGGAGGTGTCCTTCGATGACGGTGAGGCCCTGGGCGACGGTGGTCTTGAGGGTTGGGTCCTGGGTGGTGGCTTCCTCGGCCTTGAACTCGCGGACGTCTTTTTGGTGATCCTTGACCATGTAGGCGATGTAGGCCTTGTCGAAGCTGTCGCCGGAGAGGGCGCTCAGCTTGGTGGCTTCGGCCTGGTCTTTGGGCGAGGGCGAGGTGGGTACCGGGACGCCCATGGACTGGGCGATGGGCTTCATCTGATCGTTCAACTGGGTGTGGTCGGTGACCATCTTCTGACCGAAGTCTTTTACCTGCTGGTTGTTGGATTTCTGGGTGGCGAGCTGGCCGAGCTGGATTTCGGCGAGGCCTCCCTGGGCCGCGGTCATGAGGAACTTTTTATCCTTGGCGGACCCGGACGTGGCGGACATGCCGGACCGTTTCATGCTGGTATCGCCGGCGGTGCTGTTGCCGCCCGATCCGGTGGTGCTGTTGGTCTGGGCGAAGCTGGGGGTGAGGAGGACGGCGCTGCTGAGAACGATTGCATGGATGCGTGAAGAGTTCATTCGTGAAGAGGTCATGGGTTTGTTGCTCCTTGAGAAAGGCTCGTAGATGTTGCTGGTGCGGGTGACGTGAGTGTGCTTGTTGGGGTTGTGTCGGGCTTGCTGCTGTTGTATCGATTGAGGTCGTTGCGGGTCGCTCGGCGTGTGCATCGGCAGGTCTGACGGTCTAGCAGGTCTGACGGTCTTGCGGCCAGACGGTCTGAACGGTACGGTCGAATGCCATCGCGAGCAAATGTGTCGTGGTTAGTTTGGTGTCCGCGGGCAGATGGAGGTTGCTTCGCGGCGGCGGCCGCCTTGTATTCTGGGGCTATGAACTTTGATGCGATGAAGCAGGGGATCTTTGATGCGATGAAGCAGGGGATCTCGGGTGCGCCGGTGGCTCGACGGGTGCGGGCGGAGCAGGTGCTGCACGGGGAGGTTTTGACGGATGACTACGGTTGGTTACGGGAGAAGTCGGACCCGCGGGTGATCGAGTATTTGGAGGCGGAGAACGCGTACACGGCCGCGGCGATGGCGGGGACGGAGGAGATGCAAGGGGAGTTGTATCGGGAGATGCTGTCGCACATCAAGGAGACGGACGAGTCGGTTCCGTACCCGTACGGGGGCTGGTTTTACCTGACGCGGACGGTGGAGGGGAGGCAGTATGCGATCCACTGCCGACGGCGGGCTGGGGCGGACGGGCGATGGAGCGAGGCGGAGCCCGAGGAGGTGATGCTGGATGTGAACCGGTTGGCGGAGGGGCAGGCGTTTATGGCGTTGGGCGCGATGGCGATCAGCCCGGACGGGAACTTGCTGGCGTACACGACCGACAACACGGGGTTTCGGCAGTACACGCTGCGTGTACGGGATCTGCGGACGGGCGAGGATCTCGCGGACACGGCTGAGCGGGTGGGGTCGGTGGTGTGGGCGGCGGATGGACGGACGATGTTTTACACGACGGAGGACGAGGGGACGAAGCGGCACGATCATCTGTGGCGGCACCGGTTGGGGGATGCGGCGGAGCGCGATGAGGTGGTGTTTCAGGAGCCGGATGAGCGGTTCAATGTGGGCGTGGGACGGACGCGGGATGGGCGGTATTTGATTTTAGAGATCGGGAGCCATACGACTTCGGAGAGCCGGTTTTTGGATGCGGGGACGCCGGATAGGACGTTTGCGGTGATTGCGCCGCGAGTGGAGGAGCAGGAGTATTCGGTCGATCATCGTGGCGGGAAGTTTTACTTGCGGGTGAACGATACGGGCAAGAACTTCCGTGTGGTGACGGTGGATGTGGGGGTGGCGGACCGGGCGGCGTGGAGGGAGCTGATCGCCGAGGATGGGGAGGCGCCGATGGAGGATTTTGAGCTGTTTCAGGACTTTTGTGTCTGTGTGCGGAGGCGGTTGGGACTGCCGACGATGGAGGTGATCCGGTTTGCGGGGGACGGGCTGGGGGAGGGGGCGGAGATCGGGTTTCCGGAGCCGGCGTACTCGGCTGGGCCGCATGTGAATCGGGAGTTTGGGACGGGGGAGTTTCGGTATAGCTATCAGTCGCTGGTGTCGCCGGCTTCGGTGTATGCGTACGATGTTGCGCGGGGTGGGTCGACGCTGTTGAAAGAGCAGGAGGTGCCGGGGGGATTTGAGCGGGGGCGGTATGGATCGGAGCGGATTTGGGTGCGGGCGGAGGATGGCGTGGAGGTGCCGGTGTCGGTGGTGTATCGGCGGGACCGGTTTCGGAGGGACGGGACGAATGCGATGTATGTGTATGGGTACGGGTCGTACGGGTATCCGCTGCCGCTGGGGTTTGGGGCGACGCGGCTGAGCCTCCTGGACCGCGGCGTGGTGATGGCGTACGCGCATGTGCGGGGCGGTGGAGAGATGGGCGACCGGTGGCACGACGCGGGCAAGATGATGGTGAAGCGGAACACGTTTACGGACTTTGTCGCGGTGGTGACGGAGTTGGTCGGCGGGGGGTATGGAGCGCGGGATCGGGTGGCGATCGAGGGTGGGAGCGCGGGTGGTCTGTTGATGGGGGCGGTGGTGAATCTGCGGCCGGAGATGTTTCGGGCGGTGGTGTCGCATGTGCCGTTTGTGGACGTGATGAACACGATGCTGGACGCTTCCCTGCCCTTGACGGTGGCGGAGTATGAGGAGTGGGGCAATCCGAATGAGCCGGAGGCGTTTCGGTACATGCTGAGCTACTCGCCGTACGACAACCTGCGGCCTGGGGCGTATCCGGCGATGCTGGTGAAGACGAGCTTGAACGACTCGCAAGTGATGTATTGGGAGCCGGCGAAGTACGTGGCGAAGCTGCGGACGCTGAAGTCGGATGGGACTCCGCTGCTGCTGCACGTGAATATGGAGGCGGGGCACGGCGGGGCGAGCGGACGGTATGACTACCTGAAGGAGATTGCGTTTGATTATGCGTTTTTGCTGCGGGAGTTGGGGGTGGAGGGGTAGGGACGGGGATCAGCGCGTTTGCGGAGGACCCAGGTGGTCATGCAGCGGTGGTCCTGGACGACCGTGGTTTTGAGCGGGTCGACGAGGACGGCGTTCTTTTGTTCGGTGAGGCGGAGGAGTGTGGCTTCGTCGACGAGGAACCACTCGGAGCCGTCGCCCATCTGGTAGATGTTGCCGCGGAGGCGGCGGAAGTTCATGCCGATGCGGGAACCGAGGCGGCAGAAGAACAGGCCGCCAGGGCGCAGGACGCGCCAGAGTTCGGCAAGCATGGCCAGGAAGTGATTGTCGTCTCGGGCGAAGTGCAAGACGGAGTTACAGAGGACAACGTCGGCGAAGTCGCTGGGGAGGTCCATCTCCTCGATGGGCGAGACCTGGAAGTTAGCTGCGGGGAGGTCGGGTGCCAATTCTGCGGCGAGGGCGCGCACATGCGCGACGGCCTCGCGGTTGGCGTCAACGGCAAAGATCTCACAGCCTTCGCGCAGAAGGTAGACGAGGTTGCGACCGAAGCCACAGCCTGCGTCGAGGATGCGCATGGGAGCGGTGATGTTGCCGCGGAGAATCTGGTCGAAGACGTAGATGTCGATCTGGCCGAACTGATCCTGCAGGGAATTCGGAGCTTCGGTGAAGGGCACGTGCCTTTGCTTTCTTGTTGGTGCGAGATCAGTGAGGGGACGGCGGCCGGGCGGATGTCGAGAATCGAACGGTTGGCATGATGGCGTCGAGGTGGCGGGAGAGGGCCCGGGTTTCGGCTGGGGTCAGGGCGCGGCTGCCGTCGACGACGCCGGCGCAGATGGTGTGGAAGCCGGCCTGGAAGACGAAGCAACGGCCGTTGCGGAAGGTGGTGTAGAGGTCGGCGGTGAGCTGATTGCACATGCTGGCAGAGCCGGACTTGAGATGGAGAAAGCTGACGCCGTTGAGGTTGAGGTGGTCTGATTTGCCAGGGCCACCCGTGGATTTTATTGCGAGAGCGTCGCAGTCGGACGATGACGGCTGCGGGACGACGGTGTAGGTAAAGTCGAGACCGGAGAGGTTGGTGTTCGCATAGGGTGTGTTAGCGGCTTTGAAGTTGACGACGGCCTGGGTCTCCTGGGTCTCGGGGGGGACGATGGGGACCGAGTCATAGAACTGACCGGTTTTGGAGAGCTGCCAGACGGCGGGGTAGCGGAAGCTGACACCCTGTGCGGGGTCGGTGTAGGTGCTAGTGGGAACGGGTTGTTGTGCCTGAGCGATGGCGTGAATGGAAAGCACGAAGAGGGTCAGAGGTAGGGGAAGTCGTCCGGGTCGCATCGTTAGATCTCCTGCTCGATGGGAGGTGGGTCAGACTTTGAGGGCGCTTGCGATCTCGTCGACTTTGTCGCCTTCTCCTGGGGCGAGGAAGAGGTTTTGTTCGAGGCCGTGCTGTCGGGTGTAGGGGTCGAAGTAGCGTCCGTGGAGGGCGAGGAGGTGTTGGTGGGCGCCGCGTTCGACGATGTGTCCGGCTTCGACGACGAGGATCTGGTCGGCGCGGCGGATGGTGGGGAAACAAGCATCGGCAAGGGCAGAAGCAGATTCCCTTCGGGAATGACAACTAGAAAGGCAGAAGTATCACAAAAGGCAGAATTATTACCGAGCAGGCTCGGTCAGAGGTTCTTAGAGGTAAGTGGCGGTCACGGGCGATCTCGATGCTCGGATGCTCCGGAGGGAGCGGTGGGATCGAGATCGCCGGGTGACCGGATGGGGGAGGGCTACGGTTGAAGTTTTTACTGCTGCGAGGTGTTGGTGCTGACGGTATCGCCGCCGCTGTGTTTCTCGGAGAGAGCGAACTGGAACTCGCTTCCGCTGACGATTTTGACGTCGCTTTTGCTGGACACAAAGGTCCCGGAGTTGTGGCTGGCGATGCGGCTGTGGAGGTCTGTGCCGGGGACGACGCCGATCTGATCGACGCGGAGTGTGCCGTCGTTCCAGCTGTTGGGGACTTCATCGCCGGGGGTGACGGGATTGTCTTCGAAGTTGGTGGATCGGGGCTTGAAGATGCCTACGATGGTGGCCTTGATCGGGTAGACCTGGCCGCTTTCGAGCTTGGCGCGATCGACCCGGAGGGTGAGCTTGGACTTGCCTTCGACCTGCATGTCGTCGGTGGTGACGGTGCCGAGGAGAAGAGCGTTTTTGGGGAGCTCTGTGCCGTTTGGCAGGTGAACGGTTTTGCTGAGTTTGACCTCAAAGGTGGAGCCTGTCTGGTCTTTGTTGGCATCGAGGGTTTTGACGAGATATCCGCGCGCCGCGACCATGTGTGCTGCTCTGTTGGCGCCGGGCTGGGTTGAGTTTTGCGAAGATGCGGAATCCTGGTTGTTCGGGGACTGCGCGGACTGCGCGAACATCGGCAGGGGCAGGACAAAGAGCACGCTAGCTAGTTTGAGGGTGACCGGGTGCTTCATACGAACCTCCATACGGGGGCGCCGGCGAGCATGTCGTCTGAGCTACCATCCCAGCCAATACGATGCGGAGGTGGGGATGTTTTCTTCGGAGCCGAAGTGCAAACCGGCATAGCAATTGGTGCAACAGGGCGCGATTTCCTGGGGATTTTGCCGGTCGGGACCAGGCGGTGCGGATGGGCGTCAGGCGAGGAGGATGTCGGTCTGGGGGAAGTCGTTGCCTTTGCAGAGGAGCGGCCGGTGAGTCTGTTTGGCGAGGGCGTAGGAGAAGCAGTCGCCGAAGTTGAGGCGTGCGGGATGGCGGCCTTTGCCGAAACGCAAAAAGGCGTTGCGGGCTATCAAGACCTGCTCGGAGTCAAAGGGAACGACTTGGACCCCGAGGTAGGCAAGAAGATGATCGAGTTGGCGAAAGCTGCTTTCGCCTAGTAGGGATCGGGTGACGATGGAAACTTCCAGAAGCGTTGCAGCAGAGATAAGCCTGCTTTCTGCTTCGCCGAGCTTGTCAAGGAAGTGCTTGCGCTCTGGTTCATGAAGCAGGATAGCGACCAGAGCAGAGCTGTCGACGACCATCAATCAAAATGTCCATGCTCGTTGTAACCGATGATCTCGTCCGCGGAGCGCTGGTCGAGCCGAGGGAGCTTGTCAACCTCTGCAAGGATCCTGTTGACCTCGGCCCAGTCGATGGGTCCGGCGACTTTGGGGAGATCTCGCGCAACCTTCTCGTCGATGGCGATCTGAACGGTTTCCTCGATGGTCTTGCCGAGAGTGTGGGCTAAGCGGCTGACCTTGTCGGCGAGTTGAGGATCATCGATGGCGACGTTCATGGCTCTCAGTCTAAACCGATCAGGAGGAGACACGCAGGAGGAGACACAAAGGTGGAATCAGGCTTTGGCGGTGACGGGTTCGAGGGTGAGTTTGTCGCCTTCGCCGGGGGCGAGGAAGAGGTTTTGTTCGAGGCCGTGCTGTCGGGTGTAGAGCTCGAAGTAGCGTCCGCTGAGGGCGAGGAGGTGGGCGTGGGTGCCGCGTTCGACGATGTGTCCGGCTTCGACGACGAGGATCTGGTCGGCGCGGCGGATGGTGGACAGGCGGTGGGCGATGACAAAGGTGGTGCGGCCTTGCATGAGGTAGTTGAGGCCGGTCTGGATGAGGGCTTCGGACTCGGAGTCGAGGGAGCTGGTGGCTTCGTCGAGGATGAGGATGCGGGGGTCGGCGAGGATGGCGCGGGCGATGGAGAGGCGCTGGCGCTGGCCCCCGGAGAGTTTGACGCCGCGCTCGCCGACGACGGTGTCGTAGCCTTCGGGGAAGCGTTCGGCGAACTCATCGACGCGGGCGATGCGGCAGGCGTCCATGAGTTGGACACTGGTGGCCCCGGGGCGGGAGAAGAGGATGTTTTCGCGGATGGTTCCGTCGAAGAGAAAGGTCTCCTGGAGGACGACGCCGAGCTGTGCGCGGTATGTGGCGAGTTGGACGTGGGCGAGGTCGTTGCCGTCGGCGAGGACCTTTCCGCCGGTGGCGGTGTGGAATCCGCAGAGCAGCGAGATGATGGTGGATTTGCCGGAGCCGGAGGAGCCGACGAGAGCTGTGACAGTGCCGGGGCGGGATTGAAATGAGATGCCGTGGAGGACGGGTTTGCCGGGTTCGTAGGAGAAGGAGACGTCGTCGAAGCGGATGTCGCCGTGGAGCACGGGGAGGCTGATGGTTCGGCCGGGGTCGCGATCTTCTTCGCGTTCGGCGAGGATTTCGTTGGTTCGGTCGAGGCCGGCGACGGCTTCAGTGAGTTGGGTGCCGATCGAGACGAGCTGGACGATGGGGGCGATCATGAACGCGAGGAACATGACGTAGGTGACGTACTCGCCGGTGGTGAGGTGGCCGCGGGCGTGATCGTGCGCGCCCATCCACATGATGAGGGCGCCGACGAGGCCGAGGACGGCGGTGGAGGCGAGCGCCATGAGGGATTGGGCGGTGAGGGACGAGATGACGTTGGCGAGGAGGCGGTGGGCTCCGGCGGCGAAGACCTGGGCTTCGGAGTCTTCGGCGTGGTAGCCCTTGACGACGCGGACGCCGCCGAGCGATTCGGTGAGACGACCGGTGACTTCGGCGTTGATTTTGGAGCGTTCGCGGAAGATGGGGCGGATGGTTTTGAAGGCGCGCTGGAGGATGAGGCCGAAGATGACGAGGATGACAAAGGTGAGCAGCGTCATGCGGACGGAGAGGTGGATGAGGTAGCAGAAGGCGAAGATGGCGGTGAGGACGCCGCCGAAGAAGTCGATGATGCCGGTGCCGATGAGGTTGCGGACGCCTTCGACGTCGGTCATGATGCGGGCGACGAGGGTGCCGGTGCGGTTTTCGTCGTAGAAGGCGATGGGGAGGCGGCCGATGTGGGACTGGACCTCGGTGCGGAGCTCGGCGATGAGGCGCTGGCCTTCTTTGGAGAGGACCTGGGTGAGGGTGAAGGAGGTGAGGCCCTGGAGGATGGTGGCGATGACGACGGCGCCGACGATCCAGGGGAGGTAGCTGAGCTGGCCCTTGTTGAAGACGTTGTCGATGAGGTAGCGCGTGGAGGCTGGAAGGACGAGGCCGCTGGCGCGATTGACGATCATGACGGCGAAGGAGCCGGCGAGCAGCCAGCGGCGCGGGAGGACGAGTCGCCGGATGCTGGGGAGGACCTTGCGAAGGCTGGCTTTGGGGCGGGCGGCGGTGAGGTCGGCGGAGGTGGCGCGGCCGGTGCCGCGCGAGGGTCGGTCGGCCGCGGGCATGGTGGGGGAGCC
>CAXTYQ010000124.1:0-8399 GCA_964248505.1 uncultured Acidobacteriaceae bacterium
GTTGCTTGTTTCACCGTCGTCATCCTGAGCGAAGCGAAGGACCCCTGTAGTTGCCCTTGCCTTTCTTGGTTGTCATTCCCGAAGGGAATCTGTTGTCGCCCTTGCCGTTGCCAGTTTCACCGCCGTCAGCCTGAGCGAAGCGAAGGACCCCTGTAGTTGCCTTGCCCTAGCCTTTCTTGTTGTCATTCCCGAAGGGAATCTGCTGTCGCCCTTGCCGTTGCTTGTTTCACCGTCGTCATCCTGAGCGAAGCGAAGGACCCCTGTAGTTGCCCTTGCCTTTCTTGGTTGTCATTCCCGAAGGGAATCTGTTGTCGCCCTTGCCGTTGCCAGTTTCACCGCCGTCAGCCTGAGCGAAGCGAAGGACCCCTGTAGTTGCCCTTGCAGTTGCCCTTGCCTTTCTTGTTGTCATTCCCGAAGGGAATCTGCTGTCGCCCTTGCCGTTGCCAGTTTCACCGCCGCATCCTGGGGCGAAGCCCCAGGTAAAGACGAAAAACTCGGAAGAAGGCTGAAAGCCCGACATAAAGGTCTATACCGAAAAGGCCGAGTGAAAGGCTAAGTCAAGCATTCCGAATATTTTTGGCGCCACAGGCTCTCCGAAAATGGGGATTTCCGCCTGTTGTGCACCAGAGCAGCCTGCCGTACGCCACAGATCCAGACCTAAGTCCTCTGTTCTGAAGATTTTGCACACCTTCCGCTGGGGGGGAGGGGGTACCCCCCGGCAGACCAAGGAATCCCCAGCGAGCACGGGCTTCAAAGGCGAGCCGGAGAGCACGACAAACTCCCAGCGGAAACGCCCAAACGTCCGCCGACCCGGAAATATTCCTTTGCACCGCCCCGTTCCGGCCATCCGCCGCATCACACAGGATGCCGCAGCCGCGGCCAGGGTGAACGATGCAGCCATCAGGCAAGCAAAAGATGTTCGGGACAGCGGTGGCGATCGGTCTCGCGTGTGGTTCGGTATCCTTCGCCGCCGCTCCGGCCTCCGACGCGGATCGAGCCTTTGTCGCCAAGGTCTCCCAGGGCGGCCTGTACGAGGTGGAAGCAGGCAAGGTCGCCGCCGTGAAGGGCACCGTGCCCGTCATCAAGGACTTCGGCCTCCTGGAAATCCAGGACCACGAAGGCGTCAACCGAGCCCTCAAGCGGATCGCCTCGGAGACCGGCGTCACCATCACGCCCGGCCTGAACGCCGAGTTCACAGCCCGTCTCAACAAGCTGAAGTCTGTCCCGGCCGCGCAGTTCGACGCCTTCTATGTCGACGACATGAAGCAGATCCACAACAAAGATGAAGGTCTCTTCGTCGAGGAAGCGCAGATCGGTTCCGCCAGCTACAAAACCTTCGCAGAGCAGACCGCCGTCCTGGTGAAGGCGCATCTGGGCTGGCTCAACACGCTCTGATCCACGTCACCTCTCTGATCCAGGTCGCTGTGCAGTCACATCCGAGTTCATCAAACTAGGTCATCCAACCAGGATCATCAAACCAGCATAATCCGAGTCGCATCGCAGACCGCGCATCCTCTTGCATCCCTTCCACGCCCCGCCGCACCCAACCCCACCATGGACCCCACCACACAGATCGCCGCCCTCACCCAAATCCTCCAGCAGAACCCCACCGACACCTTCGCCCGCTACGGCCTCGCCCTCGCCCACACCAGCGCCGGCAACCCCGACCAGGCCCTCGCCGAGTTCAGCACCCTCCTCACCCAATCCCCCGACTACGTCCCCGCGTACCAGATGTCCGCCCAGACCCTCCTCAAGCTCCACCGCACTGCCGAAGCCCGCGATCGCCTTACCGCGGGACTAGCGGCCGCCAGCCGCACCGGCAACACCCACGCCGCCTCCGAGATGCAGGCCATGCTCGACGACCTCGACCCGCTGATCTGAAGATCTTCCGCAACAGGGCTGGCAACTGTAAACCGCCCACTCACCACCTGACGACTGGCCGGAAAACGGGTCATCCCACCTCCAGTCCACGCACCCGACAAAGAAGGCTGCAGCCCGAAGTGGTCGCCGCGGAGCGTTCTTATCCGGTACGCAAGTAAAACTCCACGCGCATCCCATCCGGATCATCGAGCCAGATGAGCTCCGTAGGACCGTACTGATCCAAAACGATTCCACTATGAGCAATCTGGTTGCGGCTTAGCTGCGCTCGGATCGACTCCAGGTCCTTCAGCGTTCGTACACCAAAAGCAATGTGGTTCAGCCCAACGTGTTCCTTGTCATAGGTTCCCGCTTGGTGTCCAGCAACGCTTGTGAAAAACAGGCGTGTATGTCCAACCTGATACATAACACTGCCTTCGGCGCGCTCTGGCGGTGTGGAAAGCAGCGCAGTATAAAAGCGTTCGGTTTCATCAAGCGACGACACGCGAAAGACCAGATGATCAACAAAGTCGGTAAAGATCGTAAGCTCCTTCGGTCATGATGCGAATCATGAACACGACCTTTTCTAGCCAGCGACGCACTGATTACCCTTGTACCCTGCTTTGCCTTCGAGACCGCCAGGCCAGAACGCATCTCACCTGACAATCGTCCTTATACAGTTCTTCTCCTGAAGGCTCCTCCATTGTCTGTCACCCAACGAATCCTCAGCTCCAGGTTCGCGGTCCCGATCCTCACGGGTGTGCTTTACACCTTTGCGACACTCAACTTCATCCGCTACTACGTCGTCAGCACGCAGTTCTATCTCGACATGCCGCGCTATCTCGCCGGTCGCGAGCGCCTCCCTTTCCAGGAGCGCGTTCTCCCCATCCTCCTGATGTGGCCTGTCAACCATTCGGCCGCCCTGATGCGCATCTTCGCCGAGCGAGCCGAAACCCACGCACACTCGCTCGTCCCAACCATCCCCGCAGCCACGCCGCGGACTGGCGCCTTCTACATCCTCGCCCTCCTCTCTTTCGCCGTCGCCGGCTACTTCACCACGCGACTCTACCGCGCCGTCACCGAGACCGGCCTGCTCGCGCCCCTCGTCTTCCCCTTCTTCCTCGTCGTGACGCTCTGGACCTATGTCGTCCACATCGACGCCAACTTCTCCTACCCGTACGACCTCCCTTCGCTCGCCTTCTTCACCGCCGGCCTCTTCTGCATCTACACGCGACGCTTCCTCCCGCTCCCTTTCATCGTCTTCTTCGGCACGATGAACCGCGAAACAACCTTGTTCCTCATCGGCATCTACATCCTCGACGCCGCCAGCACCGGCATCACGGACACGTACACACGCGTCCGCGACCGCTTCTCCTTTGCCCGAGTGCCATGGCTCCGCGTCGCGCTCCTTTGCGCGCTTTGGCTCGCCGTCAAAGTCACCCTCCACTACATCTTCCGCCACAACGACAACAGCGAAAACTACGTCCGTCTCCGCGAGAACTTCGGCCGCCTGAAACCCCGGCTCTGGCCGACGCTGTTCAACATCTGCGGCTACCTCCTTCCCATCGTTCTCCTTCTATATCGGCAGATCCGCCCCGTTCGTTACGCC
Source organism: uncultured Acidobacteriaceae bacterium (assembly GCA_964248505.1). Taxonomy (GTDB): domain Bacteria; phylum Acidobacteriota; class Terriglobia; order Terriglobales; family Acidobacteriaceae; genus Edaphobacter. The sequence continues at coordinate 3,467 of CAXTYQ010000124.1, forward strand.
AATTACATATTTATTTTTCCCCTCTGGTGCGCCGTCATGTTTTACACCGGCGTCATCCTGGAAACTCGCATCTACGGCGAACTCTCCTCCTACGTCACCATCGCCGCCGTCCTGCTCCTCGAGCGCTCCCTCGCCGACCGACTCGGCACACCGAAGCTCCGCTCAGACCAAGCCGAGCGCACCGCCCACACCCCGGCAGCTCGCGACGTCGCCCACTTCCACACCGTGAAAGAGCGCACCGTCCCTTTGCCCCCGCTGCCCTCTGTTCCACTGCACCGCTGAACCTCGCACCCGGCGCAGGTTTTATACTGGAGCCATGCCTACCGAGACGTCGCTCCCGTCCAACCTCCGCGAACTTCGCTCCAGCCAGTGGACCCCCGAGCGCGTCGGCCGCTCCGTCAAAGACGAACTTCGCGACAACCTCATCGCACGCCTCCGCCGGAACGCCACCACCTCCACCGGCGCCCCGGCGCCCCTCTTCCCCGGCATCGTTGGCTACGACGACACCGTCATCCCTCAGATCGTCAACGCCGTCCTCTCCCGCCATAACTTCATCCTCCTCGGCCTCCGCGGCCAGGCCAAATCCCGCATCCTCCGCGCCCTCACTACCCTGCTCGACCCCGTTATCCCCATCGTCGCCGGCTCCGAGCTCCGCGACAATCCGTACGCCCCGCTCTCCCGCTTCTCCCGCGACCTCCTCGCCCGCATGGGAGAAGACACGCCGATAGCGTGGCTTCAGCCGGACGCCCGCTACGTCGAAAAACTCGCCACCCCTGACGTCACCGTAGCCGACCTCGTCGGCGACATCGACCCCATCAAAGCCGCTCGCACCGGCCAGGAGCTCGGCTCCGAGCTCACCATGCACTACGGCCTGCTCCCCCGAGCCAACCGCGGCATCTTCGCCATCAACGAGATCCCCGACCTCGCCGGCAAAATCCAGGTCGCCCTCTTCAACATCATGCAGGAAGGCGACATCCAGATTAAAGGCTACCCCGTCCGCCTCCCGCTCGACGTCGCCATCGTCTTCTCCGCCAACCCTGAGGACTACACCGCCCGCGGCAAAATCGTCACTCCCCTCAAAGACCGCATCGGCTCCGAGATCCGCACGCACTACCCCGAGTCCCTCGACGAAGCCATCGCCATCACCGAGCAGGAAGCCTGGACCGCCCGCTCCTACGCCGACGACAACACGGTCCAAGCCATCGAAATCCCCGCCTACATCCGGCAGATCGTCGAAACCATCGCCTTCGCCGCCCGCGAAGACAAAAAAGTCGACAAGCGCTCCGGCGTCTCGCAGCGCCTCCCCATCTCGACCATGGAGCTCGTCGTCTCAAACGCCGAACGCCGCGCCCTCATCCACGGCGAATCCACCGTCGTCCCCCGCGTCGGCGACATCTACGCCGCCCTCCCCGGCATCACCGGCAAGATCGAGCTCGAGTACGAAGGCGAGATGCGCGGCGCCGACACCGTCATCCGCGAGATCATCCGCGGCTCCGTCGCCCAGGTCTTCGACCAGTACTTCGGCAGCGCCAACACCCAGCAGATCGAGCAGTGGTTCAACCTCGGCGGCACCGTCCAGCTCAACGACGCGCAGCCCTCCATCCTCTCGCTCACCGAGCTCCAGCAGATCCAGGGCCTCTTCGACAAACTCACACCGCTCCACATCAGCTCCAGCTCCGCCCCCGAGCTCGCCGTCTCCGCCGCCGAGTTTCTCCTCGAAGGCATGTACGCCCACAAACGCATCTCGCGCTCGGAAGAACGCTCCTTCTCCGCCGCCGAAAAGAAGTCCCGCAACGATCAGGCCGCCCAGTACGCCGAACGCATGCGCGAGCGCGAACAGGAACGCGAAGACCTGACCGCCAAAAACCGCACCCGCCGCGGCTTCAACTAACCCCACTACCCAACCCGGACTCTCTCCTCTATCGATTCCCTGCCCGACTCGCGCATAGACCGGGATACCGGATCGACCTTCTACGGCCAGTCAGAATAATCCCAGCTCGAAGTGTTCCGTTTTATACAGTCAACGCGGACCACGGCTCGGTAATCTCCGGACAGAGTCACAAAGGAGATGCTATGAACTTGAGAACTCTTGGATTCGGTGCCGCCCTCCTTCTATCCGGAGCCGCGGTGTTCGCCGTCAACGTGCGCACAGATTACAACCACAAAGCAGACTTCGCCAACTTCAAAACCTACTCCTGGGGCATGCTCGCAACGGAGAACTCGTTCAACCAATCACGCATCAAGTCCGCGGTCGACAGAAATCTGCAAGCGGACGGCTGGCAACTGGTTCCGACCGGTGGCAAAGCCACAGTGTTCGCCATAAGCAATGTGAAAAATGAGCAACAGGTCGAAAGTTACTACAACGGCCTCGGTGGCGGGTATGGTCTGGGCGACGGTGGCTGGGGTTGGGGCGGCGGTTGGGGAGGCGGCTTCGGTTACGGCTTCGGCGGAGATGGATTCGGCGAAACCACAACCAGCGTCCACAATCAACGCGTCGGACATCTTGTTGTAGACATCTTCGACGCCTCCAACAACCGCCTGCTCTTTCGCGGCGTGGCCGACAGCGACCTCAACAAAAATTCCAACAAAAACATAAAGAATCTAGACAAAGACGTCAAAGACATGCTGGACAAACTGCCAAAGTCCGCCAAGGACTAGAGCAGATTATGTGTGGGTGTAAAGCAAGGCACGAGTCGCGGCGCCGTTTCTCCCAAAGGCAATGGCGCCGCACAAATCCTTCCGCTCACATAGAGGCATTCGCTCTTTTGTTGTCATTCCCGAAGGGAATCTGCTGTTGTTTGTTCTTCACCCAATCACCTAATCCGCTCTAGACGAAGTCGAAGCCCCAAACGCAAATATCCCCTCGTCCCGGGGCCTGGGCATGCGCGAACCCCTCCGGCGCCTGGCACGTCCGGTTAGCGCAAGTGAGTCGTCGCGGCAGCCAAAGTGGTCATCACGAGCCACGGTTCAATCAGCATATCCATGATCGTATGGCCGACGATTACAGGGGCTAAGCCGCGACGGCTTGCCAGGTATACGAGCGCATACAGAACGCCAAGAACGCTCGTTGTAACCATCGCTCCGGTGGCCATGTTCACCTGCGGCTTAGCGGCCAGCAACCCCAACCCACATGAGCCACACCGAAGCAAACGGCCGACACAATCACCTGCACACCGGAGCCAAATCCGGACCATCTCAGCTGACTCATCACAAAGCCGCGAAAGAAGACCTCTTCCACGAAGCCCGCGCTCAACCCAGCGGCAAGGGAGGTATATATGTGAAAACCACTCACCTCAGTCATCCCCGGTTGGTCCCGCAACACAGACATGAAAACAACCCACACGTAGAATGCGGTCATCGCTGCGGCAAACATCCATCCGCGCAAAGGCGCTGCCTGCCATAAACCGAGATCGCGAAACGACCGGCCACGACTGCGGAGGAACAGCATCAAGAGAACGACAACGACCAGCTCTCCCAGTGCCGATCCGCTGATCGCAAGCGCGGCGCGGCTTCGTACCGAAGCTTCGAAGTGGGCCCTGAAACATCCAGCGCAGACCCTTGGACACCAATCCGACAATCGCAAGAAAGAGAACAGTGCCAACCGCTACGGAAACAAGGGAGCCCACCCGTGTGCTAACCATAACTCGCGGTGGCGGCGCAATACCGCTGGAACTAGCCATCTAGCGATCCTCCATAGAACAGGTACGCACCTGTCCGAAACAGGTTCCATGCTTCCAAAAGTTGTACTTTCACCAACGAGAATATATCTGGAGTCATCCCAAAAAGCCGAGTTACCTGCCCGACCATCCGGGATGTATCCCGCACAGCCCTAACACTTTCCATGTATCCCCAAACCCACACCGCCTGAGCGACAATCAAACAGGCATGAGCATCCGCACCCTCAGCTCCCGCGAAGTCTACCGCAACCCCTGGACCCGCGTCCGCGAAGACATAATCGAGCGCCCCGGCGGGCAGCGCGGCCTCTACGGCGTCATCGACAAAGACCCCGCCTCCATCATCATCCCGTTCGACCATACCCCCGAGGGTGACTTCCTCTACCTCATCGAGCAGTTCCGCTACACCGTCCAGGCCACCTTCAAGGAGTTTCCCCAAGGCGGCTGGGAGGACCCCGACGTCGTCCCCGAAGACCTCGCGCGAGGCGAACTTCGCGAAGAGACCGGCCTCCGCGCCGGCCGGATGACGCTGCTCGGCGACCTCTGGATCGCCTACGGAGTCATGCGCCAGAAGCACTTCGTCTACCTCGCCGAAGACCTGACCCCCGGCCCCACCGACCGCGACCCCGAAGAGTACGACCTTCGCGTCCACCGCGTTCCCGTCCGCGACTTTGAAGATATGCTCCTGGACGGTCGCGTCAAAGACAACTGCTCCGCCGCCGCCTGGGGCCTCTATCGCATCTGGCGCGACCGCCACCCCTGACCGATCCCCCCACAATCCACCGAACCGGTTGACTCTCATCCACCAGACCGGGTGCCCCATCCTCTCCGACAGCCTCACCGTCGGAAAGGGTGGGGTCAGAAGCGCCACCAAACCCCGGTGTGAGTCGACCTACTCCCCTCCGACCTCACGAAAAGCTCGAGTCGTCCCCGCCCCCGAAGCTGTCCCCCGAATCAAACGCCGACGAGTCATCCGAACCCGTGTCGCCGCTCGTGTAGTCGTCACCCCCGCTCACCGCCGCGTCGTCGTTACCACCGGAAGCATCGTCAAACCCACGCCGATCCTCTACATCCGACCCTAGTCCTTGACGGCTTGCGTCGTCGCTTGGGTTGTAAAAGCCTGAGTCGTCGCCGCGGCCCTCGCGTCCGCCCTCACCGCCCGAGTCGCCGTAGTAGTTGTTGATCACCTCTTCGCGCGGCGCGCCCCCACCAAAGCCGCCTGCCCCAAAGCCGCCCAGGCCCGAGCCCATCCCGCCGCC
>CAXTYQ010000125.1:0-8266 GCA_964248505.1 uncultured Acidobacteriaceae bacterium
CTACAGAACAGAGAAAACTCCAGCTATAAATGGTTGAGAAAAAGGGGGCAGGTCAAACTGCACCATGTCGGCCAGAAGTTCAGGAGAACGACCTTTCCTTTATACGCAGAGAGCGTGATCGTCTTTCCATTGTTGTCAATCAGGCTGAAATCGGGAGCCTGTTTCCGTTCTGCATTCGGCGTCAGCCTGTCGAACGTCTGAGAAGGATCAAAGGCGAAAGCTGGTGCTCCGGCAGCCTGGACCGACGTGGGATGCAGGCTGAAGCACAATGCGGCGACACTCATTCCTAGCAGTGCGGCTGTACTGAGCAATGACACCGTGACGGCGTAGCGGCGGCTTTTATTTACAGGATCGAGCAAAGTGAGGATTCTCCTTTCAAGTGCGGTGTTCGACATTCCGAGAGCTAGCCCTACACGGGAAGGCTCTTCGGTCTGTTGCGCGATGTCGAGCAAGAACCGTGCGTACTGAGTCCGTCCAACAGTCGCCTCCGCCGCCATTTCGTCGCAGACGGCTTCTCGGCTCACAGCGATCCGTTTCTTCAGCCAAGCGGTCGCGGGATGGAAGCAAATGGCTAAAGACACAAACTCCAGCAGCAGGTTGACCTCAAAATCTCGACGACTCACGTGAGCCAGCTCATGCGCCATCAGAGACATCTGCTCTACTTCCGACATCGCCTCGTATGCGGGTGGGAGCAACACCATAGCTCGCCACCAGGTCACCGTGACCGGAACGCTCAGCTCCAGGCAGACGAGCACTTCTACGTCACGAGCACCGATGTGGAAAGAATTCTGCAAGGTCTCCACCGCGGCAGCATTCCAGGGCAGGCGCTTACTCTGCTTCACAACCTGCCGTGTGCGCTTCAGAGCATTTCTAGTGTTCAGATCCGCGCAATCTCCGCCATCACGACGCGCACACCGCGGACCACCTACGATAAGAGAATGGAAGACGTCACCTTTGCCCAACCCGAACGCCGCAACCTCCTCGTCCCCATCGCCCTCGCCCTCGTCGCCCTCGCCGCCATCCTCTTCCTCGTCCTCCGCTTCACCCCGCACACCACCGCCGCCCTCTCGGTCAAAGGCGCCGCCGCCTTCTCGGCCCACACCGTCTTCAAATCCGACTCCACCGTCGTCGGTCGCGAAACCGCCCAGGACGACCTCTACGTCCTCGTCGACATCCACATCGACAACCGGCTCCGCCTGCCGCTCTTCCTCAAAGACTTCAACGCCACCTTCACCCCCTCCGACCCCGCCACCACCGAACCCATCACCACCAGCGCCGTCGAAAAGCCCGACCTCCCCAACCTCTATCTCGGCTTCCCTGCCCTCAAAGCCCTCGCCGGCCGCCAACCCGACCCGCCTCTGTTTCGCGAGACCGAGATCCCCCCAGGCAAATCCGCGGACGGCTTCGTCGTCCTCCACTTCCCCATCACCGAAGCCGCCTGGAACAGCCGCAAAGACGCCACCCTCACCATCGATCTCTACCACCAGGCCCCCCAAACCATCACCATCCCCAACCAGCCCTCCACCGCGCCCGTCGAGACTTGCGGCACCCCAGCCCATCCCTGCGCCCCCATCCCCTCGCCCGCCCGAAAGCCCCGCAAATGACCCGCCGCCGCTTCATCGCCGACCGCTGGACCGCCACCACCGCCACCCTCACCGGCGACCAGGCCGCCCACCTCGCCCGCGTCCTCCGCGCCAGCCCCGGCCAGATCTACGACGTCGTCGCCGGCGGCTTCCTCCATCGCGCCGAAATCACTGCCGTCAACGCCAACCCCGGCGCGGAACAGGTCGACCTCCTCCTCCACGAAGAGCTCGAAGCCGAGACCAGCCTCCCCCTCCACCTCCTCCTCGCCATCTTTAAATTCGACCACCTCGAGTGGGGCATCGAAAAAGCCACCGAACTCGGCGTCGAAAAGATCACCCCCATCCTCGCCCGACGCACAGAAAAACACCTCCAGCTCGCCTCCAGCAAACGCGTCGATCGCTGGCGCCGCATAGCGCTCGAAGCCTCCAAACAATCCCGCCGCACCTCCATCCCCGAGATCGCCGATCCAACCCAGCTCAAGCCAGCTCTCCTCCAGGAGACGAGCCCCCATCGCATCCTGCTCAGCGAACTCGAACAAGCCACACCCCTCGCCCAAGCCCTCCAGCAAGCCTCTTCGCCGTCCGCCGACCTCTCCCCAATCGCCCTCGCCATCGGCCCCGAGGGCGGCTGGACCCCCGAAGAAATCCAGCTTTTCCTCGACCACACCTGGCAGCCCGTCACCCTCGGCCCACGCATCCTCCGCGCCGAAACCGCCGCCGTAGCCGCCGTAGCCATCGCCTCCGCCCACCTCACTAGCCCAGCTTCATAGGCTGAACTCCCGCCTCTCAGCCAGGCTAAGCGGCAGAAACCTCAATCTCCCGAGGCTCCGTGGGCAATCGCTCGTGCGTCGGCGACGCAGACCGTGCAATGCGGTCCTTGATCCGCAAAAACGGGCTCTCAAAATATCGATGGCTCAGCCACGCCAGCGCCCAACAAACGAAAAACCAGACCGTCGCAACCAGGAGCCTCGACCGCCGTGGATGGTGATAATCCACCCACGACACCAGCAGCGCAGACGGCAACAGATGCAGCAGATAGAATCCATAGCTGATCCGGCCCAACTCCTGCAAAGGCCTGAAGCTGCAAACCCGGGCAACCCACGACCTCGCCGGCAAACACCCTAGCAACAAAGCCACACCCAGCAGAGGCGCCAGCGTCAAAGCCACCGTGCTCGACCACGGCGATCCTAGATCGGTCGTCAAAGCGCTCTGCCATCCGCTCGCTTTCGCAAGGTACACCAGATACCCCACAAACCCACCCACCGAAACAACCCCAGAGACCAGCAGCATCGGCCCGTACTTCAGTCGGCTCGGCCCCGTTCCCCGCAGCCACAGCGCCAGAAACGCCCCCAGGAACAGCCCGTCCATCCGCACATACGTCTGGTGATAGCTGAACTCGCTCAAAGCAACCGCCTGCGGTGCAAAAAAGTAAATCAGAATCCGCGCAATGAGCGAGACCGCCGTCAGCCCAAGACACATCCCCATCAATCGCCGGCGATTCCGGGTCAGATACACCACCAGCGGCCACACGAGATAAAACTGCTCCTCAACACACAAGGACCAGAAGTGGTTGATCTCGACCGGAATTACAAGACGATTCCCCTGCAAATACACCGCATGGAGCGAAAACAGCTGGTCGTGGAGCACCTGTCCAAACGTCTTCAGATTCCCGGCATACACCAGCCAAAGCCACCACCCAGGAGGCAAAGCGGCCACCTGCATGCTTGCAAGAAACAGCGCCAGGGTCCAAAAACCGTAATACAGAGGAAATATGCGAAGCGCGCGCTTGGCGTAAAACGACCCGAAAAACCGAGCCTCCCCTACCGTGTCATACAGCCCGCCCGTAATCAGGAACCCGGACAAGACAAAGAACAAGTCAACGCCGATCCATCCACCCTTCATCCACGCAAAGCCGGGAATCAACGACCCATAGTGGTCCAGATAGACCACAAAGATCGCGATCCCGCGCATCCCGTTCAACGCCGGGTAGAACGGCCGCAGCAAACTCTGCGAGAGAGGAGCAGACACACTCATAGGGAGCACAATCCTTCAAAAACTCAATACGTACCAGACCCGAAACAAGGGATCTGCCTTTCCCCGCGCCCGCCTGTACCCGGCAAAGTCGCAATCTAAATCCCTAGCTGAAGATCTCCCTTACCTTGTCCAGCAGACCTCGCGAGTGCGGCTTGTTCTCCACCGTCATCGTCTCCCCTAGCTTCCGTACCAGGTCCTTCTGCTCCCGCGTCAACTTGCTCGGCGTCGCTACCCGGATCTCCACCACCAGATCGCCCTTCCCGCGCTGATTCAGGTGTGGCACGCCCTTGCCCCGCAACGTAAACGCCTTTCCGCTCTGCGTCCCCTCCGGCACATTGACCAGCTCCACACCTTCGAGCGTATGGATCTCGAGCTCCGTCCCCAGCGCCGCCTGCGGAAAGCTGATCGGCATCACGCAGTGAAGATCGTCGCCGTCGCGCTCAAAAAACTCGTGCGCCTTCACCTGCAGGACGACATACAAATCCCCGGCCGGCCCGCCAAACGGCCCCGCCTCGCCCTCCCCCGAGTAGCGAATCCGCGTGTCCTGCTCCACGCCCGCCGGCACCTTCACCATCAACTTGTGCTCCGCCGGCACCCGCGTCTCCCCATGGCAAACATTGCACGGATCGACAATCAGCGTCCCCGTCCCGCCACACACCGAGCACGTCCGCGCCACCGAAAAGAAACCCTGCTGAAATCTCTGCTGCCCCCGCCCGCCGCACTGCGTGCAGGTCACCGGCGACTTGCCCTTCGCCGCCCCCGTCCCCTTGCACTCCACGCACGTCTCCATGCGACGGTACGTGATCTCGCGCTCCTTGCCGAACACCGCCTCCTCAAACTCCAGCGTCAAGGCAATCTGCATGTCGCGCCCACGCTGCACGCGCGATCCCTTTCGACCGCCCCCCTGCTGGCCCATGTTGAACATCTCGCCGAACAGGTCGCCAAAGATGTCCCCCAAATCCTGAGCATTGCCGCCCGCAAACGGACTCCCGCCCCCAGCCCCTCCGCCGCCAAACGCCGCATGCCCATACCGGTCATACGCGGCCCGCTTCTCCGGGTCGCTCAGCACGCCGTACGCCTCACCGCACGCCTTAAACTTCTCCTCGGCCTCCGGATTGTTCGGGTTGCGATCCGGGTGAAACTGCATCGCCAACTTGCGATACGCAGTCTTGATCTCAGCGTCACTCGCATCCCGCGAAACGCTAAGCAGCTCGTAGTAGTCAACCTTGGTCACGTTTGCTGTCGCACTCATCTCTTAAAGTCTCTATCGGCATATCTCGGCAAAACTTTAGCCGGAACTTCCAAAATCTAGTACTTCCGTGCAAATCTTCACACGCCCGTTCCCAGCCGAGGCACCCGCGCCTCACCGTCCGCGCCCAGGCACACCTCAGTTACGCGTCCACCTGCGCCGGATTCGTCGCAATCCGCACCAACGCCGGCCGCAGGAGCTTGTCGCGCAGCCGGTACCCCCGCCGAATCTCCTCAATTACCTGATGATCCGGATACTCTTTCGTTTCGATGCTTCCCAAAGCCTCGTGGACTCGCGGGTCAAACTCCGTCCCCACCGCCTCCACCGCCTGCACCTGCAAGCCGCGCAACGCGTCCTCCATCTGCTTCAAAATCAACTCAACCCCCGACCGCAGCTGCTCGGCCGAACCCTCGGACCGCAAGGCCAGCTGGAAGTTATCCATCACACCCAAAAACGGCTCCACCGCATCCGCAACCGCGTCCGCCCGCCACGTCAAACGGTCCTTGGCCTCCCGCTTGCGCGCATTGTCAAACTCCGCCTGCAGCCGCGCCAGACGATCCCGATACACGTCCCGCTCCGCCCGCGCCGTCTCTAACTCCGCCGACCCGCCCGCAACCTCCGCCGGAGCCTCCGGAGCAGGCCCACTCACAATCTCCGGCTCCACCAGATCCTCCAACCCCTCACCCTGTGCCATCGTCTCGTCCTCCCCTCTCTCCTCAGTCTCAGCCCTGTCCGTCAACTCCGATTTCGCGCTCTTCCTATTGTTGCCCATCCGAGCCCATCGCGCGACCCTGTCCCACTGCGTCTCCATCCGCTCTCCCCCGCGCACCCGCTCCCAGCCTCCCGCATCCTCACCGGCACAAACCGCCCGACCCCTTACTCCGTCGGATACAGCATCCGGTCAAACGCCTGCGATATATAGCTGACCGCGTTCATCGTCCGCTCGTAATCCATCCTCTGCGTCCCGATCACGCCCACGGTCCCGCGCGGCTCGCCCGCCACCCGCGCCGGAGCCGCAATCAACACCAGACCAGCCATCTCCGGCGCCTGGTCTTCAAGATCAAACACCACCCTGACACTGTCCTGCCGCGCATCCACATACGCATTCAACAGCTCCACCACCCTCTGCTTGGTCTCAAGCGCCACCAGCAACTCCCGCAGCCTGTCCCGATCCTCCGCCCCCCGCACCCCTGACAACAGATTCGCCACACCCTCCACATACACCGAAGGCGCCGGCGCCTGATCCTTCGGCACCGCCCCAGCCCACAGCTCCTCCACCGCATTCAACATCCTCTGATACTCACTCCTCTCCCGCTCCACCCTTCGCGCAATCTCCTGCCGCACCCGCTCCACATCCCAACCGCGAAAGTTCTCGTTCAAAAACGCCCCAGCCCGCTCCAGTTCGCGGCTCGTCAACTCCGCATCCCGCCGACCATCGAGCGCCAGCACCCGATCCCGCACCAGGCCGCTCCGCGTCACCACCACCGCCAAGACACGCCTCGGCGCTATCCGCGAAAAATGCACATGCTCCAGAACATCGCCCTCGGCCGCCGACGCGATCGCCACACCAACCCCGCTCGAAAGCGTTGCCAACACATGGCTCGTCCGCTCCAGCAAAGCCCGCGTCCCAACCATCCCCGCCAGGCTCGAATCGATCGCCCGCCGGTTCTCCGCCGGCAGCCGCGCCGCCGAAATCTTCACCCCTCCGCTCAACTCCTCCACATACATCCGAAACGCCCGCGCCGTCGGAACCCGGCCCGCCGACGTATGCGGCTGCTCCAGCAATCCCTCCTCCGCCAACGCCGCCATCTCGTTGCGCACCGTCGCCGCGCTCATCCCGCCAACCTCGCCCCCCAAGCGCGCAATCGTCCCCGAGCCCACCGGCTCGCCATTCTCCACATAGCTCTCAATAATGGCCGTCAGGATCGCCCTCTGCCGTGCCGTCACCCGCTCCGCAGCCGCCATCCAAACACCTCCCCGCCCGCCCCCGTCCCAAAAGAAACCGGAGCGCTCACATCTCAAGTCTACCGAATCCGTCAGCTCCAGACGCTGGCTTCGCCGTTTGTCGTTGAGATTCGACAAGCGCCGGGTAGAGCCGGGTGCCCCATCCTCTCCGTCGGCCCTATCGACGGAAAGGGTGGGGTCCACAGTCAACCGCACATCGATAAACCCAGAACAAGCGATCTACTTATGCCACATCGCCAGGGTCAAAATAAACACCAACCCATACAGGATCAAAAGCAGCTGCCACCACCGATCCAGCCAGGACTCCTTCACCTCACTCGAATGCCCCTGATCACTCATCGCAACCCACCTCCGTTGCACCATCCTAAAACAGATGGAACCCACATCTGCTCAGCCTTCTATAGCTTTGTCACGGAACCCTTCGCATTCCATGGTCTCTTTCCATGGAAACAGAGACCCGATAGACGAACGCAAGAGTGTGAGAACCATGAGAATCGGAGCAAACTTCGTCAGACCAAAGGGGAAAGGATCTCAAGTTTAGGGAAGTATGTGCGGTACCGTGCCACGTCGCGCGTGAGCAACGCAAGTCGTTCAATAGCAGCATGGGCGCCGATGTAGAAGTCCGGGAGAGGCGTTTTGCGCGTGCCACCTCGCCGCTTGTAAGCCAAGAAAGACTTGCCTGCCAAAAAGCCTGCTTCCCAGGGAAGCTCTTCACGCCGGTAGATGCTGCTGGGCAAAGCCGCGTCGAGTGACTCGATGGTCGAGTAGCCGATCGAGACCTCCGCATAAATGATGGGATTAACAATCAGCGGAGCTCTCTCCGTGCACTCAGCCAGTGCGCTACCAGACCAGTCGCTCCACTTCGGATCCTCCGTCGCAACATCCAGAATAATGTTGCTGTCGACCAAGACGCCGCGACAGGGACGTAGACGCTCTGGCAAGCCCACTAGGACTGGACTCACTTTCGGCCCCGGGCAGAACGGTGCTCCTCGCGTGTCAGAAGCAGGATCTCATCCGTACTCAAGCGCGTGTCGGCTGTGCCCCGAAGTGCTTCCACTGCCCTGATCCCTCTGTCCCCTGTGCCGCCCTTCGGATCCAACTTGCGAATCCGAGCATGATCCCCAGCCAGTTCAAACTCCACCTCCGTATGCGGAAGCAGGCCAAGCTGATCCCGGACATTCCGCGGAATCGTGACCTGACCTTTGCTTGTGATCTGCACCGTATCACTCCTAAGAAGTGAGAATACCAGCCCGGCCTTTCCATCCTTTTGTAGATATTCGGCAGTGCAGGTTGAGGAGTGACGGAAAACCCGACATGTCTCTTCATCAGATCCGGGTCGAAAGCCTCCCACCCCCACCCCACCCCCCCCACCCCCACCCCACCCCCCCCCCCCCCCCCCATCCCCCCCCCCTCCATCCCCACCCTCCCCCCCCCC
>CAXTYQ010000126.1:0-8010 GCA_964248505.1 uncultured Acidobacteriaceae bacterium
CCCTGTTCCCTGCCCCCTGTTCCCTGCCCCCTGTTCCCTGTTCCCTGTTCCCTGCATTTCAAACCCAAAGGAGCCCCATGATCGACGTCCGCGACCTCCGCAAAAGCCTCCCCACCGGAACACGCACCGTCGACATCCTCCGCGGCATCACCTTTTCCGTCCCGCGCGGCCAGTTCGCCGCCATCATGGGATCCTCCGGCTCCGGCAAATCCACCCTCCTCGGCCTCCTCGCCGGCCTCGACACCCCCACCTCCGGCGACGTCCACCTCAACGGCATCCCCATCTCCTACCTCCCCGAAGACAAGCTCGCCCAGGTCCGCGGCCGCACCGTCGGCTTCGTCTTCCAGTCCTACCAACTCATCCCCACCCTCACCGCCCTCGAAAACGTCCTCCTCCCCTACGAACTCAACGAGGACCCCAAATCCCCAAACCACACCCGCGCCAACCCCGACTCGAGCCCCAACCCAACCCACACCTCCAGCCTCAACCCAACCCGCACGCACGGTCTCGACCGCGCCCGCGAACTCCTCACCTCCGTCGGCCTCGCCGACCGCACCGACCACTACCCCGTCCAGCTCTCCGGCGGCGAACAACAGCGCGTCGCCCTCGCCCGAGCCTTCATCCTCCGCCCCCCCATCGTCCTAGCCGACGAACCCACCGGCAACCTGGACACCACCAACGGCCGAGCCGTCCTCGACCTACTCCTCAACCTCAACCAAAAAGAAGGCACCACCCTAGTCCTAGTAACCCACGACACCACCCTAGCCGACCTAGCCCACCGCCGCATAACGCTACGCGACGGCGTAATCCTGTCAGACGAGATGAACGACGAAGCCGCCATACTCTGAGCCGAACGCTTCAGAGTCGGCAAGCAACGCTCCCATCAATGGTTACAGAGTAATCAGCTAGGGCGTATCCTCGATAGCATGGGAAATTGGGATGTGTCGCTTCTCAAAGGTGCTGAGGTGTGGGTCAAGTTTTTAGGTGCTGGCGAACAGCATGGGACAATCCAAAGCGTAAAAACGCCCTTTGCCTCAGAAGACAAAGAGCAAGCAGTTAACTTTTCGATGTTCGAGGTCCAACTGGACAGCGGCCAGAAATTGAGTCCTTGGGGCAGAACTTCTCCTTCATTCAAGGAGAAAATTACCCCTAAAAGCACCCACGACAATGTCGCATGTTGACACTCGGGCCGCCCACTTCCCATGCTTTCACCAGACAGGACGTGCCGCCATGAACATCGAAATCTACCAACCGGAACTCGAAGCACTTATCCGAGAGCACATGGCAAGCGGCGCCTTCCGCGACGTAGAAGAAGTGCTGCTGTACGCCTTGAAGTCAGCACCAGCCAGCGCCCAGACCAAGTTCGCATCGCCCGCAAGCCGCAAAAGTCTGGCGCAACTGTCCGCTGAATCCCCGTTCAAGGGAACCGAGATGGAGTTCCCGCGCGACAACGCCCCGCTGCGTCCCGTCGATCTATCGCATGTGTCCGACCTGTCCTGATCCGTGAACGGATTTCTTCTCGACACCAACATCCCGCTAAAAGCTCAGACCTGACTTCTACCGATCTCCAGCGACCGTCTCCTCCCGTCGAGGCCGACCACCCTTTTTCCCGTTCTCCCGCGCAGCCATCGTCTTCGCCGCGCTCTTGGATCTGCCGCCTCGCATACCCATGCGGCTTGCCATCCAGCGCTCCGAGCCGAACACGCCTTCCAGCAAGGCCGGCAGATAAAGGTCAGCATCGAGCTTCGGAAAGTGCAGACCATAGCCCGACGGAGAGATCTCAATATCGGCGATCTGCTCCGGTGTGGCATGCTCCAACCCCTCCGCGTCCCGGGGAGAGAAGAAGATACCCAGATTCGAGTTCAGCTGGACCACGACACGTCGGATACGGCGGTCGTACCTAGCCGACACCGCCTTGGGGACGCGCGACTCCATCTCCTTTGCCCTCTCATCTGCTCTCGAAAACTCCTCATGCGTGACCATGGATACCCTCCCAAGCACGGCAGAGCTGGGACACATGCTCTCCGAGCGCCTTCTGAATCGAGTTCAAATCGTGCTGTGCGAAGCCGAAGTTCTCGCGAACGCTGGCCGGCCCATGGGGGCAGTTCAGCTCGAAAACGGCCTCCCTTCCACTCCCAATCCCATGCACATGTGCCGGCCGATGATCGTTCGGATAAACGACAACACGGAGGCCGGGAAGCCGCAAAACGGTACGCACCTATTCAGTATACCAACCCAAGCGCTTAGGTTGCCAAAACACAGCCCTCCCACCGCCCGCCCACGAGCTCCGACCACGCGATAAAATCCAAAGCATGGCAACGATCCACATCTCAGAGACCGAAGCCGCGCGCAACTTCGCTGCTCTTATGACACACATCCGTGCGGGCGAAGAAATCGTTATCGAAACGAACGCATCCCCAGTCGCGGTCATTCGTCCTGTAGCACCTCCGCGCCGGTCGATCTCCGAATGCATCGCCCTGGCCAGAAAGCACGAAGAACAGACCGGCGAAGCTCCCGCGCTCGACGCCGACTTCGCCGCCGACATGGAAGAGATCGTCCGCCATCGCAAGCCGTCCAACCCACCTGCGTGGGACTGAGCGAGTGGGCCTGATTCTGGACACCACCGTCGTGATCGCGGCGGAGCGCCGAGGCCATAGCGTCCGGCAAATCCTTGAGCAGATACAGACAAGCCATGGCGAGACCTACATGCCCTCTCGGTCATCACGATCGCCGAACTGATGCACGGCGCATACCGCAGCAGGTCTGACGCTGACCAACGCCGAAGGCTCGGTTTTATCGAACGTCTTGCCAGCAATATCCCTGTGCACCCTCTCACTATCGAGATCGCCCGGATTATCGGCCGTGTTGAGGGCGAACAAGCCGCCCTCGGCATCGCCATCGCTTTCCAGGACCTCGCCATCGGCGTCACCGCCCTGTCCCTCGGCTTCGAGGTCGCCACGCTTAACGTGCGCCACTTCAATCTGATCCCCGGCCTCAAGATCGCAGCTCTCTGACACCCAGGGCATAGCATAGAGCAGACCGCAAACGCCCCAACATGCCCCAACTCACCTACACCACCGCCGCCCGCATCGCCGCCCGCGAGCTCCGCGCCTCGCGCGCCAAGTTCCTCTTCGTCATCCTCTCGGTCGCCATCGGCGTCGCCGCGCTCACCGGCGTGCGCGGCTTCTCCGCCTCCTTCCGCTCCACCCTGCTCACCCGCGCCCGCTCCATCATGGCGGCCGACCTCTCCGCCCGCATGTTCCAGCAGCCCACACCCGAGCAGCAGCGCGGCCTCGACGCCATCGCTTCCCAAGGCGTCGAGATCACCCCCGTCACCGAGCTCCTCTCCATGGCCTCCTCGCCCAAAAACCTCGACCCGCTCCTCGTCTCCCTCAAAGCCGTCGACCCCACCCGATACCCCTTCTACGGCGCCGTCGACCTCAGCCCCAAAGCCGACCTCCGCTCCACCCTCACACCCACCTCCGTCATCGTCGCCGACGACCTCCTCCTCCGCCTCCACCTCCACGTCGGCGACCAACTCAAGCTCGGCGACAAGATCTTCACCATCCGCTCCGTCGTCACCAACGAGCCCGACCGCCTGTCCGGATCCTTCGCCGCCGGCCCCCGCGTGCTCATCTCCCGCGACGGCCTCAACGCCACCGGCCTCCTCGCCCCCGGATCCCACGCCGGCCAACGCTTCCTCTTCAAAGTCCCCGCCAGCAGCAGCGGCGGCGTCTCCGATCGCGCCGTGGCCGACCTCAAGGCGCGCCTCATCGCCCTCCTCCCCGAGGCCCAGGTCATCGACTACCGCGAGACCAATCCCGCGCTCACCCAGGGCCTCGACCGCGCCACCTCCCTGCTCTCCCTCATGTCCCTCGTCGCCCTCGTCCTCGGCGCCATCGGTGTCGCCATGGCCATGCGCGCCCACCTCGCCGAGCGCCTCGACACCATCGCCATCATGAAGGCGCTCGGTGCCCAATCCGGCGGCATCCTCCGCATCTACCTCCTCCAAACCCTCCTTCTCGGCCTGCTCGGCGGCCTTCTCGGCGTCGCTCTCGGCGTCGGCGTCCAGATCGCGTTTCCCTGGCTCCTCCACCGCTTCATCAACATCGACACAACGCTCCACCTCCAGCTCCGCACCGTCTTCACAGGCCTCGCCGCCGGCATCCTCATCACCCTCCTCTTCACCCTCCCGCCGCTGCTCGACATCCGCGACATCCGCCCCATCCTCATTCTCCGCCGCGCCATGGATCAGGAGCAGATCGCCCTGATCCCGTTGTTCTTCCGCGAAGTCTCGAAGTTCCGCTGGTACTTCCTCTTCACTCCCGGCTACCTCATCGCCCAGCTTTTTTTTCCGCACAGGCATGAGCACATCGTCGGCGCCATCGAGGCCACCGCCGGCATCAGCATGTTGATCCTTCTCGTCGCCGCGGCTGCTCTTCTTCGCAACGCAGATGTCCGCCGGCGCCTCTTCCGCAACCCCGCCCAGATCGCCGCCGCCGCCCTCATCCTCCTCGGCCTCACCCTCATCGCCACCACCCTCTCCGACTCCGCCGTCGTCGGCCGCTACTTCTCGCTCGGCCTCGTCGCCGTCCTCCTCGTCCTCCTCGTCAGCTCCGCCGCCCTTCTCGCCGGCCTCAAAGCCCTCCTCAACCGAACCCGCCTCTCGCTCCCCAGCTCCCTCCGCCACGGCCTCGCCAACCTCTACCGCCCGGGCAATCCCTCCGCCGCCCTGCTCGCCGCGCTCGGCCTCGGCGTCATGCAGATCGCGACCGTCTTCCTCGTCCAGCAGGCCGTCGTCCGCGAGCTCCACGTCTCCTCCTCCCCCACCCTCCCCAACGTCTTCCTCATCGACATCACACCCGACGAGATCGCCGGCGTCCGCACCCTGCTCGCCGCCCAACCCGTCGTCACCGCACCGCCCGAGCTCCTCCCCGTCGTCTCCTCCCGCATCCTCGCCATCGACGGCACCCCCGCCGCCGACCTCAAGCTCAAAAACTTCCCCAAACGCATGCTCCAAAGCATCTCGCTCACCTACTCGGACACCCTCCCGCCCGGCACCAAACTCGTCGGTGGCCGATGGTGGACCTCCGCCGAAGCCGCCGTCTCCGCCACACATCCGCTCGTCGCCGTCAACCAGCGCCAGGCCGACCGCCTCGGCCTCCACCCCGGCTCCGTCATCACCTTCTCCGCGCAGGACACCCAACTCATCGCCACCGTCGCCGCCATCACCTCCAGCAACGGCACCCACGCCTTCTCCCGCGCCGAGTTCATCCTCCCCCCGCCCGCGCTCGCCGGCCTCCCCACCGTCTGGTACGGCGGTGTCCACGCCATCCCGTCCCGCGTCGGCGAGCTCCAGCGTGCGCTCTACCGCAGCTTCCCCACCGTCACCGTCATCAACGTCGCCGAAGCCCTCGAGACCGTCCGCCAGGTCGTCGTCCAGATCACCGAAGTCGTCCAGTTCCTCGCCGCTTTCTCGATCTTCGCCGGCATCGTCATCCTCGCCTCCTCCATCGCCGGCACCCGCTACCGCCGCATCCGCGAGGTCGTCGTCCTCAAAACCCTCGGCGCCACCCGCCCCCGCATCGCCACCATCTTTTCAATCGAGTTCGCCGTCCTCGGCCTCGTCGCCGGCACCGTCGGCCTCCTCTTCGCCAACATCATCGCCCACTTCCTCCTCCGCTCGCTCGAGGTCACCTCCAGCTTCCGCCCCCTCTGGACCCTCGCCGCCCTCCTCCTCACAGCGCTCCTCACCGTCACCACCGGTTGGATCGCCTCCCACCGCATCCTCGGCCAGAAACCCCTCGAAGTCCTCCGCGAAGAGTAAGCCCCACTCATCCCTCCCAACTCATCCCTCACAACTCATTCCTCATTACTCATTCCTCATTACTCATTACTCACAACTCATCACTCACAACTCATCACTCACAACTCATCACTCACTGAAGCAGTTTACGTATAGCTATAGCTGTGTCATCTCGACCGGAGCAGACAGTTCTATCGTCTGCGCAGTGGAGAGACCCGCAGTTTTGCAACCGCCGAAACTATACCTGTGTGAAAACAGCTCTAATCTGCTTCCAGCCGTCGCGTGGCGTACCTTCCCCATCCATTCACTACAATTAAGAAGAGGGACAAGAACACTTCCAAGGCCGGCCAGCGGCGCGCTCATTGACATCGAAACCAAACAGATCCGAGACCCTCGGATACCGAGATCCAGATCTAACTCCCCTGGATCGAGGATTTTAGACCCAATCGTAGGGGAGTGAGGGGGGATATCCCAAGCCAGCCCGGAGCGAGAGATGCAATACTTCTCGTCGGAGAAGTCCCAGATGAAATCGCCCGCGAAACACCGCCAATCCAGACGCCGCTTCCTCCAGCACCTCGGAACCGCAGGCCTCGCCGCCACACTCCCCGCCAAACTCCTCGCCGGCACCATGCCGCAACCAAGCAAGGTCCAGGCGCCCGGAACGCCAGTCCCCAACCGCGCCCCGCTCGCCCCCAACGCCTTCGACCTCCTCCCCCTCGGCTCCATCCAGCCCACCGGCTGGCTGCGCCGCCAACTCGAAATCCAGGCCAGCGGCCTCGGCGGCCACCTCGACGAGACCTGGGCCGACGTCGGCCCCAACAGCGGCTGGCTCGGCGGCACCGGCGAGTCCTGGGAGCGCGGACCCTACTTCCTCGACGGCCTCGTCCCCCTCGCCTGGCAGCTCGACGACCCACGCCTCAAAGCCAAGGCCCAGCCCTACATCGACTGGACCCTCAACCACCAGCAGCCCAGCGGCATGATCGGCCCGAAGTCGAACGACGACTGGTGGCCCCGCATGGTCATGCTCAAGGTCCTCACCCAGTACGCCGAGGCCACCGGCGACCCACGCGTCGAGCCCGTCATGGCCCGCTACTTCGCCCACCAGATCGCCGCCCTCCCCACCCGCCCCCTCCGCGACTGGGGCAAGTTCCGCTGGCAGGACAACGCCCAGACCGTGCTCTGGCTCTACAACCGCAACGGCGACCCCAAACTCCTCGACCTCGTTCGCCTCCTCCACGCCCAAGGCTTCGACTGGCAGGCCGACTTCGCCAACTTCAAGTACAAAGACCGCATCACGCCGGAGTTCATCAAGCTCAGCGAACACAACGGCCTCGGCGACACCGCGCTCGCCACCCACGGCGTCAACAACGGACAGGCGCTCAAAGCCTCGCCCGTCTGGTCGCTCGTCACCGGCTCCGCGGCCGATCGCGCCGCCATCCATCACCAGCTCGCCGAGCTCGACCTCTACCACGGCCTCCCCAACGGCATGTTCTCCTGCGACGAACACTTCGCCGGCCCCAACCCCTCGCAAGGCTCCGAGCTCTGCACGGTCGTCGAGGCCATGTTCTCGCTCGAAGTGGCCCTCTCAATCCTCGGCGACCCCGCCCTCGGCGACCGCCTGGAGCAGATCGGCTACAACGCCCTCCCCGGCACCTTTACCGACGACATGTGGGCCCACCAGTACAACCAGGAGCCCAACCAGGTCGAGTGCTCGCTCCACCGCGCCCCCTGGACCACCGACGGCCCCGAGTCCAACCTCTTCGGCCTCGAACCCAACTTCGGCTGCTGCACCGCCAACTTCCACCAGGGCTGGCCCAAACTCACCTCCAGCCTCTGGATGGCCTCACCCGCCTCTGCGTCAGCCGCCTCTAAAGACCAGCCCGATGGCGGCCTGGTCGCCGCCGCCTACGCTCCCTGCGAGGTCCGCACCACCGTCCACGGCACGGCCGTCCACCTCAGCACCGACACCGACTACCCCTTCCGCGACACCGTCCGCATCACCGTCACACCCTCTGGCAGCAAGCGCTTCCCACTCCGCCTCCGCATCCCCGCCTGGGCCGCCGGAGCCGCCATCAGCGTCAACGGCCAGCCCCAACCCGCCCCCACCCCCGGCACCTTCGCCAACCTCGACCGCACCTGGAAGCCCGGCGACCGCGTCGAGCTCAAACTTCCGCTCACACCGCGCGTCGCCACCGGCTACAACA
>CAXTYQ010000127.1:0-7983 GCA_964248505.1 uncultured Acidobacteriaceae bacterium
GGGGAGGTGTGCGTGCTTTGGGGCGCGGAGGGGAGATGCCAGACCATGGTGTAGCCGTCGGGGAGTTTGTAGACGGGGCCGAGGGTTCCGGCGAGCGTGGACGTTGACGGGATCGGGGGGGAGGATTGGGGATCCTGGGAGGATCGGGGATCCTGGACGGCGACCTGGACGGCGACTAGGGGTGCGGGGAAGCCGGAGGCGTCTTCGGGGCTGAGGGGTGTGGGTGGGAGGCCGGGGGGGATGGTGAGGTTGGCGACGAGGGTCTCGGGGAAGCCGTTGCTGTGGACGATGTCGGCGTAGAGGCGGTAGGTGCCGGGGGGCATGGAGGGGAGGGTGAGATGGAAGTTGCCGGGGCCGGCGAGGGTGGGGTGGAGGTGGAAGACGGCGTCCATGCCGGGTTGGCGGATGGCGTAGAGGTGCATGAGGTGGCCGTGGTCGGGGAGGAAGTCGGCGTTGGAGCGGGAGCGCCAGTGGAGGATGTCGTTGGGATGGGTGTAGGTGGAGATTTGGAGGTCGAGGGTGTTGCCGTGGAGGGTGGGTGTGAGGGCGAGCGGGCGGTAGACGTTTTGGGCGTAGGAGGCGGCTTCGACGTTCCACCAGGCGGCTCCGCCGAGGAGGGTGAGGGCCATCATGCTGACGGTGGCGACGGTGGCGAGGAGGGCTGGGCGGCGGCGGGAGGAGGGGATGGGTTCGCCGGGGGGGACGGGGGCTTCGCGGACGGCGGCGGCGACGATGCCGCCCATGCCGACGGCGAGGATGAGGCCGAGGAGGGTGAGGAGGGCGCCGAGGCCGCGTGTCATGCGGAGGGTGGTGAGGGGCATGGCGGGGACGGGGATGTTGGTGGTGGCTTCGCCGGCCTCGCCGAGGAGGTGGAAGCGGACCTGCCAAGAGCCGGCGGACATGAGCCAGAGCGAACCGGTGTAGTGGGTGGGGTTGTCGGGCGCGGGCTTCATGAGGTCGGGCGTGGGTGGGTGTTTGGAGGCTTCGCCGGTGAGGGGGATGGGGGTGATGTCGATGGAGCGGACGTTGGGGGTGGAGGTCTGGACTGTCTGGACTGTCTGGACTTGGACGTCGACGGTGGCGACGCCGGGGATGACGTTGGGAGGGCGGATGGTGATGTAGAGGGGGTAGGGGCCGGCGTTGATCTGCTCGAAGATGTCTTTGGAGCCGACGTGGGCGTGGGCGGCGGGCGCGGTGAGGCTGAGGGCGCTGAGGAGGAGGGCGGCGGCGAGAGTGGGGAGGCGTAGGGTCATGGGGCTAACGCTGGACTGTGCGCATCCATCGGCCGAAGCTGAGGCCGATGAGGGTGGAGATGGCGGCGTAGAGGGAGGCTCGGAGGAGGGCGAGGGACATGGCGCTGGGGGAGGAGGGTTGGAAGAATTGGCGGAGGCGGTCGAAGCCGTCGGGGCGGGAGTTGTAGTCGAAGTAGATGGTGCCGAAGAAGCGATTTTCGCTCGCGTGCGAGAGGAGGAAGTTGGCGAAGGGCCACTCGACCGCGGTGAGGACGGCGACGAAGAGGATGCCGGAGAGGAGGGCGATCTGCCAGGGTTTCCAGGCGCGCTTGCGGAGGCGTTGCCAGAGGAGGTCGAGGGCGATGGCGGGGGCGAGGAGGAGGATGGGGAACTTGGTGGGGATGAGGTGGGTGACGGGGTTGAAGACGGGGCCGAGTTTGGGGGTGGCGGGAAAGAGGGGGAGGATGAGGATTTCGCTGATGATGATGAGGGTGTAGACGGCGGCGGTGGAGGTGGCGGCCCAGCGGTAGCCGGAGGCTTCGGAGAAGATGGCGAAGATGAGCGGGACGGCGATCGCCATCGCGATGTAGGCGGAGGCGGTGTGGAGCTTGACGTCCCAGGTGTACTCCTGGAGAAAGAACATCTGGCCGCTGAGCGACAGGCCGCCGATGTAGAGGAAGAGGCGGCGGAGGTTGGTGTAGGTGCGGTTGGGGGCGCCTGGTTCGAGCGCGGCGGTGCGGGCGCGGTTCATGGCGGCGAGGGTGAGGAAGAGGACGCCGACGGCGACGCCGCGGAGGCCGAGAAGGAGCAGGGCGTGCGGGGGCGAGACGATTTTGACGTCGAGGCCGTAGGCGGCGTGCCACCAGTTGTCGAATGGAGCGGAGGCGAGCATGGCGACGCTGCCCCAGGCGGCGAGAAAGGCGCCGAGCGGGGCGCGGAGGCCCAGGACGTTGACGGAGGCGGCGCGGAGCTGGGCGGTTTCGGGGTTGGCGGCGAAGCCAAAGGTGGTGCGGAGGATGAGGTAGGCGCAGATGATGCCGGCGAGGAGGCCGCAGGCGTAGATGAGCATGTGGGCGGGGGTCCAGAAGGTGTCGCGGCCGATGGTGCGGTGCCAGGAGACGTCCCAGGCTCCGCCGATGGTGGCGGAGGTGATGGCGAGGGCGCCGAGGGGGATGTACCAGGGGACGGTGGCTGGGGCGGCGGCGGGGACGGAGGTGCGCGGGAGCGAGGTGGTGAGGGTCGAGCTGGCGAGGGTGGACATGGGGCGGTCCTCCTGAGTGTGGCGGGGTGCGAGCGGATGTGTTGTGTGGTACGGGCGGGCGCTCGGAGAAGTTCCCGTGTGTATGGTAGCGCGGGCGCGGGCCGGATGGGATCGTATAGGACTGGATGGGACCGGATAGGACTGGATAGGGGCGCGGCTTGCAACGATTGTGGGGGTTGCGTCACCATCTTTTGCTCTCGCAACGAGAGCATAAGGAGAAACAAAGATGAGCACTTCCCTAGAGACAAAGCAGGAATTCATGACGCCGGCGCAGGTTCTGGAGGGCGCGGCGGATGCGAAAGGCGTCCAGCCGTCGGCGCTGGTCGGGACATGGAACAACGTGAACGCATCGACGCGAGACATCGTCAAGGTTGTGATTGCGGCTTCGGGCACGGGCATCACGGTCGCGGCCTATGGCGCTTGCACGCCGACGCCTTGCAACTGGGGCACGGTTCAGGGTTTCGCGTATGCGGCGAATGTGAGCTCGGGTGCGGCTGTCGCGTTTACGGCGCAGTTTCGGTTCTCGTTTTCGCAGGTGACGCTGGTCGGCAATCTTGCGGGTAATTTGCTGAACGTTGAGCACTTCACCCACTTTACCGATGGCAGTGGACGGTCTGACTACGCGTCGATGGACCAGATGAAGAAGTAATGCAGCTGAGAGAAGTAATGGGCTGAGAAGTTGGGGCTGAGAAGTTGGGTTCGGAGGCGGAGGTTGCGCCTGAAAAGTGGGGGTTCGGAGAGTGTGTGATCTCTCCGGACCCCTCTTCTCGTTTTGGCGAGGAGATTGGCGGCGATTGCCGCAGCTGGGGGCGTGTACACTCGACCGGACTCTTGGCAGGGGGTCTGAGGAGGGTTGGACGGATGCTGACGCGGCGGCGGTTGTTGGGGTCGGGGTTGGTGGTTTGTGCGGGATCGTCGATGGGGCAGGCTACGGGTGTTGCCTCGGGTGTTTCTGGGGGTGTTTTTGGGGGTGCGGGCGGAGGACCGGTGGTGCGTCCGCGGCGGGTTCAGGGCCGGGCGGGGGCGACGATTCCGGAAAATTTTATGGGGTTGGGGTATGAGATGTCGTCGGCGGCTCGGCTTGGGCTGTTGAGCGTCGGGAATGCGGCGTATGTGCAGATGGTGCGGAATCTTGGTCCGAGCGGCGTCTTGCGGATGGGTGGGATTGTGGCGGATTTCACGAGCTACTCGGCCGAGGGGACGGCCGTGAGCGAGCCGAAGAACACGGTGGTGACGCGGGCGAGCCTGGAGCAGATGCGCGGGTTTCTGGATGCGGTGGGGTGGACGACGATCTGGAGCTTGAACTTTGGCCGGGGCACGCTCGAGGAGAGCACGGCGGAGCTGCGGGATGTGGCGCGGATCTTGGGGCCGAAGCTCGAGGCGGTCGAGCTTGGCAATGAGGTGGACAACTACGGCCGTGGGCAGGCGCCTCTGCGCAAGCCGCCGTACAGCTATGAGGAGTTTCGCGCCGAGTACGGTCGGTGGCATGGGGCGCTGCTCGGGGCGGTGCCGGGGGTGCGGTTTGCGGCGCCGGATACGGCTGCGTCGGTTGAGTGGGTGGAGCGGATGGCCGCGGATGCGCGTGGGGAGGTGCAGATCTTGACGACGCACTACTACCGGGGCGGGCAGAGGCAGGGGACGGAGGAGGAGCTGAGGACGGCTGATCCGGAGCTCGCGCGGGAGCTCGATCGGCTGCGGCGGGCTAGCGCGGCGGCGGCCATACCGTGGCGGATGTGCGAGACGAATTCGTTTTTTGGCGGGGGGCGGCCGGGGCTGAGCAATACGCTGCTGGGAGCGCTGTGGACGCTCGACTATATGTTGCTGCTGGCGGCGAACGGATGCGCGGGGGTCAATATGGAGACGGGCGTGAACCAGCTTGGGTTTGTGAGTTCGTACTCGCCGATTGGGGAGGATGGGGCGGGGCGTACCGCGGCGGGGGTGCCGTACTACGGGATGCTGGCGTTTCGGGAGGCGGTTCGGGGGGCGACGGAGGTGGCGGCGCTCGAGATGGACGGGGGCGGGGAGAGTGTGACGGGGTATGCGCTGAGCGCTGCGGGGAGAGTGCGGTCGGTGGTGGTGGTGAATCGGTCGCGGGACGCGCCGGTGCGGGTGTCGATAGAGGGTTTGGGTTTGGGTGGGCGGGCGACGGTGATGCGGCTCTGTGGGCCGGGGTTGCTGAGCGAGACGGGCGTGCGGCTGGGTGGTGCGGCGGTGGATGCGCGCGGGCGATGGAGCGCGGGGCCGGGTGGGGTGGAGGTGGTGCGTGGGGATGAGGTGTTGGCGCCGGGGGCGAGCGCGGTGGTGATTCGGTGGGCTTAGAGGTTGGTGTGCTGCGCGGAGCTTGCGGCGGCTAAGGGTGGCTTAGGCGAGATCGGCGGGGCTGACGGCTTTGAGCTTGGGGAAGGTGGTGGTGAAGAAGCGCTTGTCGCGGGTGAGGAGGCGGTCGGCGTGGAGATGGGCGTGGGCGGCGACGAGGAAGTCGGGGAGGATGCGGGTTCGGGCGCCTCCGCGCCGGAGATAGTCGCGGAAAAAACGACCCGCCAGGTAAGCTGCCGAGGGTTCGATGGGCGTTAGCTTGCAGCCGAGAAAGTCCAGAAATTGCTCGAGACTAGCCTGTGTGGAGAAACGATGGGCCAACTCGGCATAGGTAACCGTTGAGAGTACGGCCTCGCCCTGCTGCACCGCGCGATGCAATGCAGCATCCGCGTTGGTTGCATCCTGGGGTGAACCGGCGAGTAGGTCAAATAGGACGTTAGTATCGACCGCGGTAATCATCGACCGCGAAGGTCTTTCATTAGCTCATCAACCGAGCTGTATCCGTCTGCCAGCAGCTGCTCTCTCATTGAGCCCTTATATTTCTTGATCGCCTCATCGAATTTGCGCATGTCGCGTTTTGGGCGGAGGGTCAGAACAGCCCCCTTCATCTCGAACTCGACGGAGGAGTTTTTGTCGAGTTTTAGGCTGTCGCGGATGGGCTTGGGGATGACGACCTGGCCGCGTTCGCTGACTTTGGTGGTGTATTTCATACCTCAAGTATGAATGGGGTCGGTCGCGGGTGCAAGCGGGATTGTGACTGCTCGATGCCGAGGTTGGACCAGATCTGATTGACGTTGGCTTTGTTTGTTTGGGTTAGGGGATGCGGGTGCCCTGGTGGAAGAGGAGTTGCCAGCGGCCGTCGCGGAGGGTCCAGAGGGAGGAGCGGATGGAGGTGGGGGTGGGTTGGCCGGTGGCGTTGGGGCGGGTGGTTTGGTAGGTGACGAGGGCGAGCGTGGGGGTGAGTTCGCGGGCTTCGAAGTGGGTGATTTCGGGTGGGATGCAGTCGGTTTCGGTTTGGAGGAGGTGGAGGATGGCTTCGCGGGTGAAGATGCGGCCGGAGGCGCCGAACTCGCGGAAGTCTGGGGTGAGGAGAGTGGTGAGGGCGGAGGGGTTGGCGCGGGTTTGGGGGGTGAGGAGTTGGAGTTCGAGGGAGAGGAGGTGGGAGGTGAGGGTCATGGGCGGGTGGAGTCCGAAGGCGAGCAAGTTGGGTTGCCCGATGAAAGCTTTATTGCACCATCTGCTGTTCGCCCTTAGGATCTACCCAATACACCTCGATCAAACGCCCATTAAGATGGTCGAAGTCTTTGTCGGTTGTAATAAGCGGAATATCGACATGGAGTGCGGTAGCCGCTATCCACATGTCATTTTGCCCCATCTTCCGCTCGCCGCCCGGTGCACTCCGGCAACTTTCCTCCACGCGGACATAGGCATCAATCATTGCGCTGCTATCCACATTGATCGTCACCAGTTCCTGCAATGCAAGCGTGAGTGCACCAAGCTTCTGGTCGGCCCACTGTCGGCGTGACGCTAACACGCGTAGTTCTCCGTGAGAAACGATAGAAAGCACATGACGGTGAAACGCTGCCCTTAATCCGTAAGCACGGTCGATTGATTTACCAAGATCGTGACCTCGGATTAAGTTTAGGAGCACACTTGTATCTAAGACATAACTCTGAGACATAAACTGGCGGCTAGAGCGGTTTCCTGTTGCTGTGAGTCGGATAGAGTGTGGGGGTGCCGTTTTCATTGGGGAAAAACGGCCATGACACCTGTGTCTTCGCTATACACCTGCAGGAAAACCGCTCTAGTGCCTCAACTCCCCCAAAGCCGCAAGCAGTTCCTCGTCAGTCTCCTCTCCGGGCCAGGTTCCAAAGAAGGCTGACACGCCGCTTTTCGAGTTCTGCACTCGACGATCTAGCTTCGGATGATGCGTAAGGGCTGATGGCACAACAGAGAAAGCGGACCGTCCCTCGACCGTGTCAAGGATCTCCTGTGCATCAATTCTTAGGAGACTTCCAGACGGCCGATATATCGCTTTCCCGAAGATCGTGATTTCCCTGCCAAAATACTGCTGGAGCAGATCGGGGTCGCTATCGTTCAGAACCCCTCGGACCTCTTGCCCGTCAGAGAGCAGCAACCCGAAGGATCGGGTGCTGTGGCGAACCATGTCCAATTTTCCAACAACGCGAATCTGACGTGGCGTTGGGGTCTGGTCGCTCAACAACAACGCATTTTTTGAGACCTGCTCGTCAAATACATCCGCAGCGCCACTTGACATGGCACTAACAGGGAAGGCTAACGACTGTAAATCTTTGCGAAACAGCTTGCTCCAGTGGCTTAAATGCTTGAGCAATGGCCGGTCATAGAGATCACTGCCGGCTTCCTGCCTACGGACTACACGGCTTACCTTGCCGATCAGTTGAATTGCAGAATCGTCCTGGACGGCTAAGCCGGGCCAAAGGGTCGCTTGATCGAACATCTCAGGAACGGCATCACCCAATCTGGGAGCCTTCACATGCAAGACCGACTTACCACCTCGTTGGCTGAACCCTAGGGTGCGAACATCGGCGGCTCTTTCCAGCCAAGCGGGGGGGGCACCTACCGAAGCACTTGTTCCCTCCAGGACCATACGCACGCAGGGACGAGCGGTCTCTTCCAACCGGCGCAAGAGGGATGCGCTTATTGGCAGTGGGATATCCGATCCATACGCCGTCTCGGTCTCCAGAACGATCTCTTGTTCTATGAAACTCAGCTCAACCTCCCGGAAAAGTCTTGGCACATTATATTGGCATACCCAACTCAAGCCGCTGCAACATCCAGCGATTGCGGCTTAGTCGATGCCTAGTTTTTTCCAGAGGGTGTCTACGCGGGATTTTACTTCGGGGGGCATGGCGAGCATGGGGGGCCAGGGGCGGGTGAAGCCTTCGGCGGGCCATTTCTGGGTGGCGTCGATGCCCATTTTCGAGCCGAAGTTGGGTAGGCGGGAGCTGTGGTCGAGGGAGTCGACGGGGCCTAGGGTGAACTGGATGTCGCGTTCGGGGTCGATGTTGTTGGAGGTGCGGAGGGTGACTTCGGCTAGGTCGTGGGGGTTGCAGTCCTCGTCGACGACGATGATGCATTTGGTGAACATGGCCTGGCCGAGGGCCCAGATGCCGTTCATGACCTTGCGGGCGT
>CAXTYQ010000128.1:0-7882 GCA_964248505.1 uncultured Acidobacteriaceae bacterium
CGCGGCAGCAAAGACTATATACCGCAGCAAAGTGTATATGTGGATACTGCCTAGGGCGGATTAGGTAATGGTGTGAAGAACAAACAACCGCAAGAACAACAGCAGATTCCCTTCGGGGAATGACAACAAAAGAGCAGATGCCCTCTATGCCAAAACCTCCGTTGCTCTAGACCGCGGCGCGGTTCTGTTCGCGCCAACCGAGAAGGACGGAGGGCGGGACGGGGAGGGCGCGGAGGAGGGCGAGGGTGGCGGGGTGTCTGGAGCGCTGCTCGAGGTCGGTGGTGGGGAGATGTTCGGCGAGGGTGCCGGCGTCCAGGATGGCCACTTTGTTGCAGAGTTGGAGCACGGAGAGGAGGTCGTGGGAGATGTAGAGGAGGGTGGTTCCGGAGGTGCGGTTGAGGCGCCGAAGTAGAGCGATGATTTCGGTCTGGGTGACCGGATCGAGCGCGCTGGTGGGTTCGTCGGCGATGAGGAGCGCGGGGCGATGGAGCATGCTGAGGGCGATGACGACACGCTGGGCCTGACCGACGCTGATTTCGCCTGGTTTTCGGGAGAGGAAGGCGGGGTCTGTGGTGAGCTGGACTTCGGGGAGGAGGGCCTGAAGACGCCAGTTGAGAGCACCGCGGCCGGTGGTCTGGTGGGCTTTCCAGGCCTCTTCGAAGTGGGCTCTGAGGGAGATGGCGGGGTTGAGGGCGCTGAGTGGACTTTGGGGAACGAGGGCGAAGCGATTGCCGCGGAGTTTGCGGAGGTCGCGCTCGCGGGTGGTGAGGATGTTTTGTCCGTCGAGGAGGATTTCGCCGGTGACTTTGCCTCCACGCCAGGGGAGCAGACCCATGAGGGCGAGGACGAGGGTGCTTTTGCCTGCGCCGCTGGTACCGATCAGGCCGAGGGCTTCTCCGGCGTGGAGGTCGAAGCTGATGTCATGCAGAACGGTGCGGCTGCCGTAGGCGGCACTGATGCGGACGCGGAGCAGAGGGGGTTTCACGGCTGCTGTCCTTTTCGGTGGAGGTCGGCGACGTTCCAGACCAGGCCGGGCTGAACGACGGCGGGCTGGACGCCTAGAAGGTCTGGGGAGATGGCGTAGAGGGTGTTGGGATAGACGAGGTAGATGAACGGCTGTTGGTCGGCGACGATCTGGCCGATGCGATCGACGGCTCGTTTTCGGGCTTCGGGCGTGAGGGCGCCGGCTTGTGCGCGCATCTCTGTGTCGATCTCCTTTTCCCAGGGGGTGGCGGGAGTTGGTTCGGAGGGGTTCCACTGGTGGTTTGGGGAGGAGCTGAGCCAGACGTTCATCATGGTGTTTGGGTCGGGATCGACGTCGGAGAGACCGAGGAGGCAGCTCTGGTAGTTGGCGGTGTGCATGAGGCGGTCGATGAGGGCGGGGAAGTCGAGGGTCACGACGGTGACCTCGATGCCGAGGGCGGCGAGGTCCTGCTGGATGAGGGTTGCCATGTTTTGGCGGGCGCCGTTGCCGGCGTTGGTGAGGATCGAGAAGCGCACGGGGTGGCCGGTGCTGTCGAAGAGGGTTGAGCCGGATTTGTGGAAGCCGGCGGAGATGAGGAGTTTGGCGGCCGCGGCGGGGTCTTCGCGAGGGAATTGGAGTTGGGGATTGCGCCAGAGGGTGTTTGCGGGGGAGATGAAGGTGTAGGCGGGCGTGGCGCGACCGCTGTAGGCGATGCGGGCGAGGTCGGCGCGATGGATGGCTTGGGAGATGGCGACGCGGAAGCTCTGGTTGCGGTACCAGGCTTTTTCGAAGTCGGGAAGCGGGGCGTTGGGCGCCTGGTTGAACCAGAGCTGCTCGGTGTTGAGGGAGGGGCCGAGATCGCGGACGGAGTTTGGCTTTCGTTGGGCGAGGGCGTTGAAGTAGGCCGGCGAGAGATTGTCGATGAGGTCGTACTCGCCGCGGGCGAAGAGGGAGACGTCTTGTTCGCGATTGTTGAGGATGTCGAGCCGGATGCCACGGCTGTACGGGAGTGGGTGTCCGGCGGCGTCGTGTTTCCAGTAGTTGGGGTTGCGGCTGAAGCGGAGGTACTGGCCGCGTTTGTAGTCGGAGAGGGTGAAGGGGCCGGAGGTGACGCGGGCCTCGGAGGGACGGTTCGCGGGTTCGATGGCGATCTCGTCGAAGATGTGGCCGACGTTGACGATGCGTTTGGGGAGGTGGATTTGGACGGTGAGCGGGTCAGGGGTTTCGATTTTGACTTGCTGGGGGGCGAGGAATTCCTCGGCGACAGGAGCGGCGGTGGAGGGGGCGAGGACGCGGCGGAGGGACCAGGCGACGTCGGCCGAGGTGAGTGGGGTGTTGTCGGAGAAGCGGAGGTTTTCGCGGAGGCGGAAGGTGAGCAGAAGGCCGTCGCGGGAGACGGTGTAGATGGAGGCGAGTTCGGGTTCGGTCTGCTGGGTTTGGCGGTTGGTGCGAAGGAGGACGCCGGCGGTGAGGAAGCGCACCATCTCGGAGGCTTGCTCATCGACCTTTGCGGGGTCGAGAGTTTTGGGGTCGTAGCGGATGGACCAGGCAAGTTCGCCGGGGGCTCTGGGGATGGCGGCTGGGAGGAGATGAGCGCTGAGGAGCGTGGCTAGGAGCAGCGCGGTTGCGGAGCGTTTGCCGCGAGAGGTGTGAAGGTGGTGGAGGGCGTTTGGATTATGCATCGGCGGCGAGGAGATCGAAGATCAGGAGGACGGTGACGAGGAGGGCGATGGGGAGGTAGACCCAGAGCGAGCGGGCGAGGAGGGCTGAGTTACTGAGTTCGAGGAGCATGGCGCCCCAGGAGGGCAGGGGCTCGGCGATACCGAGGCCGAGGGTGCCGAGGTTGGCTTCGGCGACGATGAATGCGGGGACGCAGACGAGGAACTGAGGCAGGAGGAGGGTGCGGAGGTGGGGGAGGAGGTGGCGGAGGACGAGCTGGCGGGGGCGGAGGCCGGAGGCTCGGCCATGGATCATCCAGGCGGAGGTTTTGAGGGTGAGAGCGCCACGATGGACGGCGCGGGCGAAGGCGGGCCAGCCGAGTGCGGCGAGGATGATGAAGGTAATGGCGGCGGAGTGGAGCGGGGAGGCGGTGAGCGGGAGGCCGGAGCGGACCATCATGAGGAGGAAGAGCCAGGGGAGGGTGAGGAAGAGGTCGCTGAGGAGGAGGAGGGCGGCGGCGAGGGGTGGTGGGCTGAAGGCGGCGGCGGTGCCGATGCCGGCGGCGATGAGGGTGGTGACGGCGGCGGCGAGCGCGGCGCACGAGAGGCCGAGGAGGAGGGCGGCGGCGACTCGGATGGAGCGGTCGCGGCCGAGCTGGTCGGTTCCCGCCCAGTGTTGGGAGGTGGAGGCGGACATGGTGGCTTCGCGGTCCTGTGCGGCGTAGCTCGAACCTGGGCGAAGGAGGATGAGGGTGGCGGTTGCGAGGAGGGTGGCGAGGAGGAGGGCGGCGAGAGGTCGCTTCATGGGAGTGATCAGGCGATCTTTGCCGGGTGGGATTCTGTGGAGAGAGAGGTCGCGGCGCTTACGGCGGCGGCCATGAGGAGGGTGATGGTCATGAGGACGGGGAGGTCGCGATTGAGGGCGGCGTTCCAGGCGAGCTGGCCGATGCCGGGGACGTCGAAGAGGACCTCGACGGGAACGATGGCGCTGAGGGCGGTGACGAGGGACAGGGTGGCGAGCGCGAGGATTTGTGGGGCGACGTTGGGCAGGATGTAGCGGCGGGTGAGCTGGTGGAGGCGGAGGCCGCCGGCGCGGGCGTGGAGGAGGTGTGGGGCCTGCCAGGCGTCGGTGAAGGCGCGATGGAGGAATTTGAAGTCGCGGGCGGCGAGGACGAGGGCGAGCACGAGGACGGGGCCGCCGGTATTGCCGAGAAGGCAGAGGGTCGCCATGGCGCCGACTGGGATGGCGAGGAGGAGGGTGAAGGGGGTGCCAAGGAGGGTGGAAGCGTGGCGCGGGAGATTGCGACGGGACAGGGTGGAGGCGGCGCTGAGCGGGAGAGCTGTGCTGAAGGCGAGTATCCAGCCCCAGCCGATGGCGCGGGCGAGCAAGAGAGCGGTGACGGCGAGGCGGGGGCGAAGGAGATCGGCGACGGGAACTTCGTATTGGCGCGACTGGCCGAGGTTTCCGTGGACCCAGCCGCCGAGGGTGGTGGAGGCGATCTGGCGGAGGGTGCCGTGCTTGGCCTGCTCGGACGCGAGGTCGGATTGGGCGGCATGGGCGTACTTTGCGTCCATTTCACGGATATCGGAGAGGTAGCCGGGAGAGAAGCGCATGAGGAGGATGGTTCCTGTCGCGACGAGGGCGAGGAGCAGAAGGGTTCGGGCGGACTTCCTGAGGATGGCGGAGAGGACGGTCATGCGACGGCGGCCACCTGGCGGGTCTCTCGGGAGGGGAGCATTTTGGGGGCTTCGGGGGGAGCTTCGAGGGTTTCGTAGTGCTTGCGTTTGCTGAGGTACATACGGCGGTCGGCGGTGCCGAGGAGATCTTCGGCGGTGGTTCCGTCGGCGGGGAAGAAGGCTGCACCGGCGCTTACGGAGACGTTGATTCCGGATGCATGGATGTCCAGATCGCGACAGGCTTGACTGACGGCGTTTTGGATCTTTTCGAGCCTCCCGGGCACGACGTCTGGGCTGAGACCTGGGAGCAGGAAGACGAACTCGTCTCCACCCATGCGGGCGACGGTGTCGTAGGCACGGCAGGAGTCACGGAATCGCTGTGCGATGGAGCGGAGGAGAAGATCTCCGGTGTGGTGGCCGATCTGGTCGTTGACTGCTTTGAAGGCGTTGAGATCGCAGACGATGATGCCGAGGGTCTCTCCGGAGCGTCCGGAGCGATTGAGTTCGGCGTCGAGGTGAAAGAAGAACTGGCTTGGGTTGGGGAGTTGAGTTGTGCTGTCGACCGAGTTCTGTTTTTCCGAATGGCTGAAGCGGAGTGCGTTCGCGAGCGAGAGTGAGAACTTGGATTCGATGGCCTGGAGGATGCGCAGGTGATCGCGAGAGAAGCCGTCGGCGGAGTTCGAGTATAGGGTGAGGACGCCGAAGACATCGCGGCTGAGATTGAAGAGCGGGAGAGCGAGGGCGGAGTTGGGGCTGGCGGAGGTGTCGGAGCCGGTCTGGAAGTTGGGTTCGACCTTTGGGTTGCCGTTGAGGATGGGTTTGCCGCTTTGTCCGACCCAGCCGGAGAGGCCTTCGCCGAGCGGGATGGGGGAGGTGGAGAGGTGGCGCGCGGTTTCGCCGTCGAGGAACTCGGAGGTGAGGAAGTCGCCGTCTTTGAGGTAGAGGGCGAGTGAGGTGAAGGGAATGAGGCGCCTGAGGCGTGCGGACATGACCGAGGTGGTTTCGCTGGGCGAGAGCGAGTTGCCGAGCATTTGGCCGATCTCGAAGATGGCCTGGGCTTCTTCACGGGCGGCGGCGATGAGGTGGAGTGAATCGAGATGGGTGTCGGCGGCGCCCTGGGGTGTGTCCGGGGATTGCGTTTGGTCTGGGGTCCCTGGGGTGTGGGCGTTGTCCTGCTGGAATCCGGCGGCGGGTGCGGCACCTCGCCAGACGGCGACCTCTGTTTTGAGAGCGACGATGGATTCTTTGTGGAGACGGGCCTGTTTTTCGAGCTCCATGTGGCGCTCGCTGAGGACTTCTATGACGCGAGGGTCGAACTGGGTTCCGGCTTTCTCACGGAGCATGCTCATGACCTTGTCGAGAGGGAGGGCTTTGCGATAGGGGCGATCGGAGGCGAGGGCATCGAAGCAGTCGACCGCGGTGAGGATGCGGGCGGCGATGGGAATTTCCTCTCCTTTGAGGCCGTCGGGGTAGCCGCTGCCGTCCCAGGCTTCGTGGTGGGAGCGGACGATGGGGACGACGGGGTAGGGGAAGCGGACGCGTTCGAGGATATCGGCGCCGACGACGGGGTGAATCTTGATTTTGTCGAACTCTTCCGGTGTGAGTTTGCCGGGTTTGTTGAGGATGTGCTCGGGGACGGCCAGTTTACCGATGTCGTGGAGGAAGGAGGCGGTGTGGAGGGCTTTCAGATCGAGTTCATCGAGGCCGAGCGCTTTGCCGATCTCGGAGACGTAGACGCGGACCCTGAGGAGGTGGTCGTGGGTGCCCTGGTCCTTGGCTTCGATGGCCATGGCGAGGCCCTCGATGGTGCGGAGGTGGAGGGCTTCGGTCTCTTCGAGGTGCTGTTGGCGGTTGCGGATCATGGTCATCTGGCCCTGATAGGCGCGGTAGATGGTGTAGACCAGGGGGACGAGGAGCAGCGAGGTTGTCCAGCCGAAGTGAATGCTGATGAGGTGGGCGGTGACGGCGAGGAGGCCGCCGACGAGGTAGAAGGGGAGATACCAGGGGAACTCACGCAACCAGAACTGGAGAGGCGCCTCGCCTTTGGACCAGCCGATGACGAAGGCGACGGGGATACTGTTCGCGAGGAAGTAGATCGCGGCGGCGATGGAGAGGGCGGGCGCGAGTTCCACGTGCAGGCGGACCATGCCGGCGAAGGTGAGTGCGGCGAACATGGTCGAGGTGACCGTGTTGGCGACGTTGAAGCTGATCTGTACGAGGGTGAAGGCTTTGAGCACGCGGATGCGGCATTGCGCGAAGACCGAGAGGGCCGCTAGGGCCAGGGCCTCTGCCGGAGAGAGTTGGATGATGCCGAGGAGGATGAAGGGGAAGTTTACGGAGAGGGTACCGTCTCCTCTGGGCATGGCGACCTTTAGGCCGGAGCTCAGGAGGATGGCGGCGAGGTAGACCGAGAAGCGTATCCAGGAGTGTGTGGGGGACGAGTGTGCAGCCAGCCGGATGCTCCATGCTCCGAGTGAGAGTATGAGCGCGATCACGAGTTTTACTCGGACGGGCATGCCTTCCTTTTCTCTTCTTTGCGCTCTCGGTGGCTCCAGGATGCCGCACCCGAACGGGCTGAAGGTGGTGCTGTGCGTCTCCCCTGCCGATACGCGAGTTCACGATGAGGGTAGGCGAAGGTTGGTAAATGGCCTATTGCCCTAAGGTTGTAGGTTTTGGGTTGTAGGTTTTGGCGAGGTGGAGAGGAGACGTTGGGCCGGTGGTGGATTGCCGCTAGGACGGGGGGAGGTGGAGGTCGCTGAGGGCTTGTTTGGCGGCGTGCATGCCGCACATGCCGTGGACGCCGCCGCCCGGCGGGGTGGAGGAGGAGCATAGATACAGGCCGGGGATGGAGGTTTGGTAGAGTCGCGGGGTTGGGCGCATGACGATCTGCAGGGCGGTCATGGCGCCTCCGCTGAGGTCTCCGCCGACGAGGTTGGGGTTGAGCGATTCGAGGCCTTGGCAGGTCCAGGAGCGGCGGGCGAGGATGACGTCCTTGAAGCCGGGGGCGAAGCGTTCGATCTGTGCTTCGATGGCAGAGAGGGCGCTGCCGGGCCACGCGTTGGGGACGTGACAGTAGGCCCACGCGGTGTGGCGGCCGGAGGGAGCGCGGGTGGGGTCGCAGAGGCTGGGTTGGGTGAGCAAGACAAAGGGCTGGGGGCTGACGTGTCCATGCCAGGGTGCGCGTTCGGAGGCGGTCATCTCGGCGGAGGTACCGCCGACGTGGACGGTGGCTGCGGTGTTGCAGTCTGGATTGGTCCACGGGATGGGAGCGCTAAGGGCCCAGTCGACCTTGAAGGAGCCGGGGCCGTGCTGGAAGCGTTGGAGCAGGCGGCGGTTGCCGGCCTGCATGTCGGCGCCGGCGATTTCGACGAGGGCGCCTGGGGAGAGGTCGGCGAGGATGAGATCCGCGGTTTGATCGACGGTGGGACCGGTGATGTGGAGTTCCTTGCCCGGGAGGAGGCGGATTTGGGCGACGTGTGCTTCTGTACGGAGGTTTCCGCCGAGGGACTGGAGGTAGCGGGCGAGGGCGTCGGTGATGCTTTGGGCGCCGCCCGCGGCCACGGGCCAACCGCCCCGGTCCGGG
>CAXTYQ010000129.1:0-7761 GCA_964248505.1 uncultured Acidobacteriaceae bacterium
TGACGAGTGTTGCGGAGGTACCGGATGTGCCGGGGGGTGGGGAGGGGCTGCGGGTGGGGCTGGGGTATGTGCGGCGAGAGGCGGTGGAGGCTGGGCGGGGGGTTGAGTATGCGGGGGGGGGGGCTCGGCCGATTGGGCTGCCGGTCGCGATGGGTGCGGAATCTCGGGGCGGCGGCGAGGCATCCTAGAAGAAAGATCAGCGAAGAGAGATCAGGTTTTTTGAGGAGCAGGCACTATGCCCGAAGGTAGCAAGCCGTTTGTGGTTACGGATCGCCGGAAGTTCACGATGGATGGGCAGCCACGGCCGGATGCGGATCCGTCGCCGGAGAAGGAGTCGCAGCGGGCGGTGGTTGCGGTGACAGAGGTTCCGGGTGCTGGGGCGGCTGGGCCGGTTGCGGCGGGGCCGGTGGCTGCTGCGGGGCCAGTTGCTACTTCGGGGCCGGTGGAGGTTGCGGCGATGCCGGAGACCGAGGTTGTGGATGAGTATGGGGATGCGTTGCCGGCGCCTACGGCGGAGCAGACGGCGCAGTCGCGGATGGCGTATGAGCAGACGGCGGACCGGCTGGATACGGCAATTCGGGCGACCAATCCGGGCGGGAATCATCCTCCGCCGATGAACTTTGAGCAGCTGGTGCAGAGTATTTATATGACGGCGATTGTGCAGATGGGTGGAGCGACGCCGGAGGGGGAGCAGCCGCGGGTGGACATCCTGGGGGCGCGGCAGAGTGTGGACATGCTGGGGGTGCTGGCGGACAAGAGCAAGGGGAATCTGTCGGTGCAGGAGCAGAGGTTGCTGGATAGCGCCTTGTTTGAGTTGCGGATGGCGTTTCTGGAGGTTACGCAGGCTTTGGCGCGGTCGGCCGCGGCGAAGGGGGCGGGTGCCGGACGGCCGGGAGCTGGACCGGGAGCTGGTGGCGGCCCGGGCGCCGGTGGCATGGGCATCGTTCGCTGAGGATGGAGGCGACGCTGACGTTTTTGGGGAGCGGGACCTCGATGGGGGTTCCGACGCTTGGGTGTGGGTGCAGGGTGTGTGTGTCGGTGGATCCGCGGAACCGGCGGACGCGGCCTTCGGTGCGGGTGGAGTGGGAGGGGCGCACGGTGCTGATCGACACGGGGCCGGACTTTCATGCGCAGGCGTTGCGCGAGGGGGTGCGGCGGGTGGATGCGGTGTTGTATACGCATGGGCATGCGGATCATGTGCTGGGATTTGATGACTTGCGGCCGCTCAGCTTTGGTGCGCGGGGCAATCTGCCGATCTATGCGGATGAGCCGACGGCGGCGTCGATTGAGCGGATTTTTGAGTACACGTTTCGCAAGGTGGACCGGTATCCGACGAGTGCGCGGGTGGAGATCCATCGGATCGGGTCGGAGCCGGGGGCTGGGGTGGAGCTGTTTGGGGCGTGTTTTCGGCGGGTTCCGGTGACGCATGGGCGGGAGGAGATCACGGGGTACAGGTTTGGCGGGGCGGCGTACCTGACGGACCTGAGCGGGTTGCCGGGGGAGAGCCTGCCATTGCTGGAGGATCTGGATGTGTTGATTCTGGATGCTTTACGGAGGGAGCCGCATCCGAGCCACTCGCATTTGGAGAACTCGATCCGGATTGTGGAGCAGCTGCGGCCGAAGCGGGCGTATTTCACGCATATCAGTCATGATCTGGACCACGGCGCGACGGAGGCGGTGCTGCCGCCGCACATCCGGCTGGCGTATGACGGTCTGCAGATCGGGTTCACGATCGCATGATGCGGGTGTATCGCAGCCTCGACGAGGTTCCGGCGGGCTATGGTCCGGTGGTGGCGACCATTGGGAACTTTGATGGTGTGCATCGGGGGCATCAGTGGGTGATTGGGCAGGTGATTGCGCGGGCGCGGGAGCTCGGGGTGGGGTCGCTGGCGATTACGTTTGATCCGCATCCGGCGCGAGTGTTGCGGCCGGAGTTGAGTCAGCCGTTGTTGACGCCGCTCGAGGAGAAGTTGCGGCTGCTCGGACTGACGGGCGTGGATGCGACGGTGGTGCTGCCGTTTACGAGTGAGCTTTCGGGGATGAGTGCGCGGGCGTTTGCCGAGGAGGTTTTGCGGGCGAGGCTCGGTGTGGTGGAGCTGCATGAGGGGGAGAACTTCCGGTTTGGGTACCAGGCGGAGGCGGGGGTGGAGACGCTGGAGCAGATGGGGCGGGAGCTGGGGTTTCGGTTGTGGAGCTACTCGCCGAAGAACGCGCGGGGGGAGGCGATCTCGTCGAGCCGGGTGCGGACGGCGGTGCGGGAGGGCGATCTGCGGACGGCGCGGCACTTGCTGGGGCGATCGTTTGCGGTGCGAGGGACGCCGGCGGCGGGGCGGGGGTATGGGACGCGGTATGCGGTGCCGACGATCAATCTGGCGGCGTACGGGGAGATGTTGCCGGGGAATGGGGTGTACGTGACGGAAGTGGCGATCGGGGCGGGGGCGGAGCAGAGGACGTTTGACGCGGTGACGAATGTGGGGAATCGGCCGACGTTTGGGGCGGACTCGTTTGCGGTCGAGTCGCATTTGCTGCGGTTTGAGCCGGTGTCGCTCGACGAGGGGACGCCGGTGGTGGTGACGTTTTTGCGGCGGTTGCGGGCGGAGATGCGGTGGGAGAGTCCGGAGGCGTTGAAGGAGCAGATTGGGAGGGATGTGCGGGCGGCGGAGCGGGTGTTCCGTTTATGCCGGGCGGTTTCAGGTGGCAGTGGCCAGCTCCAAATTGGAGGCTTTCAGGCTCCAGAGGGGCTGCGGCAAGGACAGTGAAGGGTTTAGCTAGTGAGTCATGAGTAATGAGTTGCGAGTCATGAGTGAATAACCGCTGAGGCTAGACACTCCTACTGTATTGGCGCAAGCAGGAACCGGCTAGCGAGGCGGGGTGGAACTCGGCGCGGTAGTGGGGGCGTCATCGGGAACAGCGTCGATAGGAGGTGTTGCGGAGATTGGGGGCGGCGGGGTGTTTGGGTCGGCGTCTTCGGAGTTGGGGGCTTCGGTTGCGGGAGCGGCGGATGGGGTGGAGCCGGCGAGGTTGAAGACTTTCTTGGGGGCTCCGGCGGTTGGGAAGGCTTCTTTGTCTTTGCCGACGATGGCGGCGCGCATGAAGTCCATCCACATGGGGAGGGCGGCTTTGGCTCCGGTTTCTTTTTCGCCGAGGGTTTCGCGGTTGTCGAAGCCGATCCAGGTGCCGCAGGTGACGGAGGGTGAGAAGCCGATGAACCAGGCGTCGGTGTAGTTGTTGGTGGTGCCGGTTTTGCCGCCGAAGGGGTGTCCGAGTTGGGAGGCGGCGGCGGCGGTGCCGTAGTGGACGACGGCCTGGAGGAGTTGCATCATGGTTCGGGCGGTTTCAAGCGAGATGACTTCGGTGACTTGTGGTGTGCGTTCGGGGAGGGCTAGGCCGTCGGCCTGGGTGACTTTGCGGATGTAGTGAGGCTCGATGCGGATGCCGTCGTTGGGGAAGACGGTGTAGGCGCCGACCTGCTCGGCGAGCGAGATGTCGGCCGAGCCGAGGGCGATGGGGAGGAAGGCGGGGATGTTGGAGGTGATGCCGAAGCGGTGGGCGGTTTCGATGACTTTGCGGATGCCGTACTGGTTGGCGAGGCGGAGTGCGGGGATGTTGCGGGATTCGGCGAAGGCGCTGAGGAGGGTCATGCGGCCTTTGTAGCCGGCCTCGTAGTTGTGTGGGGTGTACCAGCCGCTGGGTGTGGGGAAGCTGGTGGGTTCGTCGAGGACGATGTCGGTGGGTTTGGCTCCGGCTTCGATGGCGGTGGTGTAGACGTAGGGTTTGAAGGAGGAGCCGACCTGGCGCTGGGCCTGGGTGGCGCGGTTGAACTGGGAGAGGGCGAAGTCACGGCCGCCGACCATGGCGAGGACCTCTCCGTTGGAGTTGTCGACGGCCATGAGCGAGGCCTGGGCGCCGGAGTCCTGCTGGAGGGTGGCGTGGAGGTCGGGGCTGGAGGCGGGGCTTTCGATGCGGACGTAGACGATGTCGCCGGGTTTGGTGAGGATGTTGCCGGAGGGGGTTTGCGTCCACACCCAGTCGGCGGGGGTGAGGTTGACGGTGCGGGGGCCGAGTTTGACGGCGATCTGCGTGCGGGAGCTCGCGAGGACGAGGCCGTGGAGGTAGGCGCCGGTCTGGATGGGCTCGGTCCAGTCAGGGTGTCGGTAGGTGTTGAGGTCGGACGGTGTGGCTCCGGTGAGGATGTTCTGGA
Source organism: uncultured Acidobacteriaceae bacterium (assembly GCA_964248505.1). GTDB lineage: Bacteria > Acidobacteriota > Terriglobia > Terriglobales > Acidobacteriaceae > Edaphobacter. The sequence continues at coordinate 4,202 of CAXTYQ010000129.1, forward strand.
GGTGGCCTTTCCAGCCGTGGCGGCGCTCGTAGGTGGCGACGTTGTCGAGGACGGATTTGTTGGCGACGGTTTGGAGCTCGAGGTCGAGGGTGGTGTAGACGCGGAGGCCGGCGCCGTGGACTTCTTCGACGCCGTACTGTTTTTCGAGCTGGCGGCGGACCTCTTCGACGAAGTAGGGGGCGATGGTGTTGGCGGGTTTTTCGATGTTGAGGCCGAGCGGGGCGGATTTGGCGGCGTCGGCCTGGGCTTCGGTGATCTTGCCGTCGATGAGCATTTCGTTGAGGACGAGGTTGCGTCGGCGGAGGGCTCGGTCGGGGTATTTGATGGGCGAGTAGGACTCGGGGCCTTTGGGGAGGGCGGCGAGGAGGGCGGCTTCGGGGAGGGTGAGGTCGCGGACGTGTTTGGAGAAGAAGAATTGAGAGCCGGCTTCGAAGCCGTAGGTGCCGTGGCCGAGGTAGATCTGGTTGGCGTAGAGCTGGAAGATCTGTTGCTTGGTGAAGCGGCGCTCGATCTGCATGGAGAGGAAGATCTCCTGGAGCTTGCGGCCGAAGGTTTTTTCAGAGGAGAGGAAGAGGTTGCGGGCGAGCTGCATGGTGAGGGTGGAGGCGCCCTGGGCGCGGCCGCTGGAGTGGAGGTCTCGCCAGGCGGCGCCGACGGCACGGACGAGGTTGACGCCCCAGTTGCTTTCGAAGCTTTTGTCTTCGATGGAGAAGATGGCTTCGCGGAGGACGGCGGGGAACTCGGTGTAGGGGACGGCGACGCGGCGTTCGAGGGCGAAGGAGCCGAAGATTTTGCCGTGGACGTCGTAGAGGTCGGTGGTGGTGTTGGGGCGGTAGTGGGCGAGATCGTCCATCTGCGGGAGGTCGATGGAGTAGACGGCGGTGAGGCCGGCGAGGGCTCCGAAGAGGGCGGACATGCCGAGGAGGGTGTAGAAGAGGGTGCGGGCGGCGGCCTGGCGGCGGGTGCGGCGGGGCTGGGTGATGCGGAGGCGGACGACGCGGGCGCGCCACCAGGGGCGTTTGGGATCCTCCGGATCTTTGGGATCCGGGTGAGGGGAGGCGGGTCCGGAGGTCCGCGTTTGGGGGTCAAATAGGGTCTGCAACGCACCTTACCTTGGGGGGCTGCGCGAGATGGGCGGGCGAGAGCATGTGTGTGGGGCTAAGCTGCTTTGCTCTTTAGAACTTCGAGGGCTTTGGAGAGTTGCTCGTCGACGGCCACGCCGGATTTGGCGGTGTTGGCGGGCTTTTCGGAGGGGGCATCTTCGTCGTCCGCGGCGTCGTCCACGGCGTTTTTGCCGGCGACGAGGATCGCGGGGGTGACGCCGTCGTCCTGGAGTCGCTTGCCGGAGGGTGCTTCGTACTTGGCGACGGAGAGGATGAGGGCGGCGCCGTCGGGGAGCTCGAAGGTTTTTTGTTGGGCGCCTTCGCCGAAGGTTTTTTCGCCGACGAGATCGGCGCGGTGGTTGTCGGCGAGGGCGGCGGCGACGAGTTCAGCGGGGCCGGCGGTGCCGCGGTTGACGAGGACGACGACGGGGGCGGAGGTCTGGATGGCTTTGGCGGCGTCGGCGGTGAAGACCTGCTTCTGGACTTTTTGGCCTTCGAGCGTGGCGATGGTGCCGTCTTTGAGGAGGAAGTTGGCGAGGCGGGTGGCTTCGGCCATGTCTCCGGCGGCTACGTCGCGGAGGTCGAGGAGGATTTTTTTGTTGCCGGCGCGGGGCATGGCGCGGAGCTTGGCTTCGATCTGGTTGACGTGGTCGCGGTCGAGGACGCCGGGCTTGAGATAGAGGATGGTGGCGTTTTCGTACATGGTTTCGGCGACGGGCGGGAGGGCCTGCATGGAGCGGGTCATGACGACTTTTTCCGGCTCGGCGCGGCGCGGGCGGACGACGGAGAGGGTGAGTTCGGAGCCGGGCTGACCGCGAAGGAGCATCTGGATCATGGCGAGGGAGAGTTCGCGTGTGTCTTGCGGACCGACGGCCTCGATGATGTCGCCGTCGTTGAGGTTTGCCTTGTCGGCGGGGCTGCCGGGGGTGACGGAGACGACGGTGGCGTAGCCGAAGCGTTTGGAGACGTTGAGGCCGACCTGGGCGTTGCCTTTCTGGCCGGCTTTGTAGATTTTGTAGTCGGCTGGCGTGAGATAGCTCGAGTCGGCGTCGAGGGATTCGAGGAGGCCGCGGAGGGCGCCGTCGGTGACGAGGTGGATGTTGGGTTCTTCGACGTAGTCGGTCTGGATGTGCCGGAGGACCTCGCTGTAGACGTTGATCTGCCGGTAGGCGCCGTCGCCTTCCTGGACGGTGGCGGCGCTGACGCCGCGCGAGTTGACGCCGAGGAAGATGGTGAGGACGAGGGCGACGGAGAGGGCGAGCAGCGAGATTTTCACGAGCTTCGGCATAGGCTAAAACGGGCTCCCTTGGAGGCACGGGGCGGGGTGGGCTGGAGGGTGCGCGGTGCAGGGCTCCGGGCCGGTCGCGACGTGGACAGAGGTTAGACGTCCCATGTGGTCTGAATGATACTCCCCTGGGTGGGGCGAGGGGGAGTGGTGAGGGGTGCCACTTTTGGGTGGGGGCGGGGAAAACGAGTGTGCTCGCCGGGGCTTAGAGGCCGGCGAACCAGTCGTAGCCGAGGCGGGTCCAGTAATCGTCGGGCTTGTGGTTGGTGTAGGCGATGAGGCCGATGCGTTTGATCTGCTTGTACCCGTATTTGGTGGGCATGTGGAGGCGAAGGGGCGCGCCGTGGAACTGGGTGAGGGGGGCGCCCATCATCTCGGTGACGAGGAGGGTTTGGGGGTGGCGCATGACGTGGAGGTCGTAGCCGGTGTAGAAGTCGCCGTCGGGGGTTTCCATGTAGACGTAGCGTGGATCTTTGCCGTTGATGGGTTCGGGAGGATAGGTTTCGAGGAAGTCGGACATGCGGACACCGGCCCAGTGCACGATCTGGCTCCAGCCTTCGATGCATTTGAATTGGGTGACGAGCTCGTGACGCGGGAGATGGAGGATGTCGTCGATGCGGAGGAGGAGGCCAGGTGTGCCGGGGTCGAGGGTGGAGCGGCTTTCGCCGGCTTCTTCGGTGCCGCGAGGTTTGCGGCCGGTGTGGTTCTCGTCTTCCGCGGCCTTCTCTTGCATGGATTCGGGAGCCATTTTGGCGGCGGTCGCGAGCTTGGGATCGACTTTGGTGTCGTGGCCTTTGTCTTCGGTGTCCGCGGCTTTGGTGTACTGGTACTCCCAGGCGGTGACGTCGTTGGTGTAGCGCGGGTCTTGGGGATGGGCTCGGGCGCCGACGAGTTGGAGGCGCCAGCTTTCGGGGATGAGGGACTTTTTGAGGCCGTAGATGCCGTTGACGCGGAGGGTTTCGGCGCGGCTGAGTGGGTAGGTGGGGGCGAGTGCGTGGTCGAGCGGATTGTCGCGGGAGAGGAGGGCGTTGAACTGAAAGGCGCGGCGGATTGGGAGGGGCTGCATCTCGTCGGTCGGGCCGAGGTTGAGGTAGGCGTAGAGGCCGGCGCCGGCGGCGGTGGCAAGACCGGCGACGACGAAGGACCGGCGGGTGTGCCGGCGGGAGGCGGCG
>CAXTYQ010000130.1:0-7723 GCA_964248505.1 uncultured Acidobacteriaceae bacterium
CCGTTGCTTGTTTCACGCCGTCATCCTGAGCGAAGCGAAGGACCCCTGTAGTTGCTCTTGCCGTTGCTCTTGCCGTTGCTCTTGCCGTTGCTGTTGCCGTTGCTCTTGCCGTTGCTGTTGCCGTTGCCCTTGCCCTTGCTCTTGCTCTTGCTGTTGCCCTTGCTCTTGCCGTTGCTGTTGCCCTTGCCTTTCTAGTTGTCATTCCCGAAGGGAATCTGCCCTTGCCCTTGCCTTTTGGTTGTCATTCCCGCAGGGAATCTGCTTCCGCTTTTAAGCCTCACATGATCTGAGAACCCACCAAAGGAGATACCAACCCAGATACCGATCCAGATCTAAGTCCAATAGATTGGATATTTTAGAACCATATTGATACCCCCGGGGGGAGGTATCTGCTCGAGGTCATGGCACAATCATCCCTGAGATGATCTCCAAATCCATGACAACCCTCCTGGCCGCCGCCACCCTCGCCCTCAGCTCCGCCCCCGCCCCCAGCCAAACCTTCGGCCCGCAAAACCCCTTCTTCGCCCCCATCGCCCTCCCGTTCCAGGCCCCGCCCTTCGACCGGATCAAAGACACCGACTTCCAGCCCGCCATCGAGGCCGGCATGGCCGACCAGCTCCGCGAGATCAACACCATCGCCACCAACCCCCAGCCCCCCACCTTCGAAAACACCATTGTCGCCATGGAGCGCTCCGGCCAGATCTTCGATCGCGCTATGCGCGCCTTCTCCGCCGTCACCGGAGCCAACACCAACCCAACTCTCCAGAAAATCAAAGCCGAGATCGCCCCCAAACTCGCCGCCCACGAAGACAGCATCTACCTCAACCCACAGCTCTTCGCCCGCGTCTCCAGCCTCTACCAACAGCGCGAAACCCTCCACCTCGACCCCGAATCCCGCCGCCTCCTCGACGTCACCTACGACCACTTCGTCCACGCCGGCGCCAACCTCCCCGAAACCGGCAAAGCCGAACTCCGCAAGCTCAACGAACAGCTCTCCACCCTCTCCAACACCTTCTCCACCCGCCTCCTCGCCGCCAATCGCGAAGGCGCCTTCGTCGCTACAGACAAGGCCCAGCTCGCCGGCCTCTCCGACGCCCAACTCACCGCCGCCAAGGAAGCCGCACAGGCCCGCAAACAGCCCGGCTACCTCCTCTCCCTCCAGAACACCACCCAGCAACCCGCCCTCGCCGAACTCACCGACCGCGCCACCCGCCAGGCCCTCCTCGAGCACTCCCTCAACCGCGCCAGACGCGGCGACGCAAACGACACCCGCGACACCATCGCCCACATCGCCCAGCTCCGAGCCCGCCGCGCCCATCTCCTCGGCTTCCCCAACCACGCCAGCTGGAAGCTCGAAGACCAGATGGCTAAGACCCCCGCCGCCGCCCTCCAGTTCATGGACGCCCTCGTCCCCGTCGCCACCGGCAAAGCCGCCGCCGAAGCCCAGGACATCCAGGCCGTCATCGACAGCCAAAATGGCGGCTTCCAACTCCAGCCCTACGACTGGGACCTCTACGCCGAACAGGTCCGCAAAGCCCGCTACAACCTCAGCGAGTCCGAGGTCAAACCCTACTTCGAGGTCTGGAACGTCCTCCAAAACGGCGTCTTCTACGCCGCCACCCAGCTCTACGGCATCACCTTCCACGAGCGCCACGACATCCCCGTCTACCACCCTGACGTCCGCGTCTTCGAGGTCACCGACACCACCGGCAAGCCGCTCGCCCTCTTCTACTGCGACTACTTCAAGCGCGACAACAAACAGGGCGGCGCCTGGATGTCCGAGTTCGTCGGCCAATCCAAACTCCTCGGCACCCTCCCCGTCGTCTACAACGTCGCCAACCTCCCCAAACCCGCCCCCGGCGAACCCGCCCTCATCTCCTTCACCGACGTCACCACCATGTTCCACGAGTTCGGCCACGCCCTCCACGGCATGTTCGCCGCCACCGAGTTCCCCAGCCTCTCCGGCACCGCCACCGCCCGCGACTTCGTCGAGTTCCCCTCCCAGTTCAACGAGCACTGGGCCCTCTACCCCTCCGTCTTCAACCACTACGCCAAGCACTACAAGACCGGCAGCCCCATGCCCGCCGAACTCGCCGCCAAGATCAAACGCGCCGAAACCTTCAACGAGGGCTACAAACTCACCGAACTCCTCGCCGCCGCCGAACTCGACATGCAGTGGCACACCCTCCCCGCCACCGCCCCGCTCCAGGACCCCGACACCTTCGAGCGCCAAGCCCTCGACCGCACCCACCTCAACATCCCCACCGTCCCACCTCGCTACCGCTCCACCTACTTCAGCCACATCTGGGGTGGCGGCTACTCCGCCGGCTACTACGCCTACCTCTGGACCGAGATGCTCGACGACGACGCCTTTCAGTGGTTCGAAGAACACGGCGGCCTTACCCGCGCCAACGGCGACCGCTTCCGCCAGATGATCCTCTCCCGCGGCAACACCGAAGACCTCAGCGCCATGTACACCGCCTGGCGAGGCAAAGCCCCCAGCGTCGAACCCATGATGAAGTACCGCGGCCTCAAAGACACCTCCGGCACAAAGTAATCAACGACTTCCCCAAACGTGGCGTAGTTACTCCCCAGCTTTCGTAGAATAGGAAATAGAGCATTGTTCGTGCCCATCAGCGGGGCGTGCAGGCACAAGGCAAGTTTCAAGAGGCTCCCGCAAGGGAGCCTTTTCTTCGCCCGCCATCTGTTCGCACGTGCGTTCCGCCGACGCAAACAGACGCGCTCTGCTCGCTCAAACAAGAAAGGAGAAGCATGCAACTGACCACCCAGGAGGGCAGCAGCCGGACCGACATCATCGCAGCAACTCTGCTCGTGATGGCCGTCCTCACCGCCCTTCTCGCCTTCGCGCTCGGAAAAAATGATCCGTCCGTCCGAACCGCCGTCTTGCTCTGCGTCACCAACCTCGTTACCGCGCTCACCAGCATCGCGGCAACCCTCTTGGTCGGCAAACCCACCACCACTCATCAGGTCGACACCAAGGAAGCGACGACCATGACCACCGCCGAGAGTCAGACGACCTCCGTGCGGCCGCTCATCGACCCGCGCACACCCTGCCCGGACCCAACACCTAACAGCAACCAAGAAGTTTGACTGAGAGAAAACATCATGAACACACCGGAAAATCCCCTCGTAGACCCGGCCCACACACAAGCCCCCGGACCCTTCATCCTCCCGCCCGGCCCCGCCCAGGGCAACGCCGGCCCAGCCACCCTCACTTCACCTGCCGTCCAAACTCCAACTCCGGCAACCACCCAACCCGCCCCAACCCCCAAAGCCGGCAAACTCGCCGCCTTTGAAGGCTTCCTCAAGAAAGCAGGACACATCGCCGGCACCGTGCTCGCCGACGTCATCAAGTACGCCGTCCCCGTCGCCTCGGTCGTCTCCATCGCGGACCCAGCGGCAGCCCCGGCCCTCGAAGCGTTCACCGCCTCGGTCAAACTCGTTCAGGCCACCGTCATCACCGTCCAGCAGCGATGGTCGGCTCAGGGCTCCGAAGCCAACACGCAAAAGCTCGCGGACGTGCTCTCCATCGTCGAAGCTCCCATCATCACGCTCTTCACCCAGGCCGGCATCGCCGTCGACAAGGCCTACGTCACCAACCTTGTCAACGGCGTCGTGGCCATCCTCAACGCCCAACCCGGCGTCGTCCTCCCCAACGCAGCCTGAAAACGGCTTCAACACGCAAAGAGGGCCGGCACTTATGCCGGCCCTCTCACACCACAAAGCACAGTCGTCCTAGCGCTGAGCTACAGTCGTCTTCGAAGCCGGCTTCAGATGATCCTCCAGCGCCTGCGCCTCCGGCATGTACGTCAGCGCCTTCGAGATCTGAGGATCCCACTGCGCCCGAACCTTCAGCCCCTCCAACTGCCCAAACTGCGACGTAAACAGCTCCGCCTTGATGCTCGTCCGCAGCCAGTCGTTCGCCGCCGCAAGATCCGCATCCGTGTAGTCGATATTGTTTGCCTTCAGGAACTCCTTGAACTGCCCCAGCACCGCATCATCCACAACAAAGTCTTTTCCAATCGTCCGGTTGGCCAGATAGTGCTTCGAAAAATTGAAGAACGCATAGTGCTGCACCAGCGAGTCCTCAAACGGCGTCGACTTGAAGTTCTCAATCTTCTCGTCCGGCGTAATCCCGCCGCCGCCGTACACCGTCCGTCCAGAATCCGTCAGCTTTACCTCGCGGTTCGCCGCATCCTTCGGTTCCTTTTTGTTATCCCGCACATAATAGTAGTCATACAGCGACACATTCGAGTAATTTCGCTGAATCAGCCGCCCCGAAGGCGTGTAGTAGTGATACGTCGTCAGCGCCAGCCCGGTATCTTCTGTAATCTGAAACACCGTCTGTACCAGGCCCTTGCCAAACGTCGTCTCGCCAACGATCAGCGCACGATCGTGATCCTGCAGCGCCCCCGAAACAATCTCAGCCGCCGACGCCGTATTCCGGTTCACCAACACCACAATCGGAAACTTTCCGGTCGACCCGTGCGCCGCCCGGTACACCTGGTCCGGAAACGCCCGTCCCCGCTGCGAAACCACAATCTGTCCCTTGCTCAGGAACTTGTCCGAAACATTCACAGCCTCGTTCAACAACCCGCCCGGATTCGCTCGCAAGTCAATCACCAGACCATGGAGCTCGCCCTCCTTCTCAAACCGGTCAAGCGCATCCGCCGTCTCGCGGCTCGTCGTCTCCATGAAGTTGGTGATGTGCATATACCCGATGCCCGGCTTCACCAAGAACGCCAGATCGACCGAAGGCCGCGACACCTCGTCCCGGACCAGATCAAACACCAGCGGTTTGGGCGCACCCTCACGCGCCATCGTCACCGAAACATGCGTTCCGCGAGGCCCTTTCAGAAGGGCCGCCACCGCCGCAGAATCCATCCCCTCCGTGGTCTTGCCATCGATCGAAACAATCACATCACCCGGCCGAATCCCGGCCCGAAACGACGGCGTCCCCTCAAACGGCGCCAAAACCACAATCTTCAGCGCACCATTTTTGTCCGGCTGCGGCTGAATCTGCATCCCGACACCGTAGTACCTCCCATGCTGATCCTCGCGCATCTGCGCAAACGCCTTCGGATCATAGAAGTTCGAGTGCGGGTCCAACACGTGGAGCATCGCCGGAATCGCACCGTCGTAGATCGCCTTGTCCGCCTTCTCCGGATTCAGCTTCTCCGCATAATTCTGCTCCACAATCGAGTACACGCCGGTAAAGTCATGGAGCGAATCCCGCAGCGTCGACTCGTCCGTCGCCGATTGCGCCGCAACCTTCTGGCTGATCACCGACCCCACAACACCGCAAGTCCCAAGAAATACGGTGACCGAAAAGAGCGCGCGACGGGTTCTAGGTGCCATGGAGATAAGATGTCCTCGGAAAGAGACGGATGCGGTCAGATACCCTGAGCGATCCACCTCTTGCTTACTTTGGACGGAGTATAGCACCCACTTGTGAGCGCGATCCTCCCTCAAAGGTGCCAGAGAGATCCCACAAAAGGTGCCAGATAGATCCCACAAATGCCGCCACGCCAGCCTCGCGTTTAGAATAAAGTCGTCGCCTACCGGCAAGCCCCGGAGCAAAGTCTAAGCCGACAGCGCGACCGCCCGGACAACATCAAGGCCGGCCAAGAGGATAAAAGATCAGAGTGACCATGCGTCCAAACCCGTCTCCGAAATCCCCCGCTCCCATCCTCAGATCCCGCGCCCTGCGCTCGGCCTTCGCCGCTGCTACCCTGTGGTCGGCGGCCCTCGCCGGCGTCGGCGCCCTCGCCCAAACTCCCCAGGCCCCCCGCTACCAGAGCCCCTTCACCACCGCGCCCGCCCCGGCACCCCTCCCTACACCAACCCCCATCACCGCGAACGGCACCGTCGTCGAAGACGTCATCGCCCGGGTCAACGACCAGATCATCAATCGCAGCGACCTCGAACGCAGCCAGCAGCAGCTTCAGGCAGAGCTCCAGCAGCAAAACGCCTCCCCCGCAGACCGCGAACAGCGCGAAAAAGATCTCCTTCGCGACATGGTCGACCAGCAACTCCTCATCAGCCGCGGAAAAGAGCTCGGCCTCAACGCCGACGCCGAGGTCATCCGTCGCCTCGATGAGATCCGCAAACAAAACAACCTCCCCGACCTCGACGCCCTCGAAAAAGCAGCCCGCCAGCAAGGCGTCAGCTTTGAAGACTTCAAAGCTCAGATCCGCAACCAGATCCTCACCCAGGAAGTCGTCCGCGACGAAGTCGGCCGCCGCCTGCAGATGAACCAGGCCCAGGAACAAAGCTTCTACGACGCCCACAAATCCGACTTCGAGCAGCCCGAACAGGTCCGCCTCAGCGAAATCCTCATCCCCACGCCCGCCGACGCCTCCGACGCCGTCATCGCGCAGGCCCAGAAAAAAGCCGACGAAGTCGCCGCAAAAGTGAAGTCCGGAACCGCCTTCGACACTCTCGCCAAACAATACTCCGGTGGCCCCACCGCGGCGGGGGGCGGCGACCTCGGCCTCTTCAAGCGCGGTGCCCTCGCAAAAGTCCTCGAAGACCAGACCTTCCCCCTCCCATCCGGCGAATCGACTGCCCCCATCCGCACCCGCCAGGGCTTCGTCATCCTCAAAGTCACCGACCATCAGCAGGCCGGCGTCCCTCCCCTCAAACAAATCGAGCCGCAGATCCAGGAAGCCATGTACCTCCAGCAACTCCAGCCCGCCCTCCGCGCCTACCTCACCAAACTCCGCGAAGATGCCTACATCGACATCAAGCCCGGCTTCGTCGATACCGGCAGCAGCACAAAACAAACCAAGCCCGTCTTCACCGCCTACGCCCCACCCGTCCCAAAGAAAAAGACTCCGCAGCAAAAGGCACGCTTCGACCGCGGCACCCGCTTCTCGACCGCAAACTCCGCCCAGCCCGCAACCGCCCCGCTCACTGCATCCACCCCAGCGGCCGCCACCCCCCCGCCTGCAACCGCCGAGTCCCAAGCCGCCAGCCCGACTACCTCAGGCCAAACCTCACCGACCCCGTCCGCTGCGGCCCCAGACACCTCCACCTCGGCCGTCGCGGAAGCCGCACCTCCGCCCTCTTCCGGCAAAACTCGCCTCATCGCAAAAAACGACAAACCCCGCAAGATCAAGCGCGAAAAGATCCGCTACGGCCAGGCCCCGCGAAATTCTCTCCCCTCCGGATCCGCAGACGAAACCGTCGGTACCGACCGTGGGCCCGGCACGCAATCCGCCGCTCTAGCCGCACTCCCCGCCACCTCGACCGCTCCCGGCACCGCCTTCGCCCCCACCGGCACCACGACGGAGATCTCCGCAACCTCCGACCCCGATCCGCTCGCGCCCAAGGCCCCCGTCACCGGCAAAACCCGCTTCAGCGCCCGCGAACCGACAATCAAAGCCGAAAAAATCCAGAAGAAACAGACAAAAGTCATCGAAAAGGCCGCCGCAACTCCCGCCGGCCCCAGCCCAACCGAAAAAGCCTCCTTGCAAACGCAGTCGGCCCCTCTCGGCCTCAACGGAGACACGACCAAGCACCCCAAAAAACATCGCGCAAAAGGCGCCCCGAAAGAACGCCTCCAGGATAAAAAAGAAACTCCCGTCGAAACTCCCGTCATCTCGCCCACTGTCAACCCCGCCCTCGGCGCCAGTCCCGCCGGAACCACTCCGTCCGCCCCGCCCGCCGACCACACCACCGTGCCTCCCGTCACCGCCCC
>CAXTYQ010000131.1:0-7625 GCA_964248505.1 uncultured Acidobacteriaceae bacterium
CCATCGGTAAAAACAGATTAACAGAAGCCTAAACCTTAGCGTGAACAGGCCCTAGCAAATGCCCGTCCGTTACAGTGAGCAGGCGGTACAGTAGCGGTACACACGTCAGCTTTTCCACAGAAGGGGTATTTGCACTAAATTACGGTCGTTCAACTACTTACGCTTACAGTGCATTACGGTCGAGTATCATTTGTTTTGTTAGACTTGTGGTTTTCCCCAGCAACTCAAAATCCGCCGAGGGCAACCTCGTGGGGGTTCGACCCCCCCTCCCGGCACCAAGTTGTAAGCGGCGTGGATTGTCGTTGCGACTTTAGCCTAAGCTGCATCCTCTTGTAGCTGACTTGTCTCAGCGCCGGAGAGCAAGGATGGCAGCTCGCGCATATCGGTGAAGACTGCCGACGCTCCGGCCTCGGCTAGCTTCTCGGCATGACCCGGGCCACAATGTCCACCTCCGGCGAAACCTAGAACTCGCATCCCTGCGCTCTTCGCGGCGATTACACCCGGGATGCTGTCCTCTATGACCAGACACCGCATAGGGCTGGTTTTTAGCCAGCCTGCGGCGAACAGGAAGACATCCGGCTTTGGCTTCCCATGCGCCACGAGCGTTGCGCTGATCACGTTCGGCATGAAACGCTCGTAGAGCCCCACGGTTTGCAAACCAAGCCGAAGCTTCTCTGGAAAGCTACTCGAAGCCACGCATACAGGAAGCGTGATTTTATCGAGAGCCTCTTTTATGCCGGGCATGATCCGCAGATCTGTCCGATACGCCTCATAGGTTTGCGCATTGACGTTCTCCCGATAGGATTTCGGGATCGGATGTCCCCAGTCGCTCTCGATTTCGACCCGCATTTCGTGCTCGGGCCGGCCGGCAAATCGAGCGATCACATCTTCGGTGCTGATCGTGTACCCGAGTCTGGTGAGTTCCTCCGCGGCGATCCTGCAAACTACAACTTCACTGTCTATCAGAACGCCGTCGCAATCGAAGATGAGTGCATCTACTGCCATCGAATCTAATCCTTATGTAGCTGGGTTGTAACGCGGCGAAGTACCTTTTCTGGAGCATCATCTTACTACTTCCACACCTAAGCAGCCTCGCGTCCGTGGTGACGAGCCGTATCTACGTAGGTACCGGAAGCTTGTAAGCGGAATAGATTGAAGATGCCTTGTGTCGCCGACTTAGGTGGAATGCCCTTTTCGGCTTGGTATGCGACGAGGGGCTGTTCGATTTTGTGGAGGAAGCGATCCACGAAGCTCTGTACGGCTGTTGTCTCGTCTGGAGTCGGAGCCCGGAACCGCGCGAGAATACGCTGAATTGTGTCGTCATTGACTTTGAAGCGCTCAAGGATCGAAGCAACCGCACCATCGAGATAGCGGCTCACATCGACATCTCTCACGAAGTCTGCATACTGTGGATCCGAGCGCAGCAGGGCCTCGATGCCGTCACGCATCTCATTCACCACCTCGGTGGCATAGAGGCCATGGTTCTCAGTGGAATTGATGAAGTCATCCAACTTCAGATCGACATCCCCGTCCGACTCGCGAAAGGCAGTCAACGCGATCAGCCAGTGCGATCCATTCAACAACCAGAGTTTGATCTCCTTCTCTATGTCGAGATGGCGACTGAATTCGACCTTACTTCCTTTTAGTAGCCTGGGTAAGTCTTCTGTATTGTAGCAAAGCTCCAGCTTGAGCGAACCGTATTCTTCGGCGCGCACAAGGACTTCAGGTTCACCCTGAAAGGTGCATTCTTCTATGTCGACACAAACGCGGTCTACGAGCGCGTGAACACAGCGGACATGCTCTCGGGTTATCTCGCCTATCCGGTCTGCCAAGTCCCTGTGCTTTAGGATCTCGTGCGCACTGACCGTGTTCTCGCAGGCGATGAGGTATATATCTCCTATCTCGCCATCCGATGTCTCCTTGGCGCGACAGATCGAGTTCAGGGCGTCGACGACAGGTGCATAGTTTTCCACGGTCAGTACGGAAGCACTTACGACGATGCCGTCTGACTTCGCTCGCGACTTATCGAGAATCTCGTTAATCGACTTTGCAACATCGTCATCGCCAAAGGAGAAGAAGCCGTCGTAGTGTACTCGCTCCCTCGGCTGGGCGATGGAAGTCTGGGTATGCCCAGGCGTATCTATCAGGTACTCATGGCGCGGATTATTCTTCAGTAACTCGTTGCGCCGGGATGGATCGAGTGACGTACTTCCTGTGGCGTTGCGGCCTGAGCTGGCGCGGTTCAGGAGGTATAGCTCAGAGTTAGAAGTCTGAAAGAATGGTGCTACCAAGCCTAGGCCAAGTCGGCCTGTTCCGAAGTGAATATGTAACAAGGAGAGGACCTCTGCAATCTTCTGACATAACCGATCAGTGTCGCAATTTCGTGCTCTTACTTGTTGGGATGCAGAGGCCGGGCCTCCATATTGCTCTTGCAAGTACCGTTCGACTCGCATGGAATAAGGGCTGCGGATCTATAAGGTGGATTGCGACAAGGTGAGTGAAATGGTGTTCTACCGCACCAACTTTTACTTTAATTTGTTGTAATAAATGGCGATGGCGAAGTCTGATTGTGGCCGTGTGTAGATGCTGCGAAAAAGCTGCCTCACACCGACGGGCGGGAGCCTAGGATCTGCTTGCCTGGCGTAACTCCTCCGCCAGCAGAATGGCCTCGGCGATCTCCCGCATGGGCCGACGTCTTTGGCGACTTTCGCGCTGCATGGTTCGGTAGGCTTCGTCTTCGCTGATCTTCAGATCCCGGAGCAGTACACCTTTGGCGCGGTCCACCAGCTTGCGGTCTTCCAGACGTTGCGTGAGCGCGAAATTTTCCGTTTCCAGCCGGGCGCGCTCCATCTCCGCTCCCACAAGCGTTCCTATGGTCGAAAGCAGCCGCCGACCGAGTTCCGTGTGGTCGTACCGCTCCCGATGCTGCAGGTTTAGCACACCCACGACGCGGTTTGCGCAAAGGATCGGCACGGACAGCATTGCCTCGAAGCGATCCTCCGGCAGATTCACGAAGGCGCTGAAGCGCGGGTCTTCGGAGGCGTGGTCGGAGATGGCCACCGCTTCCCGATGCTCGGCCACCCATCCCGTCACGCCTTCCCCAACCGAGATCTTCAACCGGTCTACGACATCCTCGTGGGGGTTTTTGGAGGCACGCAAAACCAACTCGTCGCCCTCCACCGTGTACAGGAAACAGGAGTCGCAGGGAAACACTGTCGACACGAACTGAATGATGCGCCCCAGCACAACGTGCAACGGATCGGTGGTGGTGATGCGGCTCGATACCTCCTCGAGGATGTCGAGCGGCCCCAGGCCATCCAGAAACCCCGCCATCGTCGGCGTGGAAGGAGCGACCTGCACGACACCGCGAGTGAGAGCCGCCGCGATGACCGGCGCCGCCGATGGATCCGCACCGTCCGAAGGGATCGGCGCCGGCGGCAGATCGACCGGCGGCGTGGTAGCACGTTTGGCCGCGAGCACCTTGCCCGCGTACTGCGCAGCCTCATTGATCATGAAACCCATCTTGGGTCGGGAAGGCTCGAAGTCCGGCGTTACGCCGTAATGCTGCAGCTCCTCGGTGGTGGTTGGACCGACCGATACCACGACCATTGTCGCCAGACCGCGCCGTAGATCGTCGGCGAGCCCCATCTCCGTGGCGATCTGGAACATGTGAATGACTTGCACGGCGGTCATGAAGAGAACGACGTCTACAGTGCCCTGAGTGACGGCCAGCACGCTCTCGCGCAGCGGCTGCAAGTCCAGCGGCAGGCCCCACTGATACACCGGCACCTTGGTCACCTGGGCGCAGCGCGTTACAAGTTCGGCGAGCAACTCCGGGTTGGAAGCTCCGTACTCCTGGACAGCCAGACGCGTCTCGGGCAGACGGTCCCCGAAGCTCGCATCCAGCGTTTGGATCACCTCTCGCCAGGTTGCCGGCTCGGGCGCCACAGCGCTGATCGGCACCTCCAACTCACGCAGCACGGCACCGGGCTTTACGCCACGCGCCACCACGGTCGTGCGCCGCAGCGCCTCGACGACGGCGTCCCGGGGGATCTCCGTTTCGAGGATGCTCATCATCGAGCGCACCCCAACCCCGGTCATAAACAGCACCATGTCGAACTCGCCCGCAACGAGCCGCCGGCCAAACTGGAGGCATGCGGTATTGGAGGTCAACGGCAACTCCCGCATCGCCGGCACCACGGACGGTTGGCCGTCGTAGGTGCGGATCAGCTTTTCTACCTCGCGGGCACGACGCGCCTCCAGCGACAACACGCGGAGTCCATCGAAGCTCGCATGCGGCATTCGGGCCGGTCCTTTTCGCTCACTCCGGGGGAATCGCCAACTTCCGCGGGACGTTCCCGGCGGGAGAAAGATGCGTTTAGGGTGAGTTTTCCTATACTACATCCCACTCACCGGAGCGTGAAGCTGCTTTGTGGAGGTCTACGGCTTGGGTGCATGGCCCACGGGCTTAGAGAATCTGTAGTTCAGCTCAAAGAATCCGTACTGCGCCACTCGGTCGCGCGGGTAGATCCCCGCCACCACGGTTTTTCCGAAGGCACGGCCATAAAAGGCGCCAACTGCCACTTGCTTGCTCAGTGCGTACTCCGCGCTGACGTCGTACACCGACGAGAAGCTGCCGTGCCCGCCACCCGGCCGACCGATGTAGCCGAAGGCCTTGTTGTCAAAGGCGCCCCCACCCTGGTACCAGAAGTCGGTCGGTGCGGTTAGCTGGAGGAAGTGCAGATCCGTTCGTACATCCAGCTTTTTGGTCGGTGCATCGATCAGCTGCACAAACTCGTCTTTAGAGTTCATCATGTTGAAAAAGGGGAAGCGCGCGTAAAGACGAGGCGTCGGCAACACCTGAAAGAACGTGTTGTGCACACCATCCGTGTTGTTGTTGTCGCCGGTCGTGCGCAGGGCGCCGCCGCGCAGCCATGGCCCGGTCTTCACCGCGGTCCAGTGGTATCCGCCTTCCACCGCATATCCGCCGGAATGCTGGTTCAACAGGCCCCAGGAGCCGTTCTGCAGCACGCCCCAGAACAGCAGATCGGCCGTGTTCTTGCCCACGGGGATCGCCGTCGTCGCGCTCATGCCATAGGTGCCCACACGGATGTTTTTGTGATCCAGAGCGCGCGCCGCCGCCGTGCGACTGTCCGTTTTGGTCAGCCCCGTTCGGCCATCGTGGTAGTCGATCGCGAAGCCGCGTACGATCAGCCGCTTCTGCGCCAGGTAGCGCGTGTACGCCAGGTACTGCAGATCTACATTCAGTTCGGGATTGGCGTTCATGTTGAAGACGCCCTGCACCGCGCGTCCGGCCATGGCCGTGAGGTTCCAGTTCGCCCCGCCCACCTTGCCGTCGATGCCATCGAACGACCTCTGACCGTTGGAGAAGCCAAAGTTGCCTATCAACCGCTGCGCGATGCGATTGGTCTGCAGCCATGCGAGTGTCGGGTCCTTGGGCGTGGTCTCCGCGCCGTCGAAGAACTCAAAGCGCCCTAGTCGAAGCGTGTTGGCGTCGCGCTTGAAGTGGTAACGCAGAAAGCCCTGGCGAAAGGACCCCGCGGCGGGGTCTCGGTTGTTGTTATTGGCGACGTAATAGTTTGCGCCCAGGCCCAGCTGACCCTGCGCCGCCACAGGGGACACGGCATCGTTGGGCAAGAACCACTCCGAGCTTTGCTCCATTTCGGCCTGGTAGTCGAAGTGCTTGATCCGTTGCGAAATCCCTAGGCGGAGCAGCGAATCCTGGTGCCCATAGACCTCGTCGTGGGGCGTCGCCGCGAACCACTGCGTCGCGTTGGTGCGCTCACGGATGATTGCGGTGATCGTGGGGGGAGTGGACGGTGGCAGAGCAGGCGGCGCCGGTGTAGTTTGCGCAAACGATGGGACGCTTGGGCCCAAAAGCAGGCACACAAACAAGGTCAGACGGAACAAAAGGAGCCTCCTCGAATATGCAGATGGTGGCCGGACGATGGGACGGCGGTACGCCTCCGGACCTCGGCCCGGCGTACAGACGCAAGCTTCTATTGCTCATCGAGGAGCAGGCTTTATCCCGGCACGACGC
Organism: uncultured Acidobacteriaceae bacterium; assembly: GCA_964248505.1. Classification (GTDB taxonomy): domain Bacteria; phylum Acidobacteriota; class Terriglobia; order Terriglobales; family Acidobacteriaceae; genus Edaphobacter. The sequence continues at coordinate 6,062 of CAXTYQ010000131.1, forward strand.
CGTGGCCAAGACACTTCAGGGTGTCATGAGCTTGTTTGCATACGTGTAACACAGCGGGGAGGAAACCGGAAAATCCACAGTTGCGAAACGGGCGGAATCCCGCTTGCATCCGGCGCAGAACCTCGCTACACTCGGCTTACCGCGAGCCCACATGGAAGTGACCTGCTCCGGTCCCGTTCGGCCCCATGACGCGCCGGACTCCCTACCGAAATAAGTTTGTCCAGCTCCGCCGTGGGCTCTTGTTCGACTGCGCGTCCCGCAGCCGCCTTCCCACACACGCGCAGCTATAGCTCAAGCTGCTGCTCATGGGAGGCCGTCTCAAATGTCTACAACCGATCTGTCGTTAGCAGCGGCAGGCCCCGCCTCCACAGGGACCTTTTCCGAGCAGCAGAAGCAATATCTGCAGGGCTTCTTCGCGGGCGCCATGCAGCGTGCTCCCTTTGCCGGCAATCTCTCAGACGGAACGGTCACGAACGACTCCACCTCCGGCGCCGCCAACCTCGCTCTAGCCGAGCCCGAAGAGCCCACCTTCTGGGGCACACCCGTCAGCGAGCTCTGCGCGGAAGAGGTCTGGAAGTACGAGCGCAACCCGCTCGACTGTTGGGACGATCTCCTTGCCCACGCCGCCGAAGATAAGGCCCCCGACACCGAGTTTCGCTACCGCTTCAAGTACTTCGGTTTCTTCTATGTCAGCCCAGCGCAGGACAGCTTTATGCTCCGCATGCGCGTCCCTGGCGGCCTGCTCGCGAGCTATCAACTCCGCGGCATCGCCCGCATGGCCGAGGATTGGGGCCCCGCACGCATTGACCTCACCACCCGCGCGAATGTTCAGATCCGCGAAGTACAGCCGAAAAACATCGTGGATGTCCTGAACGCCATCCAGCGTCTCGGCATGCGCTCTCACGGCTCCGGCGCCGACAACATCCGCAACATCACGGCCTCGCCGATCAGCGGCTACGACCCGCAGGAGCTTATCGACGTCCAGCCCTTCGCCGACGCGCTTCAGAACTACATCTCCAACTCGCGCGACATGTTCGGCCTCCCGCGCAAATTCAACATTGCCTTTGACAACGGCGGCCGGATCTCCGCCCTCGCCGACACCAACGACATCGGCTTCGTCGCCGTCCGCGTCGGGGAGGGCAAGTCCGTTCCGCCGGGCGTCTACTTCCGCGTTCTCCTCTGCGGCATCACCGGTCACAAACAGTTCGCCACCGACTGCGGCCTGCTCCTCCGCCCCGACCAGCTCGTCGCCGTTGCCGCCGCCATGGTCCGCGTCTTCGCCGAGCACGGAGACCGCACCAACCGCAAGAGTGCGCGCCTCAAGTACCTCATTGATCGCTGGGGCGTCCCGAAGTTCCTCGAAGAAACTGAGCGAAAACTCGCCTTCCCCGTGCTCCACGTCGACGCCGCCGAGTGCGAACCGCGCGGATCCATCGACCGCGCCGGCCACCTCGACGCGCACCCGCAAGCACAGCCCGGCCTCCACTACCTCGGCATCTGTGTCCCCGTGGGCTGGCTTCCAGTCGCTCAGGCGCGCGCCCTGGCCGACATCGCGGACCGCTTC
>CAXTYQ010000132.1:0-7515 GCA_964248505.1 uncultured Acidobacteriaceae bacterium
ACCACAACCTTCTCCAGCGCACCCCGCCCGTCCGTCGAACCCGTCGCCGCCCCCGCCCCCCTCGCCACCGCCACCAGCAAGCTCCCCACCCCCAGCCCAACCCCCACCCTCAACCCCGCCGACGCCGGCCAGGCCCAGGGCGCGCTCCCCCTCACCGACCCCAACGCGCTCCCCACCAAACCCACCCACACCATCTCCCTCTCCGGCCTCAAAGACATCCATCTCTGGGACCTCGATCACCCCAACCTCTACACCGTCCGCGTCACCCTTCTCGAAGACGGCCATCCCATCGACGACCTCACCCGTCGCATCGGCTTCCGCGAAGCCAACTTCACCGATAGGGGCTTCCAACTCAACGGCAAAACCATTAAGCTCCGCGGCCTCGATCGCCACCAGACCTTTCCCTTCGTCGGCCAGGCCATGCCCGCCCGCCCCCAGCGCCAGGACGCCAAAATCCTCCGCTCCGGCCTCCACTGCAACATCGTCCGCACCTCCCACTACCCCCAGTCCCGCCACTTCCTCGACGCCTGCGACGAAACAGGCCTCCTCGTCCTCGAAGAGATCCCCGGCTGGCAGCACATCGGCCCGCTCCCCTGGCAGGACGTCGCCGTCGACAACGTCCGCCGCATGATCACCCGCGACTGGAACCACCCCTCGGTCCTCCTCTGGGGCGTCCGCATCAACGAGTCGCGCGACAACCACAACTTCTACACCCGCACCAACGCCCTCGCGCACGCCCTCGACACCACCCGCCAGACCGGCGGCATCCGCTACTTCCAGGAATCCGAATTCCTCGAAGACGTCTTCACCATGAACGACTTCGGCTTCCCCCTCAAAAAACCCAACCACCCCCGCTACCTCAACACCGAGTTCGTCGGCCACACCTACCCCACCAAAACCACCGACGACGACGAGCGCCAGCGCGAACACACCCTCCGCCACGCTCGCATTCACAACCAGCTAGCCTCCGACCCGCAGTACGCCGGCGGCATCGGATGGTGCGCCTTCGACTACAACACCCACGCAAACTTCGGCGCCGGCGACCGCATCTGCTACCACGGCGTCACCGACATCTTCCGCGAAAACAAGCCCGCCGCTGGCTTCTACAAATCGCAGTGCGACCCATCGGAAGAGATCGTCCTCGAACCCGCCTTCCACTGGGCTCACTCGGACGAGTCCGTCGGCTTCACCAAAGCCGTCGTCTGCTCCAACTGCGACCACCTCAAGATCTTCGTCCGACCGCTCAACACGGCCAACTCCGCCGCTCCCAAGGCCGAGTGGCAGATCTTCACCGAACTCGAACCCAACCGCGCGGACTTCCCGCACCTCACTTACCCACCGTTTCTCTTCGATTTGGACCAACCCAACAGCAGCGGCAAGCGCCTCCCCTGGGGCGACCTCCGCATCGACGGCTTCCTCCAGGGCAAACAGGTCATCTCAAGGAGCTTCTCCGGCGAAGGCGTGGACCGGAAATTCACCCTCCTTCCCGACGACACCACCCTCCTCGCCGACGGCAGCGACACCACCCGCGTCGTCCTCCGCGTCACCGACGAGTTCGACGCCCTACGCACCTACGCCGACGACCCCATCCACTTCACCCTAACCGGCCCCGCCGACCTCATCGGCGACAACCCCTTCTCCCTCATCGGCGGCACCGGAGCCATCTGGATCCGCGCCCAAGAACAGCCCGGCACCGCCCAACTCACCGCCACCCACCCCCGCCTAGGCCCCCAAACCATCACCTTCACCCTAACCCCCACCACCCCCGAGATTGCATAACCCAGCAGAACGACCTCAACCACACAGCGCACAGGAGATCTCCCTTATTTTAAGTCCCTTAACCGCAATCCATGCAACGCGGCTTTAGCCGCTGAGGTACGCTTTCGGCTGGCGCAGACCCTAAATCAGAGATTCTCATCCAAGTCGCAAATGGAAGGAAGGTGATGGCGGCTCCAACTGCTCCAAGGAACGGAAGCAGCAAGTAAGATGTTCTACCTCGGCTCTGGCTTTCCCTCTAACCCCGCCCCACTCATAACTCATAACTCATGACTCATGACTCGTAACTCATGACTCGTAACTCGTAACTCATGACTCGTAACTCACAACTCATCAACTCATCAACTTTCGCCCGCCCATCCCCACGCCCGGACGACCCGATCCTGAATACTCAGCCGGTCAAACGGATCCACAGAGTTGGACGTCCCCGCCCCGCAGTGATCAAGGTTCGCCGCGGCCCGAAGCCGAGCTGACCACGTGGAAAAAGCACCGGCTCCGAGCACGGGAGCGCAACCAGGCAATCCATGCCGAGCTGCAGGAGAGGCGTTGTGGGCAGGGAATAAACGGGTTCTTCTTCTGCTCGTTACTTAGCGTTACAGCAAAAGCGAGCATGGCCCGCGTCAGCCTGAAATCACATTAATCCATTTCTTTTCGACCCACCCAGACCGACACACTTTTGTTTTCCGCACATCGAGACCGTTGCTAAATATCGGACCGCAAGGTTTATTAGCGGCTAAAGCGAAATGCTCAAAGTTGGAACGCATCAGGAGAAGATGCTTCCCAAAAGACCCCTGAAAATAACCTAACCTCACACGCCCGCACCCGCGCGCAAGCAAAGATCTCCGCCACGAAATCAGGGAGAGTACCTCAGCTCGAACGTACGCCTTCTACATAGGCGATCTACTCGCAACTTGCTCTATTTGTGCCGGTAAAGGTATCCTTTTGGAGGTCACAAAGTTTCAAGAACGCGAGGTGCTGTTGCGATCTTCACTCTCTAACTCCGTCCACTCCTTCAACTCCGCCAACCCACTCCGATCCTCTCTCCTCCTCCTTCTCTCCTGCGCCACCCTGATCGCCCTGGCCGCCGCCGCACACGCCCCCCTCTCCCCCCTGGCGCCCATCCCCGCCGCCCTCCGAGCCATCCCCGCTCCCGGCACCCTCGGCAAATCCCTCGCCATTCATCCCAAACGCCGCAACTTCTTCTCCGGCATCGCCAGCTGGTACGGAGACGTGTTCAAAGGCCGCCTCACCGCCAGCGGAGAAATCTTCGACCCACAGGCCCTCACCGCCTGCCACCCCACCCTCCCCTTCGGCACCCTCGTCCGCGTCATCAACCTCCGCAACCGGCAATCGGTCGTCGTGCGCATCAACGATCGCGGCCTCCTCTCCCCCCAGGGCGTCATCGACCTCTCCACCGCCGCCGCCGAAAAAATCAACATTCTGCACGCCGGCGTCGCCCCCGTCCGCCTCGAAATCGTCCACACCGACCCGGCCGCCACCCGCACCGACCCGCCCTCCCCACCAAAGCTCTAAAAGAGGGCAAATGGAGCCTGCTCCGTGGGGAACTCGAGCCTTGGCTCCGCGAGGTGGAGCGTTTCGCTCTAGGCAAATACGCCAGTGCCTTGCTCTCCGGAGCAGACCTGGCGCCAGAGACCGAGCAGGCCGTGGCCACAAAACTCGAGCGCTACACAGGCATCCCGGCAGCAACCTGGGTGAGAGCCGATCTTCGGATTACCGCGAAGCAATTTGAAAAGCTCCTCGGGGAAGGATCGGGACTGACGACAGGCCGACAAGATACACGATACACCGGTGTGGTGCTCGATCCTATGTCCGGCGAATCCCAGTACGACTCCTCCACCGTCAAGGGCGCCATGATGGAAGCGGCAATGAACACCTACGCACATGAAACGTTGAAGTTCGGGCTCCAGATGACGCATCAGTCCGGCGCAGACGTCCCGGACCGCTGGGATTTCGCCCCCGTCGCCACCGACGCAGCCCCGTTCGGCACATTCAACGTAGCTCCAGATCTTGCAAACGTGATGAAGCACAACGCCGGCATGCATGTGCTGGTCATGGACGGGTACTTCGATCTTGCAACCACATACTTCGCTGCAATCTACGAGATGAACCACCTCCCCATCCCCGCCCCCCCCCTGCGCAAAAATGTGGAGTACAAATTCTTCAAAACAGGCCATGAGCCATACATCAACCCCATAGCCGCCACGAAATGCATGATCGCGTGGCTGAGTTCATCCGAGCAAATCAAGGCGCCTAGCACTTCCATAATCCCGCCCAGCCTACCGCCCCCCAACTTCTTGGCGCTCTCCCTTATGGTCGGCCGTGCGGATCTCCCCGATACCGAGAGACAAACGTGTGCACGGCCTCGGCAACGATGTATCGACGGCGCTCTGTCGAAGGAGACTTGCCCCCGCCGCGCTTGTCACGGCCCATGCACACGAACCAGCCGCATGTAGAGGTTGCTGGCCTGAACTTCTTGAAGAGAGTTCTCGCAACCAGTTCTCGGTCGCTGTCTTCCCAGCATTCAGCAGATGGTCAGTTCTTCGCAAGAGCGAAGCGGCAACCGCTCAGATGAGCAGCGGCGGCAACGCCAGGCTTTTGGTATCAACAAGCGAAGAAACGCTCGCGAAGCCAACCGCGTCAGAGCAAGACCCGCTCGCGCGTAGAGCAAGCCTTCGCGGTGCTGAAGCTGCGCTTCGGCTTCGGCAAACGAGCTACCGCGGCATGGCGAAGAACCTCCACCGTCGCCAGCGCGCTCATCATCTCCTCATCGCGCGCCAGTGCCTGACGTGCCCTCGCCAACATACGCCTGAAAACAGCCCCTTGACCGTTCAAGTCAGCCCCAAAAGCTCCGTAGCAGCCCATAATGCCAAAATCAGCACCCCAGTCCCTCAACAGCGATCCCCGTACAGACCTGCGTGGAGATCAGACCGTCCGCTAGGCTGTACCGACATATTCACTTTCCCGGGTGTGCTGGATTTGTTGCACTGGGTGCATGGCGCCTATGCGGTATGAATTGACGGAAGCGCAGTGGCGGCCAGTGGAGTTGCTTCTGCCTGGGCGGGCTGGAACGGTGGGTCGACCTGCCGAGGATAACCGTAGGTTTGTGAACGCCGTGCTTTGGGTTGTTCGCTCGGGCATGCGCTGGCGGATCTGCCGGAGCGATACGGCAAGTACAAGAGCGCGCATAAGCGGTTTGTGCGCTGGGCCGAGGCCGGGGTGTGGGACAAGCTGGTCGCAGACCAGAACAACCCATATCTTATGCTCGATTCCACGATCGTACGAGCGCATCAGAAAGCGGCCACGGGCCGCAAAAGGGGCTCCGAAGACCCCGGCTTTGGGCGTTCCCGAGGTGGTCTGAGCACCAAGATTCATCTCTTGACCAACGGCCTGGGCGAGCCTCTTGCCTTCCGCTTGACGGCAGGTCAAGCAGCGGAATATCCCGAAGCCCTGCCGCTGCTGGAAGGTCGCCGGGCCGAGGCCGTGCTCGCCGACAAGGATTACGATTCGGCCGCCATCCTGGCCAAGATCCAAAGTCTCGGGGCAGTCGCGGTCGTCCCATCGCGCCGCTGCTGGAACAAGCAACGGCAGCACGACCGCACTCTCTACAAGCTTCGCCACCGCATCGAACGCTGCTTCAACCGGCTCAAGCAGTTCCAGAGACTCGCCACACGATACTGCAAACGAAGACCCTGCTTCCAAGCCACCGTCGCCCTCGCCTGCTCTTGGTTACACCTCGTCAAATATGTCGATACAGCCTAGGGCACGGTGAACTCAAGCGAGATCTACCCCTGGACCGTCGCTCGCTCCCGCGTCCCCTCAACCGCAAGCAGCCCGACCACCCCCAGGCCCAGAACCACCACCAGACCCTCGATTCGCGTCGACCAAGCATGCCGGCCATCAAAATCAGTGCGCAACACGGAGTCGCGGGGCAGGGAAGTGATGTCCCCACCGGCCATCAGGCGGTCCCGCTCCATCGGCCCGATCACTCCGATGTCTGACACCGCCGTCAGCACCATCATCCCCAACACCAAACCCCACCGCGCTGCCACGAGCCGCCGTTCCCGCCCGCTCCGGACAGCCAATTGAAATCCCTGCAACAGCAGAAGCACCGTTCCACACCCCAGACCGATCCGATGAAGAACCACTAACGCAGAGCGCACCACACCCCCCGCAAGATGCGCGCTAGGCAGCGTCCGGAACGCCACCGGAGCGAGCACCGCCCCGAAAAAGATCTCGCCGCCTAGCCACACAATCAGCGACAAGAGCACAAATGCGCGAACGGCCGTGCTTCCAAAAGCAAGCTTCATCGCCCGTTCACCTGCACTGGACGCAGCTGCATCGCAGTGATCCGCAGCCTAAACAAACTCGCGCCCAATCAGCCGCCTGACACGCTCCGCGATCGGCGGATGCGTCGAAAACAGGCTTTGGAACCCGCCCCCGCCCAGCAACGGAGCCACAATAAACATGTGCGCCGTCGATGGCGACGCGTTCATCGGCACACGCTTCGAGTGGCTCTCGAGTTTCTGCAACGCACGCGCCAATGCATACGGGTTGCCCGTCGCCCGTGCCGCTGTCGCATCCGCCTCAAACTCGCGCGATCGCGACACCGCCATCTGAATCATCATCGCCGCCACCGGCGCGAGCACAATCATCAGAAGCGCTTCCATCCCTCCACCGCCGCGCTCCCGCCGCCCGCCGCCGCCGAACATCGAAGCAAAATACCCCATACGCGCAATCATCGTGATCGCTCCGGCCAAGGTCGCCGCAATCGAAGCTGTCAGGATGTCGCGGTTCTTGACGTGACCAAGTTCATGCGCCAGCACACCCTCGAGCTCCTCATCATCGAGCAGCACGAGGATCCCATGCGTCACCGCAACCGAGGCATGCGCCGGATTTCGCCCTGTCGCAAACGCATTCGGGCTTTCGGTTGGAAGCACATACACCGCCGGCATCGGCAAACCGACCTTCGCCGTCAGCCGCTCCAAAGCCGCAAACGCTCGCGGCAGATCCTCACGCCTGGCGATCTGCGCACGGTACATCCGCAACGCCAGCTTGTCCGAGTAGAAATAACTGAAAAAATTAAACCCGACCGAGATCAGAAGCGCTGTCAACATGCCATTGCGGCCGCCCAGTCGATCTCCCATCAGCACCAAAAACACCGTCAACGCTACCAGGAGCAACGTCGACTTCAACGTGTTCATCTCGCCTCTCCAAACCTCTGCTTTCTCAACTAATTAGACGTCCCAACCGCCGGTTCGATGCGGCCGAGCGCCCGCCGGAGTACCACCTCGAGAGCCCGCTTCACCTCCGCATACTCCGTCTCTCCCAGTCGCCCCTGCAGCCTCTCCGTCTCAACCGCAAACAGCTCCTCCTTCAACGCCGCCAGGAGCGCACCTTGCCCAGGTCCATGAAAGTGCACCGACCCAACCCCGGCCTGGCCCACAGTCGCTCCGCCCCTTCCCTGACCCACCCCAGCCCCATCCAGCAGGACCCCGCCCGCCGCCCCAGCAGATCCAGATCCACGCGTCAGCATTACGCCGGCACCGGCCGCCAACACCAGCCCCAAACCCCCGATAATCCACCACTTGTACTTCGCCCAGGGATCGTGCGTTCCCTCCGGATCGATCGGCGTCCCCAAACCCCCGCCCGGCCGCGTATCCGTCGCCGCGCTTCCGGTTGTCCCGGCCTGCTCTCCGCCCGCCCCCTGACCCTGATCTC
>CAXTYQ010000133.1:0-7336 GCA_964248505.1 uncultured Acidobacteriaceae bacterium
AAATCACCTTCCGCATCTTCGAGCGCGGCTGCGGCCCCACCACCTCCTCCGGCACCGGAACCTCTGCCGCCGCCGCCGCCGCCATCGCCCTCCACGCCACCGCCCGCGACCTCCAAGTCCTCTCCGAAGGCGGCCCCCAACACGTCCTCTGGCCCAGCCCCGCCGACCCCCTCCAACTCACCGGCCCCGCCGAACTCCTCTGCCAAGGCCAAGCCTTCCTCAAAATCGAAAGCCCCAAGCCGTGACCCACCCCACCCTGAAACCCCCGGCCCTCAAACCCGGCAGCAACCTCGCCATTCTCTCCCCCGCCAGCGCCGCCAAGCCCGAGCCCGTCACCGCCGGCCGCGAACACCTCCACTCCCTCGGCTACCAGACCACCCTCGCCCCGCACGCCCTCAGCCGCGGCCCCCTCTACTACGCCGGAACCCTCCCCAACCGCGTCGCCGACCTCCACGCCGCCTTCGCCGACCCCACCGTCGACGCCATCCTCTGCACCCGCGGCGGTTGGGGCGCCGCCGAACTCCTCCCCCACCTCGACCCCACCCTCATCCGCGCCAACCCCAAACCCTTCATCGGCTACAGCGACCACACCTCCCTCCACACCTGGCTCCACAACGAGACCGGCCTCATCACCTTCTACGGCCCCATGGTCGCCGCCGACTTCTCCCGCCCCGACGGCGTCGACCCCCAAACCTGGTCCCAAAGCCTCCACCAAACCACCCCCTGGACCCTCACTAATCAACCCCTCAACACCCAGCCCCTCACCGCCGACTCCGGCCTCCGCACCCTCCGCCCCGGCGCCTCCACCCAAATCGCCCAAGGCACCCTCCGCGGAGGCTGCCTCTCCCTCCTCACCGAATCCCTCGGCACCCCCTTCAGCCCGCGCCCCCACCACCCCACCATCCTCTTCCTCGAAGACATCAACACCAAGCCCTACCAGTGGGACCGCATGCTCCACCACCTCATCGCCGCCGGCCAGCTCGCCGAGGTCGCCGCCATCGTCCTCGGCGACATGCGCCAATGCGTCCCACCAGAAGAAATCCCCCTCCTCGAAGCCGCCATCCTCCACGCCCTCCAACCCTTCCCCGGCCCCATCGCCATCGGCCTCCGCTCCGGCCACGTCTCCGAGCGCAACCTCACCCTCCCCCTCGGCGTCGAGGTCCAACTCGACCTCTCCGACCCCACGCACCCCACAATGCACTTCCTCGAAAGCGCCGTCACCGTCTAGCCTCACAGTAGCGATGACCCCCAGCAGAGCAATGACCCCCACCACCCTCCAACACCCGCGCAAACACATCCACCTCATCGGCATCTGCGGCACCGCCATGGCCTCGCTCGCCGGCATGCTCCAAGGTCAGGGCCACCGCATCACCGGCTCCGACACCGGAAGCTACCCGCCCATGAGCGACCTCCTCACCTCGCTCGGCATCCCCATCCTCGAACCCTTCGCCGAACAAAACCTCCATCCCCGCCCAGACCTCGTCGTCATCGGCAACGCCATCTCCCGCGGCAACCCCGAGCTCGAGTACCTCCTCGACCACCGCATCCCCTTCACCTCCCTCGCCGCCCTCATCCACGACGAGTTCCTCGTCGGCCGCGATCGCCTCGTCGTCGCCGGAACCCACGGCAAAACCACCACCACCAGCATGCTCGCCTGGATCTACGAGGTCGCCTCCCAAACCGACCCCCGCCTCGCCCCCTCCTTCCTGATCGGCGGCGTCGCCGAAAACTTCGGCACCAGCTTCGCCGTCCGCCCCACCCGCCCCTTCCTCCTCGAAGGCGACGAGTACGATACCGCCTTCTTCGACAAAGGTCCCAAATTCCTCCACTACTTCCCCGACGCCGCCATCCTCACCCACGTCGAGTTCGACCACGCCGACATCTACACCGACCTCCCCGCCGTCAAAACCGCCTTCAGTCGCTTCATCAACCTCATCCCCCGTCGCGGCCGCGTCGTCGCCTTCGACGGCAGCCCCAACGTCACCGACTGCGTCGCCCACGCCCTCTGCACCGTCGAACGCTACGGCTTCAGCCCCACCTCCCACTGGCACATTCGCGACCTCGCCCACCAAGGCAGTACCACCCACTGGACACTCGACCGGGCCGGCCAGACCTTCGCCCAACTCTCCCTCCCCATGCCCGGCGAACACAACGCCCTCAACGCCACCGCCGCCGCCGCCCTCGCTGCGGGAGAGGGAATCCCCGCCTCCGCCATCGTCGAGGCCCTCAGCACCTTTCAAAGCGTCCGCCGTCGCCTCGAAGTCCGCGCCGTCGTCGACGAGATCACCGTCATCGAAGACTTCGCCCACCACCCCACCGCCATCCGCGAAACCCTCCGCGCCCTCCGCTCCTCCTACCCCGGCCAACGCCTCTTCGCCGTCCTCGAACCCCGCTCCAACACCCTCCGCCGCAACGTCTTCGAAGCCGACCTCGTCCAAAGCCTCGCGCTCGCCGACCACGTCCTCATCAGCTCCGTCTTCCGCTCCGAATCCATCCCCGCCCCCGACCGCCTCGACCCCGAACACATCGCCGCCAAACTCCAGTCCCTCGACATCCCCGCCCACACCAGCCCCAACGCCGACACCATCATCCAAACCCTACTCCCCCAACTCCACCCCGGCGACGTAGTCGTCCTCCTCTCAAACGGCGCCTTCGGCAACATCTACGAAAAACTCCCCAAAGCCCTCCAAGCCGCCTCCCTCACCACCTCCGCAACCGCATAGCAACCCCCGATGTAGCCGTCGCCGTCACCGTCACCTTTCTAGTTGTCATTCCCGAAGGGAATCTGCTTCTGCCTTCGCCGTTGCCCTCGCCTTTCTAGTTGTCATTCCCGAAGGGAATCTGCTTCTGTAGTTGCCGTTGCCGTTGCCGTTGCCCTTGCCGTTGCCCCTTTCTAGTTGTCATTCCCGAAGGGAATCTGCTTCTGTCGTTGTCGTTGCCCTTGCCTTCGCCGTTGCCTTCGCCTTCGCCGTTGCCCTCCGCTTTTCTAGTTGTCATTCCCGAAGGGAATCCGCTTCTGCCGTCGCCCTTACCGCTGCTTCCGCCGTTGCCGTTGCCCTTGCCTTTCTGGTTGTCATTCCCGAAGGGAATCTGCGTTTGTCTTCACACCCGAACATCCCGTCATCTCGACCGTGGCGCAGCGGAGTGGAGAGACCCGCAGTCGCCTCCATACCTCGCATCTCGACTGAAGCCGGGTGCCCCATCCTCCGCGACAGTCTCACCGTCGTGAAGGGTGGGGTATTCGCGCGGAAAACGCGCGAACCCGTTCTTCCGCAAAATCTGCCATCTCGACCGGAGCTGAGAGACCTTGCCCATGCCTTCGGCTCTAGGGTAGGCCGAGGCTTCAGCTTCGGCATCAAAACCCACCCCAAGATCGGGGCTTTAGGGAATCTCTGATCAAAGTGCCGCATTGTTAAGGGCACGGCTTCAGCCGTGCCGTAACCGCAATCCATGCAACGCGGCTTTAGCCGCTGAGGTACGCTTTCGGCCAGCGCAGGCTCTAAATCAGAGATTCCTTAGAGCTGTTCTCGTATAGCTATAGCTGTAGAGCTGTTCTCGTATAGCTATAGCTGTGTCATCTCGACCGGAGCAGACAGTCCCATCGTCTGCAGAGCGGAGAGACCTGCAGTTTTGCAACCGCCGGAACTCTACCTGCGTGAAACCGCCATAGCCCCTGGGGTATGCCGGGCACACACACGCACCCCCCCTGCGATACCCTCAAACACACATGTTCCCCGCCCTCAAAATGTTCGCCGTCTTCGGCATCCTCGGCTCCATCGCCAGCCTCCTCGGCGTCCCCATCTCCATGCTCACCGGCGACATCGCCCCCCTCTACCGCATCGCCATGCGCATCCTCCGCCTCGGCACCCGCGCCGCCGGCATCTCCATCCAAGTCACCGGCCTCGAAAACGTCCCCCCCGGCCGCCCCGCCATCTTCATGGCCAACCACGTCTCCAACCTCGACCCACCCGTCCTCCTCCCCAACCTCCCCGGCCGCAGCTCCGTCCTCCTCAAAAAGAAAATCACGGAGATTCCCATGTTCGGCCGAGCCCTCCTCATGGCCCAGTTCGTCCCCGTCGAGCGCTCCAACAGCCGCGAAGCCGCCCAGCAAAGCGTCGCCGCCGCCGCGGACGCCCTCCGCTCCGGACTCAACATCCTCGTCTTCCCCGAAGGCACCCGATCCCCCACCGGACGCCTCTCCAACTTCAAAAAAGGCCCCTTCTTCCTCGCCCGCGAAACCTCCGCCCCCATCGTCCCCATCGCCCTCTCCGGCACCGAAACCATGATGCGCAAAGGCTCCCTCGCCATCCACCCCGGCCAAGCCCGCATGGAGATCCTCGCACCCATCGAACCCACCCTCTACACCACCCGCGAAGACCTCATGCTCGCCGTCCACACCGCCATCGCCGCCGCTCTCCCACCCCCCATGCAGCCCCTAAAACCCGCCCCAACCACTAGAGCAACTTAGGTATTGGCGTAGAGGCACTTGCTCGTTGGTTGTCATTCCCGAAGGGAATCTGCTGTTGTTCTTGGGGTTGTTTGTTCTTCATACCATCATCTAGATCTGTTCTCGTATAGCTATAGCTTTGTCATCTCGACCGGAGCAGACAGTCCCATCGTCTGCGCAGTGGAGAGACCTGCAGTTTTTTGCGACCCGCCGGAACTATACCTGTGGTGAGAACCGCTCTAAAGGAAGTCCACCGCAACCCCATCCCCTACTTCAGGATCGCATTAAACCCATCCCCCAAAAGCCTCTGCCGCATCGCCTCGGCCTCCTTCTTCGAGGCAAACGGACCCACCTGGATGTGCATCAGGCTGTCCTGCCCACCACCCCGAACCACCGCCTCATACCCCTTCTGCCGCAACGCCGTCAGCAACAAATCCGCATCCTCCCGATGCGAAACCGCCGCCACCTGCACCATCACAGGCATCCCAACCGCCGCCCCAACCGCCGCCCCCGCAGTCGCCCCCACAGCCTTCGGCGCAGCCGGAATCGGATCCCCAACCACAGCTCCATCCGCCGCCGTTACCGCCGCCTTCGGCGCCACCACCGGCTTCTTCACCACCACCTCCGGAGCCGCCCCATCGCCCTCCGCCGGCGCCGGCACCTGCGCACCCGATCCACTCTCCTCCGTCACAGAACGCCCCCCACCGGCAGAACTCGGCAAAGGCGTCCCCATCCCGCTGCCAGACCCACTCAGCAAACTCCCCGGCGAAGGCTTCGGCGCCGGACTCCCACTTCCAGCCCCCAAGCCCGTCCCACTCCCCAACCCAGACCCAGACGCCGACACCGCCGTCTCCACCGCCAACGGCTTCGGATTAGACCGCCGTCCCACCGTATACCCAAACGCAAAAAACACGCCGCACACCGCCGCCAACGCCAAGAAAATCCCCAGCACCGTCCCCGCCCCCAGCGAAATCTCCCGCTCCCGGCTCGGAGCCTCGTGCAAATCGTCCAGATCGCTCTCGTACGGTGTGCTCATCCTCTACCCCGCCCTCTCCGTCCCCGCCGCCTGACCCGAAGCCCGATCCGCACCCGCATGCGCACCCTCATGCACCAGCGTACGGTTCAACAGATTCATCAGTTCCATCGGCAACGGAAACACAATCGTCGTATTCTTCTCCACCCCAATATCCGACAGCGTCTGCAAGTACCGCAGCTGCAACGTCATCGGCTGCGTCGCCATCAAGGCCGCCGCATCCACCAGCTTTGCCGCCGCATCCGACTCGCCCTGCGCATGGATAATCTTCGCCCGCCGCTCGCGCTCAGCCTCCGCCTGCTTCGCCATCGCCCGCAGCATCGACTCCGGCAGGTCCACCTGCTTCACCTCCACCGACACCACCTTCACCCCAAACGGCGACGTGTGCCCGTCAATCAACGCCTGGATTCGCAGATTCAACATCTCCCGATGCGCCAGCAAACCGTCCAGATCCGACTCCCCCAGCACCGTCCGCAACGTCGTCTGCGCAAACTGCGACGTCTGGTAGATATAGTTCGACACCTCAATCACCGCCCGCGTCGGGTCCACCACCCGCAGCGTGATCACCGCATTCACCTTCAACGTCACGTTGTCCCGCGTAATCACGTCCTGCGGCGGAACCTCCATCGCCTCCTGCCGCAAACTCACCCGCACAATCTGGTCGATCGGCCGAAACACCCAGATCAGCCCCGGCCCGCTCGCCCGGTCGCGCACCCGCCCCAGCCGAAACACCACCGCCCGCTCATACTCCTTCAACACCTTCAGCGAACTCAAAATATACAGCGCAAACACCACAACCGCGATCAACACCGGCATAACACACTACACTTTCTACTTCTCAGCTGTTCAGCATCTCCCAAAATCCCTAAAACCGCAGGTAAACCCCAATCCCCGGCTCAAACGTCGACGTCCGCTTGTTAATCGTCAAGTAGTTCTGCCCATAATCCGGAGCCTTGAAAAACACCTCCCGAAGCTGCGCCCGGATCCCGATATGATCCGTAAACACCGGCGAATCCGCCCCAATCGCATAGTAAAACGCGCCTCGACCATTCGACGGCAACCCCTGCCCACCGCCGCCCGTCGGATGAAAATTGATCCCGCCTCCACCCGCCGAACCAAACGGCCTCACCCCCAGCAGCCGCGGCCCATGCGCCACATACCCCAACGTGTACTCGAGCGCATTCTGCTGCACGCCGCCCACCGGAGGCTGCCCATTCGGGTTCGCCCCAATCGTAAAATTCTCCGTATACCGCGCATACCCAAAATTCAACTCCGCCCCCAACAGCGCCGACCGCGTATACCGCAGCGAGGTCACCACACCCACCGTATTGCTCGGGTTCGCCGTCAAACCCGTCTGCAGATAATTCGTCCCGCTCACCGACGGCGTAATCTCCGCAACCGCCGTCACACCCAGGTCCACACGCTCGCCAATCTGCGCCAGACGCGTCACCTGCGCCCCCAGCAACGGACCAAATCCCCCGCCCAGCAAACCCAAACCAGCAACCAGAACCACCAACCGTCTCGCCCAGGGGCGGAAGCACTTCAACATCTCAGACCAACTCCTCAAAAATCTCCGTCTTCACCACACGCCACAAGACATCTCCCAGTCTACTCCCGCACATCAAGCAACACAGGTATCGGCACAGAGGGCATCTGCTTCTTTTGTTGTCATTCCCAGAGGGAATCTGCGGTTGTTTGTTCTTCACACCATTCCCTAATCCGCCTTAAAAGGTATTACTCCCGCACCATCCCCCCAGGAACCTCCGTCGAAACCCCCGGCCTCACCACCAACACCAAGTTCTTCTCCTCCAGCACCGTCACCTCCTCGCCCACACCCACCCTCGCCCCACCCCTCA
>CAXTYQ010000134.1:0-7310 GCA_964248505.1 uncultured Acidobacteriaceae bacterium
GACACCCGCATCCTCACCGAACTCTTCGGCGGCCGCGAAATGTCCGCCGCCCTAACCGCAAGCTGGAACGGCGGCCTCTACTACGCCGCCCAACGCCGCTCCGCCACCCCCAGCGAAAAACTCACCCCCAGCTCCCTCGCCTTCTTCTACCTCTCCCGCTGGAAAAACGCCGACTCCGCCCGCTCCTTCCTCCACCTCTACACCGCCGAACTCCCCCGCCGCTACGCCTCCCTCACCCCCCATCCCAACCACCCAACCGACCCCGATTCCGATCTCCAAGACCAGCAGATCTACACCTCCCCCGAAGGCGACATCCTCCTCTCCCGCTCCGGCAACCGCGTCTTCGTCAGCGAAGGCTTCCCCCTAGCCCTCGCCCAAAAAGTCCGCCAAACCGTCGAATCCATCCAAACCACAGGCCCCCTCCTCAACGCCGCCACACCAGCCCAAGAGCCCTCACTCAACCTAGCCCGCACCCTCCAGCACCTCATCCCCCTCCAGCTTCTGCCCTTGCCCTTGCCGTCGCCCTTCTAGTTGTCATTCCCGAAGGGAATCTGCTTCTGCCTTTGCCTTTGCTGTTGCCAGTTGCACCGCCGTCATCCTGAGCGAAGCGAAGGACCCCTGTAGTTGCCTTGCCGTTCTAGTTGTCATTCCCGAAGGGAATCTGCTTCTGCCGTTGCCCTTGCTGTTGCCAGTTCCACCGCCGTCATCCTGAGCGAAGCGAAGGACCCCTGTGTTTGCCGTTGCTGCTGCCCTTGCCCTTGCCCTCGCCTTTCTAAGGAACCTCTACTCAAGTCCCGCCTTGTTTAAGGGCACGGCTTCAGCCGTGCCGTAACCGCAATCCATAGAACGCGGCTCCAGCCGCTGAGGTACGCTTTCAACAGCACACCCCCCAACGAAAGAGACCAAACCCCTTGCAGAAAGCAGAAATCGGCGTCATCGGCGGCTCCGGCCTCTACACCATGCCCGGCCTCACCGACATCCACGAAGAAACCATCACCACACCCTTCGGCCCGCCCTCCGACCCCTTCCTCCTCGGCACCCTCGAAGGCCGCGAAGTCGCCTTCCTCGCCCGCCACGGCCGCGGCCACCGCATCCTCCCCTCCGATCTCCCCTTTCGCGCCAACATCTACGCCATGAAGCTCCTCGGCGTCACCTCCATCCTCTCCGTCTCCGCCGTCGGCTCCCTCAAGGAAGAGCACAAACCCACCGACTTCGTCATCCCCGACCAGTTCATCGACCGCACCTTCGCCCGCAACAGCACCTTCTTCGGCGACGGCATCGTCGGCCACGTCCCCTTCGGCGACCCCATCTGCCCCATCGCCGCCCAAGCCTTCGCCCAGGCCTGCCAAGAGGTCGGCGTCCCCGGCAAACTCGGCGGAACCTACGTCTGCATCGAAGGCCCCCAGTTCTCCACCCGCGCCGAATCCAACCTCTACCGCTCCTGGAACGCCGACATCATCGGCATGACCAACCTCCAGGAAGCCAAACTCAGCCGCGAAGCCGAAATCTCCTACGCCACCCTGGCCATGGTCACCGACTACGACTGCTGGCGCCCCGGCCACGACTCCGTCACCGTCGAAGATGTCCTCGCCGTCATGCACCAAAACGCCCAAAACGCCCAGCAAATCCTCCGCGCCGCCATCCGCCTCCTCCCCCAAGACCTCTCCCCCAGCCCCGCCCAAACCGCCGCCAAACACGCCATCATGACCGACCCCACCCAAATCCCCGAAGCCACCAAAGCCAAATTAGAAATCCTCTTCGGCAAATACCTCTAGGCGCCATACTGCCTTCATCGAGACAGATACCGTATCGAAATTGATGCGAGCCATCGGCTATCCGATTTGGGACCGGAGAGTGACTCGGCATTAAGCCCCTATTTGCTCCTTCACAGAGGACCAGCAATGAAGCGTTTCGCATATACAGACGAATCGGGAAATTCTGGCCTTAAGCTTTTTGATAGCGGCCAAGATGTTTTCTGGACCGGGACTCTGATCGCCTACGCGGATGTAGACGTCCGTTATATGCGCTTTCACAACGAGCTTCTGAAGCTTGCCGGAAAACAAGAACTCCATGGAGCAGAGCTGCGGTTTCATGGAATCGAGAAGATTGCAGCGAGACTGGCCGCAGTCATCCGCGAAAAGAAGTTTCGATTTGCTTTTGCACGCCTGGATAAGCATTTCCTAGCTGCCACTAAGCTTTTTGATCTAGCGTTTGACTCCGGTGCAAATCCTGGAATGCCTACGCACGCATACGGGATCCAGCAACTACGCCTGCTTAACCAAATGCACTTTGTACAAATACTCTCTGAGGCGGACTTAAGAGAATTTTGGGACCTCTTCGCGAAACAAGATTCCAAGCGCTTTGGAGGGCTATTAACGAACCTCCTAAAACGAATCCCCAAGACTCCTTACGACTATCGCACTAAACAGATTCTCACCGATGTTCTTTCTTGGGGCGCAGCGCATCCCGAAGAGATCCTCGACCCGTTTGGTAAGAGAGATTCTCCAAACTTTGTGGCGTTTTGTGCGCTTTTCGGGCAACTGCACACTCTGCATAAGGAGACAGGAGACACGATAGGAAGCTTTGTTCATGACGAGCAAAACCAGTTTGTTCCAACATTCATAAGCGGATGGAATCTCCTATCAAAGTTCGAAGGCAAGAACGGTCCAATGGCATTGCTTGCGGATTGGGAGAAGATCGAGAGTTTCGATTGCGAACTTGTGGAGAAGTCGTCTACCCATAGTTTCGGGTTACAGATCATCGACCTTAGCATGTGGCTGCTAAAGCGTGTTCTCGACAATGAGGATGACCTACGCGGGAATTGCCGTACACTGTATAACTGTCTCGTCGAAAGAAGCATGATTTCTAGGTTCGACTTCAAAACACTCGTTAGCACAGTGGAGAGCGGATCACAGTACGTGGAGCGCCTGCCATTGACCGAGGAGCAACTTGGTCGTGGAAAGAAGTTCGTGGCAGAGATGGAGCAGCAACGCCAGAACAGAATGTTGCAGGACGCCCAGCGTCAGGCGTGATCGATAAACCTGATGCAATCGAGAATCCCATTCACCTTGCATGTCGCTACGGTGTGTGCGGGCGATATTCATACGCCAACGGGATTAGGTCCTGATAAACCCGGAACCAGCAGCAACTAAGGAGCGTCCTCGACCGGATGAACGGTAAACGAGCTCCCTCCTGCGGTGAAGTATCTCCGCCGCAACCAGAAAGCAACGTTGACCAAACCGATCAAGGCCGGCACCTCAATCAACGGTCCCACAACCCCGACGAACGCTTCCCCTGAGTTGAGACCGAACACCGCAACCGCCACCGCAATCGCCAGCTCGAAGTTGTTTCCAGCCGCTGTGAACGACAGGGTCGCCGACTGTGCATAGTCTGCTCCCAGCTTCTTGCCCATCCAAAAGCTCACGAGAAACATGATGAGAAAGTAGACGACCAGCGGGACCGCGATGCGCACAACATCGAGCGGAAGCCGCACGATCAGGTCACCCTTGAGCGAGAACATCACCAGAATTGTGAACAGCAGGGCGACCAACGTAAAAGGACTGACGCGCGGCACGAACCGACTGCGATACCACACCTCTCCCTTCGCACGAACCAGGACAGAGCGAGTCAGGAAGCCAGCCACGAACGGAACGCCGAGATACAGGCCAACGCTCCTGGCAATGTCGGCGATCCCGATCGGCACGACACTTCCCTGCAGACCGAACCACTTCGGCAGGATGGTCAGAAAGACCCAGGCATACAGGCTATAAAACAGAACCTGAAAGACACTGTTAATTGCAACCAAACCGGCTACATAATCCGTGTCTCCTTCGGCCAGTTCATTCCAGACCAGTACCATCGCGATACACCGGGCGATGCCGATCAGAATCAACCCGCGCATGTACGCCGGTTCGCTACGCAGAAAAATAATAGCGAGCAGGAACATGAGAACCGGGCCGATAAGCCAGTTCTGCACCAGTGAAAGCCCTAATACTCGTTTGTTCCGAAACACCTCTCCCAGCTTCTCGTACCGGACCTTCGCCAGCGGCGGGAACATCATCACGATAAGCCCGATAGCAATCGGGATGTTGGTCGTGCCGCTCTGAAAGCGGTTCACCAATCCAGCCGAAGCGGGAATAAAATGCCCGACCGCTACGCCCACGGCCATCGCCAGAAAGATCCAGAGCGTCAGAAAACGATCAAGAAACGAAAGCTTCTTCCGAGCAACTGGAGTGCAAGTCCTTCCCTGAGTCGCAAGCTCCGCAGGCGTCATCACAATGCCTCACCGAGGACAGAAAGCTCCACCGCAGAGGGCAGGGGAGCGCCTTGCAACCCTGCGAACTTCTTCGGGGCACAGCAAGCCTTGGATAGCCGCGCGCGGTCCGCCTGCATGCTCCGGTCTTCATGGAGCCAATCGAGCGTTTGCCGAAGAATCTTCGCCGCTCCCGCATGAGAGGGAGGCACAATCCGGTAGTGCATCCACGTTCCCTCACGACGGGCGGCCACGATTCCAGCACTCCGCAGGTACGCCAAGTGCCGAGAGATCTTGGGCTGAGCCTGCCCTAAAATTTCCACGAAATAGCAGACGCACAACTCTTGGCTCCCCATCAAATTCAGCAATCTCAGGCGGGTGTTGTCCCCTAACGCCTGGAAAAACCGTTCCATGTCGAACGCCACCGTCTTTCCCATACAGCAAACATATGCCTTGACGCATGTAATTGCCAGCACTATATTCGCATCACCGCATATGGAGGCGGGCATCATGGAAGTGCACTTCCTCAAGCCGCACCTCGCGATCAACGTTCGCAACCTCCCGGCCAGCATCGAGTTCTACCGGAACCTCTTCGGCGTGGAGCCGGCCAAGGTCCGCACCGGCTACGCCAAGTTCGACGTGGCAAACCCGCCGCTCAACTTCACTCTGAACCAGCACGCCTTCCACGAAGCCGGCGCCCTCTCGCACCTGGGCTTTCAAGTCTCCTCGACCGAAGACGTGTTGGCGGTACGACAACAATGGCACGAGCGCGGCCTGGTCACCCGCGACGAGATGCAAACAAACTGCTGCTACGCAACCCAGGACAAAACCTGGGTCAAGGACCCCGACGGAAACGAGTGGGAGGTCTTCGTGGTCCTCGAAGACAACCTGCCCGACCAATCTGCCCCTGCCGAAGCCGCGTGCTGCGCCCCAATCTGCTGCGACGATCACACCAACGCCCAGGCAGGTGCGAGTTGCGGCTGTGCAACGGCGGCGGTCAACTAGGAGCGCTATGCAGACGGTCATCTTTGCCTGTGTTCACAACGCCGGGCGGTCGCAGATGGCCGCGGCCTTCTTCAACAAGGTCGCCGACCCTCAAAAGGCGCGGGCAATCTCCGCCGGAACGGAGCCAGGGCCTCGCGTGCATCCCGAAGTTCTGGACGTGATGCGCGAAGTCGGCCTCGATCTTTCCACCGCCCAACCGCGGCTCCTCACGAGAGCCTTGGCGCATGAAGCAACCCTGCTTGTAACGATGGGATGCGGAGAGAAGTGCCCCTACGTTCCGGGCCTACGCCGAGACGACTGGCCGCTGCGCGATCCAAAGGGCTTGCCCATCGAAGATGTGCGCAAAGTGCGAGACGAGGTGAAACATCGCCTGTTGGAGCTGATTGACAAGGACCATCTGCGTTGAAGTTCTCTCAAGCCAGATCTCGCAGCCGCACCCAACCCCAAGGCCGCCGCACCGCAAGACCCTACCTCAAAAAGCCCACAAGGCAGCGGAAAGGGGAAGGGAAGCGCAGCGACTAGCTACTCCCCCACCCACCATCCACCCAAACCCGCATAATAAAGGAGACCCTCGCACCACCCCCGAACCCGGAGACCCCAAACCCAGCATGTCCATCCTCGTAGTCGGTTCCGTCGCCTTCGACACCCTCACCACACCCTCAGGCCAGCGGGACAAAATCCTCGGCGGCGCCGCCACCTACTTCTCCCTCGCCGCCTCCTTCTTCACCCCCGTCCGCGTCCTCGGCGTCGTCGGCCAAGACTTCCTCCCCGAACACGAAGCCGTCCTCACCGCCAAATCCATCGACACCACCGGCATCGAGCACGCCCTCGGCCTCTCCTTCCACTGGACCGGCTCCTACGCCGGCGATATGAGCACCGCCACCACCCTCTCCACCGACCTCAACGTCTTCAGCACCTTTGCCCCCAAAATCCCACCCACCTACCTCGACTCCAGCTACCTCTTCCTCGCCAACATCGACCCCGTCCTCCAACTCCAGGTCCGCCAAGCCGTCCCCGCCGCGAAACTCATCGCCGGCGACACCATGAATTACTGGATCAACGACCACCGCGCCAACCTCGCCGCAGTCCTCCGCGAACTCGACATCCTCCTCATCAACGACGGCGAAGCCCGCCTCCTCTCCGGCGAAACCAACCTCGTCCGAGCCGCCCACGCCGTCATGGCCCAAGGCCCCAAATCCCTCGTCATCAAACACGGCGAATACGGCGCGACCGCCTTTTTCAGCAACCGCGCTTTCGCAGAAAGTCCAGACCCCAACCAAACCACACCTCACCCCTTCCGAGCCCCCGCCCTCCCTCTCCCCGAAGTCGTCGACCCCACCGGCGCCGGAGACTCCTTCGCCGGCGGCTTCTTCGGCTACCTCGCCTCCCAACCCACCCTCACCCCCGCCAGCTTTCGCCAGGCGATGTTCTACGGCAGCGTCATGGGCTCCTTCGCCGTCGAACAGTTCGGCACCGACCGCCTCCAAACCCTCACACACGCCGAAATCAAAGCCCGCTTCGGGGACTTCGTCGCCATCTCTCACCTCGATATTGAAGACAAATAACGCGAGAAACGAGCAGACCGTGCACTCCGGGAACACTCACGCTCTTTTCCTCCAAGTGCTCAAAGACGTCCGTCCTCATCTCAAGCGAGCCGGCTTCCGGTCCTCCGGCCAGAACTTCATTCTCGAATCGGCGGAATGCTGGGTAATCCTCAACTTTCAGAAGAGTCGCTGGTCGCCTTCGGATTAGCTGCGTACGCAACCGAAGCGGGTCTCCTCGCAAGCCAATACGCGCCTTCTACCTACCCCCAGTTGAAAGTACATTCCGCATTGCTCGCAGCAGATGGAAAACATAGACCATCTGCAAGTCATAATCGCTTCCTTACTCGAGCGATTTGGTCGAGTGCCGCTGCAGGCAGGACTCGAACAGCACATCCAGGCACTTCGCAGAAAATACCCAGAAGCGATGGCAGCACTGGAAATTCAACCCTGAGATCGTCATCAAATTCACGTACCCTCAATCCATAAACATGCCGCGGATCCGCAAACTT
>CAXTYQ010000135.1:0-7181 GCA_964248505.1 uncultured Acidobacteriaceae bacterium
CGGGTTCCGTGTGGAAGAGCGTCCGGGCGAGAAGGGCGGCGGGCATGGCGGCGTGGACGCCGAAGCGGGCGAGGAGGACGGGGCTGTGCGGGAGGTGGAGGACGGGCCCGAGGAGGTCGGGGAGGAGATCTTCCCAGCGGTCGACAAGAGGTTCGAAGAGCCGGCGCCAGGCGGGACCGTCTGTACCGAGGGCGTCGGCGGTTTCGGCGACGGAGTTGCGGAGCATGACGGCAGAGCCATCGCTGAGTGGGTGGGCGAGTGGGGCCGCGGGATGGACCCAGCGGAGGCCGAAGTCGGCGAGGGGAAGGGACCGGAAGAAGGGCGAGGCGGAGCCGAGGGGATAGACGCTGGAGCCGAGATCGTGGTGGAAACCGGGTAGGGTGAGTTCGGCGGTGCGAGCTCCGCCGCCGAGGGTTGGGGCGGCTTCGAGGACGGAGACGGCGAGGCCGGCGCGCGCGAGGACAGTGGCGGCGCTGAGGCCGTTTGGGCCGGATCCGATGACGACCGCGCGGGGTTTGGATCGTTGTGACACGAGTGGTTTCAGAGTACTCGGGGTGCCGGGAGGCGGGTGGGGAGAGGAGATGTGGGAGCTCCAGGGGCAGGGGGTGCGTCGCGTTGGGCGGCTTTTAGGCGTTACCGACAGAAGCAAAAAATGCACCTTTGCGACAACCCCCGTTGCTGTTTTCCCATCGCAACCCACTGCGGACCAGAACTTCCGTCGCGCGAGCGGCTCGATGTCTCAGCGTATTTCGTTGTCCTGAGGGGGATGTTCTTGCTTATGCCGCAGTCTTCGATGGAAATGTGGGGTGGGGTGGAATGTACGATCAACCGGGTGCGCAATGTGTACTTCGACCAGATGGAACGGTCTGGACATCGCGCTCGGATTGAGGCGGACCTGGAGCTTTTCGCCTCATTGGGGCTTCGCAAGCTGCGAACCGGGTTCCACTGGGAGCACGTGGAGGCGGGCGGCGGCTGGGGTTCGCTCGACCGGACGATGTCGGCGATGGATGGCCTCGGGATGTCTCCGATTGCCGGCCTGGTGCATCATGGGAGCGGACCTCGGTGGACGAGTCTGCTCCATCCGGAGTTTCCGGTGAAACTGGCGACGCATGCGCTGCGGGTGGCGGAGCGGTACCCGTCGATCGTGGACTACACGCCGGTGAATGAGCCCCAGACGACTGGGCGGTTTGCGTGTTTGTATGGGCATTGGTTTCCACACCACCGGAGCATGCGGAGCTACGTTCGGGCGCTGTATCACCAGGTGAAGGGGATTGCGCTGTCGATGGCGGCGATCCGGACGGTACAGCCGGGTGCGCGGCTGGTCCACACCGAGGATGGTGGCGAGACGTTTGCGACGCCGCAGATGGAGGCGTACCGGGTGGAGCGGGAGCACCGAAGGTGGCTGGGGGTGGACCTGCTCTGCGGTCGTGTGACGCAAGAGCATCCGATGTTCCGGTTCCTTCTGGAGAATGGGCTGACGGAGGCTGAGGTGCTGTCTTTTGCCGAAGCTCCGTGTCCGCCGGATGTGTTGGGCCTGAACTATTACGTAACGAGCGATCGATTTCTGGATCATCGGCTCGAGCTATATCCGCCGTATATGCCGGGGGGCGATAGTGGAGCCGAGCCGCTGGTGGATACGGAGGCGGTGCGTGTGCATCCTGGTGGGATTGCGGGAACGTGCCGGGTGTTGCTGGAGGCATGGGAGCGGTATCGGATTCCGTTAGCGATTACAGAGGCTCACCTTGGATCCGACCCGGACGAACAGATTCGGTGGCTGGTGGAGGTATGGAAGGGAGCTGAAGATGCGCGTCTACGTGGGGCGGATGTACGTGCGGTGGCCGTGTGGGCTCTCTTGGGATCGTATGATTGGTGCGATCTGGTGACGAGGAGCAGGGGTGTGTATGAGCCTGGGGTGTTTGATCTCCGGCGTGTAAAGGCGGGTGGGCAGCCGCGAAGGACAGAGTTGGGGGCGGTGGTGACGGAGTTGGCGCATGGCCGGATTCCGGACCATCCAGCGCTGTTTCGGCGGGGATGGTGGCACGATGCGGATCGTTTCACGGTTCCCCCCTACGCGGAGAGTGACGCGATGGAGGCAGTTGGGGTTTGAGGGAGAGATAGGGGACGGGCGAGGTCGGCTCGGACGCGCTCCATGGTGTGCAGGTAGAAGTGGAGATTGTGGATCGAGTTGAGGGTTGCACCGAGGGGCTCGCCGGCGACGAAGAGGTGCCGGAGGTAGGCGCGCGAGTAGCGTCGGCAGGTGAGGCAGAGGCAGGTGGAGTCGATCGGTCGGGGATCGGCCTCGTTTTCTTTGCGCTTGATGTTCATGCGGACGATGCCGCCGGGGCCGGGCTCACCGGGGTCGGCTGTACGGAAGAGCAGACCGTGACGGCCGGCGCGGGTTGGGAGGACGCAGTCCATCATGTCGACGCCCATGCGGGCGTACTCCGCGATTTCGTCGGGATAGCCGACGCCCATGACGTAGCGGGGTTTGTCGGAGGGTAGGTGATCGAGGCAGCGGGCGATGATGTCGCGAGTGACTTCGCGGGGCTCGCCGACCGCCAGGCCGCCGATGGCGTATCCGGGGAGATCCATGTCGACGAGGTGGAGGGCGCTTTCCCGACGGAGGTCGGGATACATGCCGCCCTGGACGATGCCGAAGAGGGATTGGGTCTGGTGGAGGGCGGAGTGCCAGGGGACTTCGTGCCGGTGTGCCTCGAAGAAGGCTTTGGAGCGGGCGGCCCAGGTGTGGGTGAGGTGCATGGAGTCGCGGGTGCGTTCCCAGCTGGCGGGGGTTTCGACGCACTCGTCGAAGGTCATGAGGATGTCGGCGCCGAGCGCGATCTGGACGGCGATGGAGTGCTCGGGCGAAAAGAAGTGGCGGGAGCCATCGAGGTGGGAGCGGAAGTCGACGCCATCGGGGGTGACTTTGCGGAGTTTGGCGAGGGAGAAGACCTGGAAGCCGCCGGAGTCGGTGAGCATGGGGCGGCTCCAGGCCATGAAGCTGTGGACGCCGCCCATGCCGGCGATGAGGTGGTGACCGGGGCGGAGGTAGAGATGGTAGGTGTTGGCGAGGATGATTTGCGCGCCGAGGCCGGTGGGGCCGAGGGATTCGAGGACGCTTTGCTCGACGGCCTTGACGGTTGCGGAGGTGCCGACTGGCATGAAGACTGGTGTTTCGACGATGCCGTGCGGGAGGTGGAGGCGGGCTCTGCGTCCGCCGTTGGGGGCGGTGTGTTCGACCTCGAGGAGGGCGGGCATATAGATGAGTGTAGAGTGGCGGTTCGGGGTTGCTGGGGCGCGGGTCGCGTGGGCGATGTTTGCGGGTGTAAGTGGGACAGGCACCCCGGAGGGTGCCTGTTCGCGGGTTGGAGGTGTTAGAAGAGGAATTTGCCCCAGAGGACGAGCGTGCGTCCAGCGGTCTGTGGCGAGTTCGGTGGAGATGCGATGCGAGCGTTCGACTTATTGAGGAAGTTGTCGCTTCCGATGTCGTTGACACTCGTGTCTAGAATTCCGACGTCATTGTGGTTGCCGATGTTTTGCAACTCCCCACGAAGAATAAACGCTCCGCGATCCAGGTGCAGATACTTAGCTCCGAAGCCTTTCTGGGCTGCGATGTTGTTGGTCGTGGAACCTGGATTGGAGAAGCTGTTTCGTCCGATCTCTTGGTGAAGGTACTGGTTATTAGTATCGTAAGGAATGAGCCAGTGGACGGAGGTCGGACTTACTGGATGGAGTGCTCCACCGCCATTTACCGCAGAAGCAACGTCGTAATAGACACCAGGTGTGCCTTTGACGAAGTGCCCGTCGATGCCGGCAGTGGCAAGGGGGGCAGTTTGGCTTCCAATGAGTGGGCGATCATTGACGTTACTACCATCACCGTTGGTGTCATAGCCATAGATGTTGAAAGTGCTATAACTGCCTGTCTGGAATTGCTCGACACCGGAGAAGGTCCAGTGACTTGTCAGCACACCAAGTGCGGCGTTGGCGAAGCCGTTTCCGCTGTGTAGACCGGGGGGTGCCCAAACATAGCTTACTGAGAAGAAGTGTCTATGGTCGTAGGCCGAGGGTCCCCACTCTTGAGCGAAGCCATTTGGCCCCAGGTCCGCCTGGTAAGAAGTTGGGGCAGCTCCGGTCGTAAAGATCTCTGACCCGTTGTCCAGGTTCTTACTGAAGACGTAGTTCGCACTGATGAGTAGGCCGTGCGAGAAATTATGGGTGTATTCAACCTGAGCGCCGTTGTAGTCGGAAGAGGCGAAGTTGCCGCGTGCGTTGATGACGCCACGCGTCGTGTTTAGACGAGCTCCGTTTCCATTGAAGTAGTTGAATTGTTTGTTTGCGTACAGTTTTTTGCCGATTGAGCCAATATAACGGACTGCAACGAGATTTGATCCTGGAAGTTCGCGCTCGACGCCCAGATTGAACTGGTATGTCAACGGATTCACCATGTTCTTGACCACGCTCGTGACAGAAGACGTTGGCTGCAGCGTCGGCGTTATTGTTGGAAGCAGTCCCGTGGCGCCTGTCAGACCGTTTCCCGTGGTCAATGTAAGCGTACCGGCGACGGCGTTTGGAGCTGCCTGTGCAGCGTTCACTACGAAGTTACTGAATGGGCTGTCGTAGAAGATTCCAAAGCCGCCGCGAACGACAGTCTTGCCTTGGCCGAAGAGACCCTCACCGTGGGGCGAGTAGGCGAAGCCGAAGCGCGGGGCTATATTGTTGGTGTCATTCTGCACTTGGATGGCGGTATTGATCGGCTGATAGGGATTGGCCG
The DNA here is from genome assembly GCA_964248505.1 of uncultured Acidobacteriaceae bacterium. Taxonomy (GTDB): domain Bacteria; phylum Acidobacteriota; class Terriglobia; order Terriglobales; family Acidobacteriaceae; genus Edaphobacter. The sequence goes on from CAXTYQ010000135.1 coordinate 4,772, forward strand.
GATCAATCGCTGGATACGGTAGCGAGTTCTCTGGATTGGTGAGGTAGTCGTAACGGATGCCTAGGTTCAGGGTTAGGTCCGGATTTATCTTGACGTCATCCTGACCGAAGACGCCGCTGCGATAGCCGTGCGGGTCGACGCGGGTGCTGCCGAAGGTTTTGGTTGCAGTACCCGAGGGCCCAAGCTGATTCAGGAGGAAGTTGCCGAGGGCAGTGACTCCCGTGCCACCACTTGCAAAAGTAAGAGTTCCCTTAGCATTCAGCGAAACGATGTCGGTTTCGATAGTACGACCTAGATCAAATCCGACGCGTAGCGTTTGAGGGCCACGGGTGATGGAAACTGTGTCCTGGACCTGGTACAGGTCTTCGTGTCGTCCCTGAGGGAAATTCTGGTTAGGGCCGAGCTGAGTTGCCCTGTTTTGATCAACTGCGATGTTAGCAATGCTAAGTGTAGGAAGAGCATAGAGCGGATTAGCAAGAGTCGAAGCCGTTGGAGAAAACAGGAAACCAAGTCTGGTTTCAGAAGCGCGCAGTTCATTCACTGTGCTGGAGCCGAAGACATGGGTCCACGTACCCGCTCCGAGTTCTGTGGGGCCGCCCTGCTGCGTATCAAATCCGAGAAGCGCACTTCCGTTGTTAAAGAAGTCAGGACTCAGGCTACTCCGATCATGTAAGTACCTGAATGAAAGGCTGTCTTGGGTACGGGGCGTGAAGTCGACTCGATACATCCATTGCGTATCCGGATTTTGTTCGGGAGCATTTTGCCGTTGGAAGTAGCCGGTTGTGATAACGCAGCCAGATGGGGGGCATCCAGTCTGTGGACCAACGTTGATGCTGGAGACGACGCCGTTGCCGGGAAAGGAGACGTAGCTGGTGAGATAGCTGCCGTTGCTGAGGTACTGGTCGAGCAGTGCAACCTGCGGGCCCCCAATGGCCTGCAGCTGCGCGTAGCCTGCGGCGTCAGGGAGTTGGAGCCGATTCGGCGTTTCTTTGCCGTAGTAGCGCGATATCTGAAGTGCACCGAAGGCGAAGAGCTTGTCCTTGATGATTGGACCGCCAGCGGTAAAACCGTATTGATGCTGATCGTACCGGGCTTTCTGGGGTGGCACGTACCCAGGTGGCGGCGTTCCGTGAACGATACCTTGACGCGTGACACCATCTAGAGAGTTAAGACCTGAGCCGTTGTAGCGCTCGAAGACCGAACCATGGAAGTCGTTGGTGCCTGCTTTTGTGACAAGGTTGACGACGGCGCCACCGGCACGGCCGTACTCTGCCGATGCGGAGTTTGTGATTACCGTGACGGATTGGAAGATGTCTGGGATCTGCGGCTGAAATGCTTGACCGCCGATGCCGACGTCGTTGATCTCCTGCCCATCGAGGAGGAAGTTGTTGGCACGGGGTCGAGCGCCGTTCACCTCGATATCAAGTCCGTTGCTGAAGCCGCTGTTCTGGCTGACGGGTTGCACGCCTGGAACCGTTAGGGCGAGCTCGATGGGGTTGAGCGAGAAGATGGGCAGATCACGCAGTTGTTGCGGTGAGATGACGCCAGCAACTTGACCGTTTTCCGTATCGATGCCGGAGTTGGTGGCCTCGACTGTGACAGTTTCGGAGGCACCGCCTGCTCGTACCGCGATATCCAGGGTAGTTACCACGGAAGGGCTCACGACCAGGTTGTCTACCTGGAAGGCGCTGAACCCGGGTTGCGATGCGGTGACCCTATATGTACCGGGCTGCAAGGCATCCAGGCGATAGGTGCCGTCGGATTGGGCGTTGGTGGTGCGGGAATCCTGTGTGCCCTGATTGATTGCGACGACAGTTGCCCCGGGCACGACTGCACCGGTGGGATCACGGACGACGCCGGCGAGTATACCTTTGCTGGTCTGGGCGGAGGCGGAGCTGATGCAGAGAGTGAGGGCAGAAACGAGGCCAAGCAGTTTATCTATACGCATGTAAAAGCGGGTCTCCGGGTGATGATTCGGCTTGCAGCAGGTGGGTCGTAGTGGCGTTGGTCTTCGTTCTCAAACCGTTGTAGCAATCCACGCTCCAAACCTGCAGACTTCATTCCAGGGCTTTACCTGCGGTTTGACCAATGTGCCGGCTCCACTTTTTTATATGGAACTATGAAGATCGGTGGGACTGTGCGAGTCGACTGGAGCGGCACGCAGTTTCTAGAAGCCCAGAGATCATGGGCGTCAAGAAAAGCTGAGGGCGGGCAGCGGTGATGAGGAGCATTGAATGGTAGGCGTAACCATTTTTGTTGGGGCGTTTCTTTTGTTTGCGGTGGAGCCGATGGTGGGGAAGCGGCTTTTGCCGGGGATGGGTGGGGGATCTGCGGTTTGGCTGGCTTGTTTGTTGTTTTTTCAGGTGGCGCTTCTGTTGGGGTATGGGTATGCGGACGGGATGGCTCGGCT
>CAXTYQ010000136.1:0-7116 GCA_964248505.1 uncultured Acidobacteriaceae bacterium
ATTTACGAGAGAAACTCCAGCTTCAACTGGTTGAGTTTTCCGGGGGCAGGTCAGCCTACAAGTATCGTAGTGCAGTTCGCTTTTCATGGCTCCTGTTGGGAGTGGCTCCGGTTCTTCTCATTGTCGCTGGTTCAGGCTTGGCCGCGTACCCTTGGAGGCAAATGATTGGGCACCTCGTTACAATGCTCTTCCTGGGCATCCTTCTTATTGAGCTATGCCTGTATACGTTTCAGAAGATCCCCTTTACCTGCTCCTACCTGCCCGGTAAAGCCAATATCCACTTCGTGTTCTGGGCCTGCGTGATGTTCTTCATACGTTGCTGAAAGAAGGAGCGAACGTTGAGAGCCGCATGTTGCATCATCCTCTGACTTGCATTCTTATGATTGTCGTCCTGGCCATCACTGCGTTCGTTCTATGGTGGCTTACCAGAGCTCGCATGCGGTCCGCAGACGAGCTTTTGTTTGAGGACGAATATACGGCCCAAATTGTGTCGTTGAAGCTGAATTAAGAATAAAGCAGAAGCAGTCGTCGCCGCTGCGGTGGGAATGTCGGAGGCACCAGTTCCACCTGGTGCTTGGTGAAAGCCCTGTGGTCTCAACGCAGCCACCTCACTAACGTACATAAACTTCACAATCTTGAGGTAACGCCATGGGTAACGCATCATCTTTCGAGCAGGCGGGCGCTCTTTGGGTCATAGACCATACCCTCAATAGAGCCATCGCGGATGCGCTGAACTGCTTCGTCGATCACTTGCAGGGGAACCAGGAACCATTCCTGCGGCTGAACCGGGTGACCGAAACGATCATGGATGGTGAGATCGAGCTGTGCCGGAGCAAAGATGCGATGAAAGAGTTTCTCAAGCTTACGTCGGTTTAGATCAGCGAGCTTGTAGGTTGCGGCGATTTCAACGTCTGCCAGCAAATACGTCGGGTCGTGTGCCGCATCTGCAATGCGAGTCTCGACCTTCCCACCGGTCACGCCGATCTTGTGAATCAGCTCCCGATGTTCAACAACAAGGGGATGAGTCGATAGACTGCGCAACACGTAGATCGTGCCGCTTTCGATGTCAGCCTCGTTCCACTCTTCACTGAACAGAGGACCGGCGTTTGGATCGGTCAGCCTGCGTCCCGCCTCGTCCTTGTATAGAGCACGCTGTAGTGACCTGCGGAGCAAATTGCTTTCCGTGCCGTTGGAGTAGATGACTCTGAGGCGCGCGTCGCTTTCACCATTAGGTGCCTTGATTGTCTCGCCCATCTCAGCCACATAGACGACCTGGCCGCCAAGGATGAAAAAGTCGCCCAGCGTTACGCTTGCGTCTCTGGCGAAGCGACGAGCGGTTCGTGTCCCTGCTGCGAGATCGCTCTCGACCTGCTCGAAAAGAGGCTTGAACTGCTCGAAGTTAGCGGCAGGTGCGCGATTCGCAATCTCCTCAGCAACCCTCCTCTCCTCACGCGAACTGACGTTTCGAAGAACACTGATGTTTTCGGTGGGTGCCGCGCCAGCCGCCAACTCTGCCAGCAACGCCGCATCGTCCAGCGCTTCGGGGGTGGATTCATTTAGAGCCTTCGACTCCGCAAGAAGCCCATCTCTGTCGATAGCTCCAAGCAGCTCACGCGACTCCGGCATCGCGCGTATTCGGTCCAGCCGTACCGCGTATATCCGCTCGAAGATATCGACACCCTCCCCGTGCGCCGGCACCCGTCCGTGCTCTGAAAAGAAGCGCTGGATGTCTTCAAAGCCTGCAAGGATGCGTTCTTCGCGCGCGGTACGACCCGCGACCGCAGATGGTGCCACTGACACACCGAGCTCCGCCAACAGATCGTCATCTGATAGCTCCGCATGATCCAGCTTCGGTTTCATACGGACCGTTCACCGGCGGAGGTCGATTGCTGAGCGCGGTAGCGCGCCAAAGCTGCGACGCCCTCAGCCATACGTTTCTCCCAGGCATCAGGTGAAGTGATGTCGGGCAACCGGCCACGCTCACGCTTGAATTGCAATGCGCGCTGCGACAAGTCTCGCGCTTCTTCATAAGACAAATTGATACGCTTGCCGGCAATGCTCGCCTGCACCTGCCGGAGTGTCCGTTCGTCCATTGCCTTTGCCAAGACCGCATAGGCAGCGTCGAACGGATTGATGCGGTCGATCAGGTCGATGTCAAGATCCCGTACGTCCATCGCAAACTTGCGGACACCCTGGATGAGTGAAAGATTGGCCTTTGTCTCGATACCAGTCGCGTCACCGCTGGCGATTTGCTTGGCCTGTTGCGTGATGTTCAAGGCAGCCACAGCGTGTTGGCGTACCGCTTCTTGGTCCGCTTCGCTTAGGTCTGGGTAGCGTTCTCGGACGATCTTGCCCATGCGCAACTGTGTCAATTCTTCCGGCACGGTGTTCTCGCGGTCGAATAGCCCGCGCTCCACGGCGACCTTGTCCTGCACGAAGGCTGTGATGACCTCATTCAAGTCTTCACGGCAGATCCGGCTGGCCTCGGGGCTCGTGGGAACAACCAAGCCGTTCAGCTCGAAGTGAATCTGTCCGCTTTCGCCATGCACGCCGACGTTTGTCCCGCCCTCCATGTAGCCTTCCGGTCCGTAGACAAAGCCCTCCCTGGCTCCGGCATTCTTGGGGGTGAACTCAAAACGCGGAGCCAGCACCTGCTCCATCAACAGGCTGGCGGCAATCGCCTTCAGCGTGTCGTTGACGGCATCCACCACAGCGTTCTCGGCCGCGTCAGGTTCGGCGATCAGGTTGGTGAAGCGGGCGCGTTCCTTGCCGGGAGCGTCGCGGGTAGCGCGGCCAATGATCTGCACCACCTCCGTCAGGCTGCTGCGATAGCCGATGGTGAGGGCATGCTCGCACCAGATCCAGTCGAAACCCTCCTTAGCCATCCCAAGCGCGAGAATGATGTCAACGTGATCGCGATTGCTGCGCTGCGCCGGATCTTTGAGCGCGGTCAGGACGCGCGTCCGCTTGGGCGCGTCGCTGTCGTCCACCAGGTCAGCCACCTTGATCACACGGCCCGTGGGCAGCTCGATCATGTGAAAGCCCGTCGCCGGATCGACGCCCTTCCACTCGCCAAGCGTGTTCATGATCTCGTTCACTTCCTTGATCTTGTCCTGCAAGCTCTCCCGCGAGTTCACATTTGGGATGTGCACGATCGTCTTTAACGATGGATCGAGGACCTTCTCGATCGCGTCCACATACCGGTCTGTGTAGAAGAAGTAGCCGATGTCGAGCGACTTCAGGAAGTCGTAGCCGTTTAGCTGCTCGTAGTATGTGTAGGTGACGGTCTCGAAGCGGTTCTCGTCCTGCGGTGCCAGCACAGCCTCGGCGTCGCCGCGAAAGTACGATCCCGTCATGGCGACGATGTGCACCTTGTCGCGCGCGATGAACTGCCCCATCTGGCTGCCCAGCCGGTTGTCCGGGTTGCTGCTCACATGGTGAAATTCGTCCACGGCGATCAGCCGGCCGTCGAAGGCCTCGACCCCCAACTCGTCCACCGTGAAGCGAAAGGTGGCATGGGTACACACCAGCACTGTGTCTGTGCCGGCCAGAAACTCGCCGACCGCTTTTACCTTTGACTTCGCCACGCGCGGGTCGTCGATGCCGGGTGCGTTGCACAGGTTCCACTGCGGCTTCACCGTCCAGTCGGCCCAGAAGCCGTACGAGCTGAGCGGCTCGTCTGCAAAACTGCCGCCGATCGAACGCTCCGGGACGAGGATGATGGCCTGCCTAAGACCTTGGTTGTGCAGCTTGTCGAGCGCGATAAACATCAGCGCGCGCGACTTGCCCGAGGCCGGCGGCGATTTGATGAGCAGGTACTGCTCGCCACGACGTGAGAAGGCGCGCTGCTGCATCGGACGCATGCCAAGCGAATCGGCTTTGCTGGAGACGCCCGTACGCGCCGTCGTGATCGAGACCGCGGGAATGGTCCTGTTGTTTGCCGGGCTGTCCGGGTTGGTGGTCATTCTTTCCGTCTCAGACACGCGCTTTCTTTTCCTTTGCCGTTCTTTTTGTTGTCATTCCCGAAGGGAATCTGCTTTTGCTCTTCTTCTCAGCGGGCGCTGTGGCCGTCATCCTCGTATACATCTCGAACAGCTTCTCCAGCCGCTCGGTATCGTTGCGAAAGCGGCGTCCGATGTAGATGCGCTCCAGCGTCTCGTCGTTTCGCTCATGCGCCTGCCGAAGGTTGTCAGGCATGGCCTCCGGGTCATAGAGGTTGGCGATGGTGGCAGGGAAGTGCGCCTCGCGCGCCAGCAGGATGTCTTCGGCGCAGCGAGTCAGGTCGGCCTTGTTCTGGTCGGTGAGCGCCGGGACGGGAAAGGTGTTCCAGCCGAGGGTGTTGGAGTAGCGATAGCGCGTCTCCAACTTGCCGCAGACAGTGGCGATCCAGACGAGATGAATGCGTGAGGCGATCAGAGCCATGTTCCAGAGAGGCGCGTCATATAACGCACAAGCGGCATTAGTGATAACGCCTCCCTGCGGCAACAATCCTACAGGCAAATAGGCTCTTGCCTCACTCGAGTGAATAGGTACCACTATGCTGCTCATTCTCCCAGCACGCATCAGCTTCAATTGGTGCGCGCGTTTCGCAAGGGCGTTTGCTCCTTTATCCGGACTTGCCATCCGCAACTCACGTACAGCTTCGATTCGGGCCCTAAGCGATTCTATTGACTGCGCTTCCTCAAGATCACTGTCCTCAATCCAAACGCATAGGCGCGATCCACCGTTGATGAAGTCTTCTGATCCATATATTCTCCGTATAAATTTATTATGCTGCGCAATATTCAACCGAAGAGAATCGAGATCTTTCCAGGGTAAGAGAAGGTGTCCGCCGTCGCTAGGTTTGTTGCCAAATTCCATCACGCTGACTCGGCTTATTGGTTCGTCTCGCTTTTGAACAATGATGCGGGGTCCGAGTGTGAGGTAAGGGGTGAGTGAGCTTCCTTCGCGGACAATGACCCCATCCTGATCGTCATGCACATAAAGGCGGCACGACTCGATCTTGGGAAACCCAATTCCGACTATGACGACAGTGACACCTGCTTTGTTGCTGGCGAGGTTTGACCACCTGAATGAGGTATACGCAAAACGGATGTCGTGGCCTGTGTTGAACACTGTCGGCCATAGGATCGACACGGATTGGCCTTGGCAAACAGAGTTGGTCGAAACGAAAGCAGCCACTGAGTTGGTCTTTGTTCCATAATCAGCGGCCTTCAAAAACCAGCCCGACACATAATCCAGTAAGCCGCTCGACTTTACGCGGCCTCCAAGCACCTGACGAATCTCGGCTTTCTGCTCGGCTGATTGGTATGTGAAACCTAGATACGGCGGATTGCCGCAGATGTACGTCTCCCCACCCTCATTCTCAAACTCAATCTGAGCCTGGTCGAGCGGTGTAGAGAACAGATCGTCGCCGACGAGCTTGACGCTGCTTCCGGTCGGCGGGCAGATGCTGAGCCAGTCGATGCGCAGGGCGTTGCCGCAGGTGATCCAGTTCTCCTTGTCGAGCGGCAGGAACTCCTCCCGGGCAACGAGCGGGCCGCGGTAGAGCACGTCGGCCTGGAACTCGGCGATGATGAGCGCGAGCCGGGCGATCTCGGCGGGGAAGTCGCGCAGCTCGATGCCGCGGAAGTTGGTCCGCGGTATCTCCGTGGGCGCCAGATGTTCGCCGCGGAGACGGTTGATCTCCGCCTCGATCTCCCGCATCTTCTTGTAGGCGATGACCAGAAAATTACCCGATCCGCAGGCCGGATCGAAGACGCGAATCTTCGACATGCGCTTGCGCAGGTTCAGCAGGGCACGGGCGTTGTCGCCGGCCGCGGCAAGCTGCGCGCGCAGGTCGTCGAGAAAGAGCGGGTTCAGCACCTTCACGATGTTGGGCACGCTGGTGTAGTGCATTCCCAAAGCGCCGCGCTCCTCGTCATCGGCGATCGCCTGGATCATCGAGCCGAAGATGTCGGGGTTGATCTCGCGCCAGTTCAGCTCGCCCGCGTGCAGCAGGTACGTGCGCGCCATGCGCGAGAACTTCGGGACCTCCACGATGTTGCCTTCGGGCGTGCTGCCGGAGAACAAGCCGCCATTGACGTAAAGGAACTGGTCGGCCCAGCTGGGCAAGGCGGCGGCGGCGCGGTCGGCGGTCTTGATGTTCATGGCCGCGAAGATGGTCCCGATCACCTCATGGGTGTTCGAAGCGTCGCGCGCGCTCATCTGCTCGACCGTCCTGGTGAACAGCCCCGCGCCGTTGAAGATGTCGGTATCCTCGGCGAAGAAGCAGAAGATCAGTCGCGCCATGAAGTGGTTCATGTCGTGCCGTCGCGCTTCGGTCGCCCACTCCGGGTTGTCCTTCAGCAGTTCGATATACAGCTTGTTGAGGCGGCCGGTGGCGCGCACATCGACGGGATTGTCTTTGATCTCCTTGACCGTGGAGATGCCCGCCAAGGGAAGGAAGAAGCCGAAGTGCCGGGCAAAATCGCTGTACGCGGGCGCGATAGTTTCGCCGCTGGTGAGGTCTTCGGCTTCGAGCGTTTCGCCATCGGTGGCGAGTATGAACTTGGCTTTGGCGGCTGCGGTCTTCGGGCTGCCACGCAACGCCTGCAGCATTTCACCCACGCGCCCGGCTGGGGCGACGGCGAGGTGGATGTTGTTGCGCTGCAGCACCCCACCGGGAACATCGGAGCCGTTCGACTCGCCCTTGCGCAGCCGCTTGATCGTGGTCTCTTTATTGCCGAAGGCGGCGAGAAAGGCGAATGGAAACTCGGCGCCATCAAAGGGCTGAGCCGCCAGCGCCGATACCGCGACCTCTATCTCTACGGCGTTCACGTTGGAGTTCTCTCCGGCGGAGGACTCCATCCCGAACGACCGTCCGGCGTTATGTTGGGTCTCCAATGAAGATGATACCGAATCGCGCCCCTGACAGTGCAGCGCCAGGTTGCAGCGGAACGAGGCCTAACGCCCGAGGAGCCGCCCATCCGAGCCGAGCTTCTAAGCCATTTGCTGGACCGTCCTTGCCGAGAGCGTTTCCAGGATTGAGCTGTTGATCCTGTTGGGCGACGACTCTCGACTTAGGGCGTGTTCACACTAGCGAAGGGCTTCCACGATGAGGGCGAAGTTGAGGAA
>CAXTYQ010000137.1:0-7096 GCA_964248505.1 uncultured Acidobacteriaceae bacterium
TGGGGCAAGAGATATCGAGCTGAGGTGCGGGGGTCGCGGGGCCGACTGCTCTTTCTAGTGCACGGCGGTTCCGGAGCTTGGCTCGGCGCCGCTCGCGATGGTGCGGAGCGCCGGCACCGCGGTCGGCGTCAGCGGGATCGAGCAGGTCGTCCCGGTCGATATGGAGCTGTTTGAGTGGGACAAGATCTACATCAACCCGCTTTATGGGTCCTGCCGCCCAGAACGCGACTTTCCGCTGCTGATCGACCTTTACACCGGCGGCCAGCTTCCGCTGGACGGCATGGTCACGCGGCGGTACCCGCTCCGAGACCTGAAGCAGGCCTTTGCGGACATGCACGCAGGCATCAACGCGAAAGGTGTGATCGTCTTTGATTGACGACGTGACGTTTCGTACGATCGAGCTCTCGGAGCCGGTGTACGAGCACGAGGGGCTTCGTTTCGCGACGGTGAAGAGTGGGGCGCTTGGGCGTCGCGCCGATGTCTCGGTTTGGGTGCCGCGGGCAGAGAGGATCGGCACCCTGCTCTTGCTCTTGCACGGCGTGTACGGCAGCCACTGGGTATGGTCGCACAAAGCGGGCGTGCATCGCACGGCGCAGCGTCTGCTCGCGGCGGGTGACATCGCGCCGATGGTGATCGCGATGCCGAGTGACGGTCTCAGCCGGGACGGCTCCGGGTATCTCAGCTGGCCGGCCATCGAGACCTCGATCGGGTCGGGCGCCGAGGATGTTGAACGCTGGATCGTCGAGGAGGTTCCGGCGATTGCCCGGCTCGCCGCACCGGATCTGTTGCCGGACGCGAAGGTCGCCATTGCGGGTCTGTCGATGGGTGGCTACGCTGCTCTCCGTCTCGGCGCGAAGTACGCCGATCGCTTCAGCGCGATCTCGGCTCATTCAAGCATCACGGACATCCACGAGATGGAGAACTTCACCGAGGAGCCGGTTGCGGATTACCTGACGTGCGCGCCCGCTCCCGAACTTTCAGCTCTCCATTGGCTCCAAACGCATCGCGACATACTACCTCCGATCCGCTTCGATTGCGGGGTCGAAGACGATCTTCTTGCGGGCAATCGGCGTTTGCACCAGTCGCTTGTGGAGGGAAAGATCGCACACGAGTACGCCGAGTTTCCGGGCGCTCACGAGTGGACTTACTGGCAGCGGCACATCCCCGGCACGCTCCGTTTCGTGAACCGAATCTGCGCTCGCTAAGCGGTGATGAAAAGAACTTCGAGGTGGGACGTATAGCGGCTGAATGCTAGGCTTAACGGCTATGAGTCGAGAGCTTGCGAAGGCGTACGAACCTGCCGCGATTGAGGAGCGGTGGGCGGAGTATTGGGTGCGGGAGCGCCTGTTTGAAGTAGCGGCGAGCGGCAGCCGGGAGACTGTCTTTCCAGGCGCGCAGGAGAGTGCGGAAGCGGGCGCGTCCGCAGCGAGCACGGAGCGCTTTGTGATGCTCTTGCCGCCGCCCAATGTGACTGGTCGGCTGCATATGGGGCACATGCTGAACCAGACGGAGATGGACATCGTGACGCGCTGGCACAGGATGCGCGGGGAGACGGCGGTGTGGGTGCCGGGCACCGATCACGCGGGCATCGCCACGCAGATGATGGTGGAGCGGCAGCTGACGGCCGAGGGTACGCGTCGGGAGGAACTCGGCCGCGATCTGTTCACCGAGCGGGTGTGGTCTTGGAAGCGGCAGTATGGGGGCGCGATCACCGACCAGATGAAGCGTTTGGGTGCGAGCGTTGATTGGAGTCGCGAGTACTTCACCATGGACGACGCGCTCTCGATTGCGGTTAAGGAGGGGTTCGTCCGGCTGTGGGAGCAGGGGCTGATCTATCGCGGCGCCTACATCGTCAATTGGGATCCGCAGCTGCAGTCCGCCGTCTCCGACCTGGAGGTGGACAGCGAAGAGCGGGCCGGCAAACTCTTCCATATCCGGTATGCGCTTGCCGACGGCACGGGTTCGGTGGTGATCGCCACCACGCGTCCGGAGACGATGCTTGGGGACGTTGCTGTTGCCGTGAACCCTGCCGACGAACGGTATAAGGAGCTCGTGGGCAAGCTCCTTGTGCTGCCGTTGAGCGGTGTGCATGGCGGACCGGAGCGGCAGATTCCCATCATCGCGGATGAGTGGGCCAATCCTGAGTTCGGCACGGGTGCGGTAAAGGTGACGCCCGCACACGACCCGAACGACTTCGCGATCGGCAAACGCCACAATCTCGCGCAGCCGTCCATCATGGATGAGTCTGCCCGCATCCGGCTCGATGGCTCCCCTTACGATGGACTCGACCGGTTTGCCGCGCGGGAGCGCATGGTGGCCGACCTCGAAGCCTCGGGCGCCCTGGTGGAGGTCAAGGAGCATACGCTGACGTTGCCGGTAAGCCAGCGAACGGGCGCGGTGATTGAGCCTCGGCTCTCGACTCAGTGGTTCATCGCGGTGGCGAAGGAGCCGGCGGGAGGAGGTCCCTCCATGGCCGCGAAGGCGATGGACGCGGTGCGTGAGGGCCATGTGCGCTTCACTCCGGAAAACTACACCAAGACATACTTCGAATGGATGAACAACCTTCACGACTGGTGTATTTCGCGCCAGCTGTGGTGGGGACATCGCATCCCCGCATGGCACTGCGGCGCCTGCCAGGAGATTGTTGTCGCGCGCGATACACCCTCGGCATGTCCGGCGTGCGGCGGCAGCGATCTGCGCCAGGAGACGGATGTGCTCGACATGTGGGTCTCCTCGGGTCTGCTTCCGTTTACTGTGTTCGGCTGGGACGGGAGCGATACGCTGACGCCCGACCTGGCTGCGTTCTACCCCACGGACCTTCTTCTGACCGGCTTCGACATCCTGTTTTTCTGGGTTGCCCGGATGATCATGCTCGGCTGTCACCTGATGGCCGACGTTCCCCTGCCTGATGGCAGCCGCCGCACGCTCGCCGATACGGTGCCGTTCCGTCACGTGTATATCCACGGACTGATCCGCGATGCGGAGCGGCAGAAGATGTCGAAGACGAAGGGAAACGTCATCGACCCGATCGACATCATCGGTCGGTTTGGGACCGATGCTGTGCGGTTTACCTTGGCGACGATGGCGAGCCCGGGGACCGATATTGCGTTTTCCGAGGCGCGGACGGAGGGCAACCGGGCGTTTGCCAACAAGATCTGGAACGCGGCGCGATTTGTCTTTTTGCAGTTGGATCGGGCCAAGGTTGCTGGATACAAGGTTCGCGTGGGCGCGGCGGCCGAGGGTGCCCGCGCGGTGCCCGAGACGACGCCGATCGAGAGCCGGTGGATCTTTTCGCGGCTGAGCGCGGTTGCGGCTGAGGTGGACCGGGCGCTGACCGCATATCGCTTCGACGAGGCGGCCAATGCGGTGTATCAGTTCTTCTGGGGCGAGTTCTGCGACTGGTATCTGGAGCTGATCAAGCTGCGGCTGGAGTTTGGGGAGGGTGCCGCTCCAAACGAAGCGACGGCGATTTCGCTCGGTGCGCTGGCGAGTGTCTTTGAAGCGGCGCTGCGTCTGCTTAGCCCGTTTATGCCGTTTCTGACGGAAGAGATCTGGCACGCGCTCTATGAGGACGATGCGCCGGCGAAGTCGATTGCGCTGACGCGGTTTCCGCAGGCGGGAGATTTCGCGGCGGACGATCGCGCGGAGGCGGCGATGGGGACGCTGCAGGAGCTGATCGTGACGGTGCGCGGGCTGCGCAAGGAGATGGGCGTGCCGGAGAAGGAGGGTGCGCCGATCGTGGTGTATGGGGAGAACCGTGTGTTGGCGTTGATCGATGCGCACCGGGATGTTCTCGGCCGCATGGCGCGAGTTTCGGGGGTGGAGTTCGCCGAGGCGCCGCTGACCGGTGCCGGCGCGCGTTCCGGTGGGGGCTTCGATGTCAGGGTGCAGTACCAGCGGGTGGTCGATGTGGCGGCTGAATGTGAGAGGCTGCTCAAAGAGATTGCCCGTTTGGAAAAGGGCGCGGCCGCGGCTGAGCGGCAGCTTGGCAACGCCGGATTTGTGGCGAAGGCGCCGCCTCACATTGTCGAGGGCCTGAAAAAGCAGGCATCGGAGACGGCCACGCTGCTCGAGCGGGCGCGCGCGGTGCTTGCGGAGCTTTGCTGACGATCTGCGGACGGTATCTCGGTGGGAGTGTGCCCTCTGGCGGGTCTGGGATAGCTTTGGTGCGCGTGACAACGAGAGCCGGGGCAGCGGCGTCCAAGCGAAGCAGAGGAGATCTCGCTATGGCCCATGCAACAACTCCGCACACGCAGACCCAGCAAAATGTCGATCCTGCGCAGGCGGATCTTGAACCAAACCAGATGGCGCAGGACAGCGGACAAGGCGAGGACGCATCGATCTACGCGAACGCCGATGGCGCGCAAACCGGCGGAACGCGAGCCTTCAACGCCAACGCTCCTGAGATGAGTAAGCACAAGATCGAGGGCGAGACCGGAGCGACGGAGGGGAAGCTGACCACGCGGACGCCCCGGAGCGACAATCAAGGCATTACGAATCACTCTGCTACAGAGGAGAGTGAGCGTCAGGAGAAGGTCGTAAGTGAGCGGCCGGATTCGCTGGCCGGCATCAACCGTTTTGCCAAGTAGACGGAATTCAGAATGCAACAAAAGACGCGATCCGAATGGGTCGCGTCTTTTGTTTTTGTTGAACCTATGTGCGGATTTGGCGCGGTTTGTCTTAGCGAACCTGCCTCCCAAACGCTACTGGTTGCGGTGCGTCTTGCCGATCCGGGAGACTTCTTGCGGCGGCTCTTTCAGATCCTGGCGGGTGTCGGCTGAGACGTTGCCTTGCGGTGTGGTGTGGACCGGGAAGGGGTTGTTCTTGTGGGCCGCGGGCGAGTGCGCATGGGCAAGATCGTCCCCTGGGACAGCATCCTGCTGAGTTCCTGTTTGCGCAGCCCGGTTGTGAGCGTCGGCTTCGTGCATAGCCTGTTCGCTGGCTCTGCTGGGTGAATTGCGGTTCTTTTCGTTTGACATGATGAGTTGTTTCCTGTTCTCGCTGCTTCGGGTTATTCCTGCAGGATGGTCTTTACTGCTTCTGGGGTGGGCTGGGCTTCGATGGTGTCGATGGCTTCATCGCCGAAGTCGCGTGCGCCGTAGTCGTAGTCGTTGCCGCCATCCTTTTGTTCGGCGGGGGCGGGCTGCGTCTTGCGTTCTTCTTCGTTCAGGCCCCAGCCTTGCTCGTGTGCGTACTCGCTGGCGAGACCGCGACGGTGCTCGCCGAAGCCGCGGGGTTCATCGGCATGTTGAGGCGGTTCTGGTGCTGTCTGCTGGGACATTTTTGCTCCTGGGCTGTCTAGCGGCCGTTGGGCCGCTGTCTAGTGCTCTCTAGCCGATGTGATGTCAGGGCGGGCGGTGGGGTTAGCCTCGGGCGGATGGTGCTGGGGGTGTGGGCGACTTCTCGCCGAGGGCGGTCTGCTCGACCGCGATGGAGACGTTTTCGTGCTTGATGTCGAGGCGGAGTCGATTGAAGAAGCTCATATAGATGTTGGCGACCCAGACCAGGGCAAACCAGGCGATGAGGTATCCGCGCCAGCCCTCGTAGAGCATTTGAAAGCCTGTCACGAGCTGAAAAAACGCTGACACGTAGTGGCTAAAGCAGTACTCGCAGGTGAAGAGGTAGAAGAACTTACGCGCGACGATCGGCTTGCAGTTCTGGCTCTGCGATTTGCAGAACTCGCGCGGCTCGCGGAAGACCTCTTCGTGGGTGACGGTCCAGCTGGCGCACGCGACCGGCAGGGCGAGGAGCACGAGATAGGCGAACTGCCGCGAGAGCGTCATGAGCATACGGTAGGCTACACCCCGGTGGCTGCTGACCGCGCGGGCGGCCTGCGCGAGGGAAGGGCTGCGTTTAGGATGCTGATGAGGGAAAGAGGACGCGGGCTATGGATTGGAAGAGCAAACGGGTTCGTGCGGTGCTGGAGACGGCGCTGATTGAAGACCGGGCGGCGGACGACGTGACGACCGCGCTGACGGTGGACCCGGCGATGCGCGCAACCGGCACGATCGTCGCGCGGCAGCCGTGCGTGGTGAGCGGTCTGGGGTCGATCCCCGTGTTTCTGGATCTTTTTGGCGAGATGTTTGGACGGTCGCACCCGGGCGGCGGAGCGGGTCGCTTCGAGGTGATCAGCCACAACGAGATTTTTGACGGTGTCCGCGTGCGCAAAGGGCAGACGCTGGCGGTAATCCGGCACAATGCGGCGGCGATCCTTTCGACCGAGCGCGTGATCCTGAATCTTTTGCAGCGTATGAGCGGAATCGCCACGCTGACCCATGCTTATGTGCGCGCGGTCGAAGGGACGAACACCAAGATCTTGGACACGCGCAAGACGATCCCGGGTTTGCGACCCATGGACAAGTATGCCGTTTGCTGCGGTGGCGGCGTGAATCATCGGCAGGATCTGCGCGACGGCATTTTGATCAAGCACAACCACAGCGTCCTGGCGGGCGGTGTTGGAGTTGCGCTCGGGCGAGCGATCGCGGGCCGCAAAGCCGGGCAGAAGGTAGAGGTCGAGGTACGTACGTTGGCCGAGCTGGATGAGGCGATTGTCGGTGAGGCCGACTCCATCTTGCTGGACGGTATGTCGCCGGAGATGGTGAAGACGGCGGTGAAGCAGATTCGCGGCGAACGTCCGGGGGTGGCGATCGAGGCGGCGGGCAAGATGGGTCTGGATGAGGTCAGACCGTATGCTCTGGCGGGTGTGGATTATGTGTCGGTCGGCGCTTTGACTCACTCGGCGACCGCCGCCGATCTGAGCATGCGCATCGCTCCGGACGTCTCGTGAGCTCGGACGCGGAGCCTGGGACTCTCGATCTTCGGGGTGTGGAGGCGGGGATCGGGGCGACGCAGTTTGCCGGTTGTCTGAAGCACTTCCCTTCTGTGGGCTCGACCAACGCCTTGGCGCTGGAGGCGGCGCAGGCAGGGGCGCGCGGTGGGGTGTGGGTCGCTGACGAGCAGACGGCGGGGCGGGGCCGGGGCGGTCACCGGGGGCATTCTGCGGGGGGGGGGGGGGGTTTTGGGGGGGCCCCGGGGGGACCCCCCCCGGCGGCGGGGGGGGGGGCGCAAACTTTCCCCTGGCCCCCGGGTGGCGTCC
>CAXTYQ010000138.1:0-7045 GCA_964248505.1 uncultured Acidobacteriaceae bacterium
GGGTGGTGGCGCTTCCCTGCCCTTTTGCCAGGTCGGGGGGAAAGAGTTGGGTTTGGGCGGGGCTGGTGAAGGTGGAGGAGATGGCTTCGGAGAAGCGGAGGGCGAGGGGGCGGTTGCGCACGGCGCGTTCGGGGGGGGCAGAGGGGTGCTCGCGGACGGGGAGGGGGGCGGGGAGGGTGTTGCTGAAGCGGTTGTAGCCGAAGACGCGGGCGATCTCTTCGATGAGGTCGATGGGGCGGGTGAGGTCGAGGCGCCAGGAGGGGAGGTGGACGGTGAGGGAGGCGCCGGGGGCTGGGGTGACGGTGCAGCCGAGGGCGGTGAGGTATTGGAGGATCAGCGCGGGGGTGAGGGCGGATTGGGAGGGGGTGTCGTCGAGGGTGGCGCCGAGGTGGCGGTGGACTTCGGCGAGTGTGAGGGTGACGGGGGGGCGGTTGCTGGTTTGGGCTTTGAGTTCGGGGATTTTGAGGTCGATGAGGCCGCCGTGGGCGGTGCCGCCGTTTTGGAGGATGATCGCTGAAACCAGGTGGTTTGCGGTGGGTGCGGCGTTGAAGTCGGCGCCTCGTTCGAAGCGGTGGGAGGCGTCGGTGTGGAGGCCGTGTCGGCGGGCGGAGCGGCGGATGGTGGCGGGGTCGAACCAGGCGGATTCGACGAGGATGTTGCGGGTGTTGGCGGAGATGGCGGAGTCGAGTCCGCCCATGACGCCGGCGAGGGAGAGGGCTCGGAGGTGGTCGGCGATGACGAGGTCGTCGGGGGCGAGCGTGCGGTCGGTGCCGTCGAGGAGGCGGAGTTTTTCGCCGGGGTGGGCGAGACGGACGACGATTCCGCCGGTGATTTGGTCGAGATCGAAGGCGTGGGTGGGGTGCCCCATGCCGAGGAGGGTGAAGTTTGAGGCGTCGACCGGGCCTGAGATTAATTTTTGTCCGAGGAGGCTAAAGTTTTCGGCGATTGTGCCGATAGAAGAGGAGACGGTGATGTTATGGAGGATCTGGGCGGTGAAGCGACCGCAGAGATGCTGGGCGGAGCCGTGGATTTCGACAGGAAAGGAGGGCGGCGGGACGGAGGAGAGTGCGGTGGTTGAGAACGGCGGCTGAGGGTCGAACGGCGGGGCCTGGTTCGGGGCCGGAGCGACGGATGAGGTTGGATCTTTGACAAGCGAAGGGAGAGGGAGGTTGTAGATGGCGGCTGCTTCGCGGGCGATGCCGAAGTGATTCATGGCGTCGACGCGGTTGGTGGTGATGTCCATCTCAAAGAGGTGGCCGAGGGTGTGGCCGTCGGGACGGCTGCCGAGGTCGTGCACGCCTTCGACGGCGATGCCGCGGAGTGTCAGGTCGTCTGCGAGTTCGCGGTCGGAGACTGGAATTGCAGGGAGGTAGGCTCGCAGCCAGCGCGTGAGGATCTTCATGGTTGGACGAGATCCAGTCTAAACGTTGGTCGGAGTATGCCCGACGAGATCAGGGCAGCGAGCCTGCGCTTCGGAGCGAGGCGTGATGCCGGGCTGCGTCAGGAAGCGCGGGCGGGACAGATCCTGCAAGAAATCTGGAGGGAGTTTGAACAGGGGAACAAAGACTGCGATGAGGGGCAACGGCGATCCCCGATGGGTCAACTAAACAGGACAGGCAGTGCCTGATTGCGCGCGTTGACGAGGGGCTGCCGGACGACTGTGGAGCTTTGAGATGAAGATGCAGAGTGTAAATGACCTGATGGTGACGGGGCTTAGCTATCTATTGGATTTCGAGGAGAAGATTGGGCAGGAAGCGTCGAAGATGGCTGAGGCTTCTTCCGATCCGGAAGTCAAGGAGATGTTTCAAAAGACGGTCTCGAAGAGCCAGGAGTATGCGAGCAAGGTGCAGCAGAGCTTTGAGAAGCTGGGAACGCAGGTGCAGAAGAACGACAATAAGATCGCGAAGGCGATGATCGATGAAGTCGAGAACATGATCAGCAATACGGAGGCTTCGCCGGTACGGGATGCGGCTTTGATTGTGGCGGCGAACCAGATGCAGCTTTATCGTGTGGCGGCGTACGGATCTCTTGAGACGTATGCGCAGCTGCTTGGGAAACAGGATGCGGCGCAGGGTCTGCGGGAGAACCTGGACGACAGCAAGGCGGGGGATTCCAAGCTGACCAAGATTGCCGAGGAACGGGTCAATCACGAAGCAGCCGGAGCGATGGCAACGGCGTAGTTTTTTGATTGGCGCTCGAACGTCTGCCGGCTGGCCTCTGGGCTGGCCGGTACTGTTCGAGAGCTATGGGAGTGGAAGGCTGGCGAAGTAGGTCGTGCAGCGGTGGGCGTCGTCGAAGTCGGAGGCAAGTTCGAGGAGGGTGCGGCTGTTGTTGGTGGGAAGTAAGGCGGAGGAGTAGTTCGGGCAGAAGTTGTCGAAGGCGGAGGGTATGGGGACGGGCGCCGGGGATGTGCTCCATGGGCCTGAGCCGTCGCGGGAGAGATTGGTGAGGAGCACTTGGCCGTTTTGCGGAGAGACGGTGTCGTCGGATTCGTAGAGCATCTGGCCGATGAGGACGAGTTGCTGAGTGGAGGGCAAGTACAGGTTTGCCGGGGCGTGGGCGAGGTACTGGCCGGTGTTGGTGAGGACTTTTGTCCCGAAGTTCGATGGGTCGCCGAAGTTCCAGCCATCGCTGGAGGTGCGGGAGTATACGGCGCAGTGCCCGGCGGGACCGCATAGCTCGTAGGAGAGAAACCAGAGGCCCGGGTCGGGGTGGCTTGTCATGGCCATGCCGGGGCGATCGGGCTCCGACGGGCTGGCGACGAGGTCTTCCTTTGGTGTCCAGACGACCAGGTCGCGGGTCTGTCGTTTGACGAGCTTCTGGCTGCAGCAGGGGTCGGTCTCGTCGGAGACGAACATGACGAGGGAACCGTTTCGGGCGATGTTGAACTCGGGCTCCCAGAGGCCGTGGCGCCGGTCGCCGGAGCGGGCGGGAGTGGAGAGATACTGCCAGTGCGCTCCGGCGTCGGTGCTGGTGTAGATCTCGATGGCGGGGACGCCGTCGGAGAAGAAGGAGCCAGCGTAGAGGAGGGTGCCGGCTCCGAAGCGACCGATGGGGCGAGGGAGCTCGAAGATCGTGGAGCAGCAGCGTTCCTTGTCTTTGGCGTTCGCGTCTGGGGCGGGGCTGCCGGCCTCGATGTTGAAGGTCGGGACGGAGGTGAGATAGGTGAAGGTCGAACCTCTGTCGAGCGAACGGAAGAGCTTGTTGCTGGTTTTGGCGAGGATGGAGTTTTTGAGCGCGCCGGAGGCGTAGTGGAGACGGATGAGACGTGGGTAGAGGGTGCTGCCGGGGAGGTGAGTGCCAGTGGCGGCGTGGAGGATCGGAGAGGACAGAAGGAGGACGAGGGCTGCCGGGCAGAGGGGATGGTTGTTTTTGAGGCCTGCGGTGACAGATCTGGGCTGGATGGTCTTCTCCTCCCGCTGGAAGATGCGTTTGGTCAGTGTTCCGAGGACGAACGTGCGGATCTCCGGCCAGCTTTGGATGGCGGTCAGTTTCAGCCGAGTTCCGGCGGCTGAAAAGCTGAGGGCCGCAGCGCGATCGGTGGGTGCGGCGTCCTCTTCGATCCGGCGTTCCAGGAAGAAGTTGAGGGCGGTGGAGGAAGGGTGTGGATGGCGGTTAGGTTTTCGATGTTGCTCCGGCGTGGAGTGTAGCGGCGCGTTGAGGATGTCTGCGGCAAGTTCGAACTCGAGCGCGGACGTTCAAGTCTGCTGTGGTGGGTCAAGTATGCGGTGGTCCACGCAGATCGCTTACAGACTTGACGGCGAGCAATGGTAGCAGCATACTCGTTCTGCCTTTGGTAATCTCACGCAGATCCGTGGGTAATCTCGATTTAGGAAGGTTTTCTATGCCGCTACGGTTTTCAGGCTTCACACACTGCATGGCTCGCGCTCGATGGATGGCGGGTATGGTGGCTTTCTGCCCCCTTCTGTCTGCGTCTGCCCAGCAAGGCGCCGATGTTGCGCTTTCCGGCGTCTCGGATGCTCAACTGAAAGCTTGGCACGAAGACCTGAAGAACTACACACCGGTCGAGAGGGGATGTTTTAGCACCTCCTATCCGAGCGTGCAATGGGAAAAGGTAGCCTGCGGTCCACGTCCGGCCTTTGTCTCCTCTCACCGAGGAGCAGCCATCGCCGCCGCGGCGCGTGAGGGGAGGATCCCACTCGAGACTGCCGGCAACGGCAATGATTACGTCGCGCGAACAGCAGGAGTGACGCAGTACGGCCTTGGCACCTTTCCTGTTGCGAAGGGGATTACCTCTGAGAAGAGCGTCGGTGTTGCAGCGTACGGCGGTGGCGGCATTCTTGGAAGCAATGAGTACTCGCTGCAGCTGAACAGCGACATCAATCCGTCTTCCACGGCTTGCAGCGCCTTTGGGTACGCGAGTTGCTATGTGTGGGAGCAGTTCGTCTATTCGACCGCAGGGAGCGGCTACCCTGCCGAGACCTTTATCCAGAACTGGGTCTTTCCGTCGCAGACCGATTACAGCAATCGCGGCTGTCCTTCCGGGTGGCAGGATGCATCATCTTCCGGCAGCCCGGCGTGCGTGGTTAATAGCCGAGCTGTGAGTGTACCGAGCGTCCATGCCACGAGTCTTGCCAGCCTCAAGCTCTCGGGAACGGTTTCGAGTGGGACAGACACGGTGATCTTCACCAATGGGACGCAGGCCTACTCGGCGTCTGAGTCGGACTCGACCGTCCATCTCGGCTCGTGGTGGAAGCAGTCTGAATTCAACGTGGTCGGCAACGCCGGAGGATCGGAGGCGGTGTTCAATAAGGGCGTATCGATCACGGTCAACCTCGTGGTCAAGGACGGAAGTACAAACGCCCCCACGTGCCTGAGCAGGGCCGGTACGACAGGCGAGTCGAACAACCTGAATCTCGGGACTTGTGCGACTGCGGGAGGGGCCTCGCCGTCGATTACTTTTACCGAGTCGGATTAGGTGGGTTCTTCTGGCACATCCGTATAGTTTGAGCCGGCGTTGGGGCGAAGGGTATGGCCCTCCCTCATCGCCGGCTCGATCTACCTGCCGGTTTTGACCTGGCCCGACTCATACTTTGGCCTGCAGTTCTGGGGAATGGGGAACGTACCAGCGGGAATCGTAAGCCACGTCCTCCAAGTTCGTGCGGTCTAGAGCGGTTTTCACGCAGGTATAGTTCCGGCGGTTGTAAAACTGCAGGTCTCTCCACTGCGCAGACGATAGAACTGTCTGCTCCGGTCGAGATGACACAGCTGTAGCCATACGTAAACTGCTCCAGATGTGGCAGCTGGGTGAGTCGGGGTAGGCGCGGGCGCGAGTTACGGCAAAGTTCGGGATGCTGATATTATTCGGTCTTCCAGGCTGATCCAGGCATGATGCGTTTCATGAACTCGTCGAAGAGTGGGACGGTGAAGGCGGTGTCTCCGTGGCTTGGGCTCCAGATCATGCCTTTGTCCAAGAGGCCTTGACGAAGGGGGCCGAGCGAACTGACGCGACGTCCGAGGACGTGGGCGATATCTCCGGAGCGGTGCGGTCCGGGGCCGAGTTCAGCCATAGCGCGGAGGTACGTCTTTTCGCGGGGCGTGAGGCGGTCGAAGCGTACGCGAAAGAAACTCTCATCGAGATGGGCGATGGCCTCTTTGGTAGCGGAGGTCACTTCATCGAGGCGGATTGGGCTTTGCTCAGCAAGGTCCCAGGAGTGCTTGCCCCATTCCTGAAGGAAGTATGGGTAGCCGTGGGTGCAACTGATGATTTCCTCGAGCGCGTCTGGCTTGTACGCGACGCCTTCGTCTTGTGCCGGCTTTGCGATCGCGAGCTTTGCCGCGTCACGCGAGAGAGGGCCGATTTCGGGGTAATCGAATAGCCGCTCAGCATAGGATTTCGCATTTCCTGCACGTCCGCGGAGTTGGGGAAGACCGGCGCCGACAAGGGTTATGGGCAGTTGTTGCTGGGCGCAGCGGTGCAAAGCTGAGATCAGTGCGGCGAACTGATCTTCGGGCAGATATTGCATTTCGTCCAGGAAGATGGCGACGGCAGTTTCTGCAATTTTGGCCGCCTGGCCGACTTCCTCAAAGAGCGCGCTCAGATCCATCTCCAGGTCGCCGTTGTCGGCGAGTCCGGGCTCCGGGTCGAAATCGACACCAACCTCTATATCTGCATATTTCACCTTCAGAGCCTTCGCGAAGCCTGCCAGAGCACGGAGTGCGCGGGTGGCGCGATCCTTTGCGGCGGAGGTGCGACTGATCCGAAGAAGCGCCGATCGCAACGCGGGAGCGAGCAACGACGGAAGCGATCGGCCTTCCGGGGCCTCGATGCGAAGGGTGCAGATGCCATCCGCCTCGGCGTCCGCACGCATTTTGTCGAGCAGCACGGTCTTTCCGACGCCGCGCAGACCTACCATGAGGACGCTCTTTGCTGCTCTCCCTATGCGTGTTCTCGCGATGGCCACACGGACCTGCTCGCGAACGTGGTCTCGACCAGCGAGTTCATGAGGGGGGTTGCCGGCGCCCGGAGCGTAAGGGTTTCGAACCGAGTCCATACATGGAATATAGCCAAATTAGGGAAGTTATGCTGGAAGGATAATATGGCTAATCTTTGTATATTTCAGGCGAACTGTTGGAGGAAGCGGGTGTCTCCGGAGTAGAAGTGGCCGATGTCGGAGACGCCGTGGAGGATCATGCTGATGCGTTCGACGCCCATGCCGAAGGCGAAGCCGGAGATCTGGCTGGGGTCGTAGGGAGTTGGGTCGAGGTTGAGTCGGCGGCGTTCGGCGGTGACCTGGGCGAAGACGGCGGGGTCGACCATGCCGCAGCCGAGGAGCTCGATCCAGCCGGAGTGTTTGCATTTTCGGCAGCCGGCGCCGCCGCAGAAGATGCAGGAGATCTGGACGTCGGCGGAGGGCTCGGTGAAGGGGAAGAAGGAGGGGAAGAAGCGGGTTTTGACGTCGGCGCCGAAGAGGGATTTCATGGCGTGGTCGAGGGTTCCTTTGAGGTCGGAGAAGGTGATGTCGGGGCCGACGGCGAGGCCTTCGACCTGGTGAAAGATGGGCGAGTGGGTGCTGTCGGCGGC
>CAXTYQ010000139.1:0-6983 GCA_964248505.1 uncultured Acidobacteriaceae bacterium
GCGCGCGAGGCGCCGCAGCACCCGATCCCGCACCCGATCCCGCACCTGATCCCGATCCCGATCCTGATCGAGGGGCCGATCCGGACGGAGCTGCATTTCCCGGCGAACTCGGACGAGCTCTCGGCGGACGAGCTCCAGCCGCCGCGGGCGAAGCCGCCGGTGCGGTCGGCAAGGCTCTCGGTGCAGCCGTCGTCCCACTCGCCGGCGCCTGAGCCGCCGCAGGCGCCTGAGCCGCCGCAGCCGCCGCAGCCGCCTGAGCCGCCTTCGCCGCCGCCGCGTTCGCTTCAGCCGCCTTGTGCCACGCCACCAGAGCTGCTCCCACCGCATCGCCCACCCGGCCCTCGTACGCCGCATCCGACGCCGCCGTCGCCGGCGATCCGGGCAAAGGCGCCACCTCGACCACCACCGCGGGGCAAAGCAAATTGTCCAGCGGACGAACGCTCGCCCGCGTCAAGCGGACCGGAACACCGGCACTCCGAAGACTCACGCCGATGCTGTTGGCCAGGCGCTCCGACTGCCCGGCAAACGTCGCCTGCGCCGCATCCCACGCGATCGGCCCGCCCCCCGGCTCGGCCTGCGCCAACGGCGAAAAGAGGACATGAACGCCGCTTCCGGCCGAGGTCGCGTGAAACACCACACAGGCAACCGGCCGCGCGTGGTTGGCCATGCCGGCACGGTTGTCGGCCACCTGCGCCGACGTCAGCGTCGTCGCCGTCAGATCGTTCGCGTCGGCCTCGCGCGACATCAGCACACCCACATTGTTCGCCGCCAGGGACGCCCGCACCCGCGCCGCCAGCGCGAGATTCACATCCTTCTCCAGAACGCGCGATCCAATGTGCGCGCCCGTGTCCTGCCCCCCATGCGCCGGATCAAGAAACACCAGGTTGCGGTTGACGTACGGCGCCGCCGCGACCCTGGGCGCGGGCGGCGGCGACCCAGCCTCCTCCGCAGTCGAGCTCTGAGCCAACACAGACGGCCCCGCCGCCATCGCGATCAGCAGACCTAGCAGACACACGCGCACCAGGCCCATCAATCGAGCGCGTAGATCGCCAGGCCGCTCAGCAGCTTGGGATAAAAATCCGTGGTTTTCTGCGGCATCACCTCGCCCATCAGCGAAATGTCGCGCAATTGGCCCAGCGTCACCGCCTTCACCAAGAACGCCAGGTTCGCCTCGCCCCGCTCCACCTGCCCAATGGCATCCGCCGCGTCCCGCTCATATCGGATGTTTCGCTGGTCGAGTACCGACCGCTCGTCCAGACCCAGCACACGCCCCAGCAGAATGCTATGCAGCTGCACCACATCAAGCTGCTGCTGCCGAGGCGACACATCCCCCAGCGCCGCCGCCACCGCCTCCGCCTTCGGCTCGAGCAGATACTGGCCATCCCCCGTGACCAGGAGAAACGCCACCCCAGACGTCCGTGCAAGCACGCCGAGGTCCGGGGGGCCGGAGATCTCCGTGATCGTATAAAAAGCGCTCGCCTTCACCAGAAAGTCCGCCGACGAAAAGTCCTGGAGGCCGAAGACGACGCGGTGCGCCGGCAAAATTGTGATGCCCGGCGCGTCCATATTCACAAACGTCATCATCATGGCGGCCTCGGGAAACGCCGGGCTCGGCAGCCGCGGTCGCGGGTCCGTGTCCAGGAGCACCGACGGCGACTCGTCCGGCTCCTCCGCCCCCGCGCCAAACGGCAGCCGCAGCTGCGCCGAACGCTCCCGGGCGTAGCTCAGCGACGTCTCGTACCGATGGTGGCCGTCCGCGATGATCAGCTTCTTGTCCGCCATCGCCGTCACCAGGAGGTTGATCAAGGCCGGATCGGTCAGACGCCACACCCGGTGCACGACGCCATACTCATCCGTCACGGCCAGGTCGGGCGGCGCCGTCGCGGTCCCGTCCGGCCCCACGCCGAAGATCAGACGCTCCGCCGTAAAAGCCGGGTCCGAGTACAGCATATAAACCTGCTCGCAGTACGCGCGCGTCGCCTTGAACAGCGCCATCCGGTCCGACTTGTGCTTGGGAAACGTCTGCTCGTGCCGGTAGACCACCTTGTCGGCATAGTCGTACAGCTTGCCGAGCGCAATAAACCCTCGACGCTCGCGAACCTCCGTCGTCCCCGGCACCGTGTACGTCTGCGAGTAGCCGAGGATCGCCGGCTCAGCCTCCTCCCGCAAGATGCCCTCTTGGCGCCAGGCCCGCAGGCTCTCAGCAGCGCGCGTATAGACGTTGTCAGCGTCCGTATCGCCCGGCTCCCGCTTGCCCAGAATCACCCGAACCAGGTTATACGGGCTCCGCTCGTAGTACCCCTGCTGCATCTCAGGCGTGATCTTGTCGTACGGCTGGGTAACAACGTCTTCCATGCGGACGCGGCTGGTGTCGTAGCGCAGCGCCTGAAACGGGTAAATACGAGCCATGCTGGTGTGGATCTCCGGGAAGCTAAAACAGCGTCCCTGTGATTGTATCGAGGCGAGCCGTGATTGTATCGAGGCGAGCCAGCCCGTGCGGCGCGCTCCTCATCTCCGCTCCCCCAATCCGACCCACCCACCGGCACCCATCCCAGCGCCACAAAGCGTGAAAATCCCGACAAACCGGGGTCGTCCGCGACAAAATTCGGTCGGAAACCGTCAAAGTTCTGTTGGAGCAAAAGGCAGCCCCGCCGAGATCTACCCATGCAAAAGCCGCTTCGCCCTCAGCGAAATCCAAACCTGCTCCCGCCCCCTCTGCCACAAACGTTGCAGATGGAGCCCCGGCCGCCCCTGGGGGCTGGGCGAACCCACCCCACTTATGCGACCATCTCCGTAGAAAAGAGAGAAAAGGAGCGGACCTCGGCCCAGGCGAGCCCCGCCATCCCGGATCTGCCGGCAAAGCGTATGCAAGCGTCCAAAATCCAGACGATGCGCGGAGCTCTCATCCCCGCCATGCGAATCCAGGCCATGCCAATCCCCGCCGTGCGCCAAACCTCCGCCCGCGCCCACACGTCGTGGCTCCTCCTCAGCCTCGCCGCGCTCCTCCTGCTCCTTCCCCCCGCCCCTCTCCCCGCCCAGGAAAACCCGCTCGGCCAGATCCATACCGTTCCCCCGCCGCCGCCCGCGCCTACCCCCGAAAGCAAAAAGCCGGTCATCGAGGGCGCCGAAAACGCCGCCGCTCTCGCCACCTCGCGCCGCGACGCCCGCATCCGCGTCGACGTCAACCTCGTCCTCGTTCCACTCACCGTCACCGACCCCCTCAACCGCCTCGTCACCGGCCTCGAACGTGAAAACTTCCAGGTCTTCGACAACAATCAAGGACAGGTCATCCGCTCCTTCTCCACCGAGGACGCACCCGTCACCATCGGCATCGTCTTCGATCTGTCCGGCTCCATGAGCTCGAAGTTCGTGCGCGCGCGCAAAGCCCTCTCAGAGTTCCTCCGCACCTCGAACCCGGCGGACGAGTTCTTCGTCGTCGGCTTCAACGATCGCCCCGCCGTCATAGTCGACTACACCTCCGACGTCGACGACATCGAGGCCCGCATGGTCATGCTCAAGCCCCAAAACCGCACAGCTCTCATCGACGCCATCTACCTCGGCGTCAACAAGCTCAAACAGGCCAAGTACGACCGCAAAGCCCTCCTCATCATCTCCGACGGCGGCGACAATCGATCGCGCTACACCGAGGGCGAACTCCGCCGCGCCGTCCGCGAGTCCGACGTCCAAATCTACTCCATCGGCATCTTCGACCAGTACGCCCCCACCACCGAGGAGCAGCTCGGACCCATGCTCCTGACCGACGTCTGCGAGATGACCGGAGGCCGCATGTTTCGCGTCTCCGACGTCGGCGATCTCGGCGACATCGCCTCCCGCATCTCGGCCGAACTGCGCAACGAGTACGTCGTCGGATACCGTCCGGCCGATATGAAACACGACGGAAACTGGCGTAAATTGAAGGTACGGCTCGTTCCGCCCGCGGGTCTTCCGCCGCTCACGGTCCACAACCGCCAGGGATACTATGCACCTTCGCAGTAACGTCCGCAGCCATTGCTGGATCGCTGTTCTCCTCCTCTCCGTCTTCAGCTCCCCCCTCGCGTGGAGGCCCGCTCTGGCGCAAAAATCCAGCACACCGGCGCCGCCCACCTCCGCCGCCCCGCAGCAGCCCTCGCTCACAGTCGATCGCGACCCGGTCGCCTCGCCCGACCCTGACCCTCCCTCCGGCGCCGCCCCGCAAGCTCCCGCCGGCGAAACCCCCCAGCAACGCATCGAGCGCGAAAACGGCCGCTACACCCTCCGCCAGGAGGCCTACGAGGTCCGCCTCAACGCCACCGTCCTCGACGGCTCCGGCCGATCCATCCAGACGCTCGGCAAAGACGCCTTTCACGTCTACGAAGACGGCGTCCCCCAGACCATCGCCTCCTTTCGCCACGAAGATCTCCCCGTCTCGCTCGGCATCCTCATCGACTCCTCCGGCTCCATGTACGACAAACGCGTCGCCGTCGATCAGGTCGCGCTCGATCTCGTCAAACTCTCCAACCGCGAGGACGAAGCCTTTCTCGTCGACTTCTCCTGGGAGGCCTACATCGACCAGGACTTCACCTCCGACATCGGCAAGCTCCAGCAGGGCCTCGGATACATCAAAACCTCCGGAGGCACCGCCATCTACGACGCTCTCGTCGCCTCCGCCGACTACCTCACCAAAAACGCCAAACACCCTAAACAGGTCCTGCTCGTCGTCACCGACGGCGAAGACAACGCCTCGAGCGCATCGCTCGAACAAGCCATCCGCCGCATCCAGGACCTCGACGGTCCCGTCATCTACTGCATCGGCCTCCTCTTCGGCGCCGACACCGACAAACGCGAAAGCCGGCACGCCCGCCGCGTCCTCGAAGCCCTCGCCGAACAGACCGGCGGCGCCGCCTACTTCCCCCGCTCCCTCAAGGAAGTCGACCCCATCGCCGCCGAGGTCGCCCAGGACATCCGCACCCAATACACCATCGCCTACCACTCCACCAAATCGCCCACCCTCGGCGGCTTCCGGCAGATCCACGTCGACGCCAAAGACAAAGGCTTCGGCCGCCTCTCCGTCCGAACCCGCTCCGGCTACTTCCCCCGCGTCGCAACAGCCGGCAACACCGCCGGAACCCCGCTCCCCGAAGCAAACGCCCGCCCCTGACCCATCGCGAATAAACCTCAACACAATACGTCTTGTCGGAGCACCCAAGGTTGCTGCTGTCTCTTCGGACAGAATGATTTGAGGAGAAGTAAATGCGTTCGCAATCACTTCTCCTCATCAGATCGCGAACCTAAATCGCGACTGCTGTAACGGTGATCTTCGGGGCGGGCGCAGCGAACCTCGCAGCCAGGGCAGGGTCTGTGTCACCCAACGGCCTAAGGACCATCTCCTTTGTCACGACCGTCGGTGTGCCCAATGCTATGTCAAGCTGCCGCTGAAACTCCCCGTGCTGGTGTCGTGATGATACGACGCCCGGAATGGCGGGAGCTTGCCGATCTGACTGCATCGCCATGTTGATGTGCAGACCCGTTGCCGACGTGTGAACATCGCTCAATTCGAGAGTCTGTTGCACCAGAGAACTCGCGTCACTACTGTCCCCAGAGACTAAGCTGATCTTCGCGGCTCCATTCCCTTTAGGTCCCACCGGGACATCAAGAGTAAAGCTCTGTTCCACTGGCGAGTCCTGCCCAAGGCTGACGACCACGGTAAGGCGGTAATGCTTCGCCTCCGCGCTGCCGACATGTGCCTGTACGGTAGCGAGACTGGTTGATGAGATAGCAAGTAGGGATGCAAAGATTAGGTGTTTCGACATGTAGAGCCTCCGAATGCCGCCAGAGCAGCGAAAGTGGGTATGCCCACTTCGACCAACAGAACTGACACCTGTGAGCCGTTGCCCGAAACAAAAGTCGCATCTCATGTCGCCATGGCGTTCTGGGCGGTAAGGCAATGCAGGCCCAACATCAGTTCAGTTGCGTTTGCGGATTAGGTCCTCGGCAACGCCTTTGTGGTCAGCAAACCTCATCGCAACCGAGAGACTCGCACCTGTACTCTGAAGAGAGTCGCGTGCGCCGCCCGTCCCCGCCCTTCCAAGCGCGCCGGCAGCACCCACGCTTCCGAATAAGCAACCGAAACAGTCACAAACCCATGAACGGCCTCCTCGTCCTCGACAAACCCGCCGGCCTCACCTCCCACGACGTCGTCGCGCTCGTCCGCCGCGCCACCGGCGAAAGCTCCGTCGGCCACCTCGGCACGCTCGACCCCATGGCCACCGGCGTCCTCCCGCTCCTTCTCGGCAAATACACCCGCCTCGCCCAGTTCTTCTCCACCTCCGAAAAAACCTACACCGGCAGCATCCGCTTCGGCTTCGCAACCGACACCTACGACGCCGACGGCGCCCCCGCCTCCACACCACATCCGCTCACCCAATCCCTAGACGACCTCCGCCGCCTCGCCCAGACCTTTCTCGGCGACCAGCTCCAGACCCCGCCCATCTTCTCCGCCAAAAAAATCAACGGCGTCCCTGCCCACAAGCTCGCCCGCGCCGGAGCTCCCGTCCCCGTCAAGCCCGCCCGCATCACCGTCCACAGCTTCCACCTCACCACGCTCAGCCCGACACCCGACGGCGGCGCTCTCGTCGGCTTCGAAATCCAGGTCTCGGCCGGCGGCTACGTCCGCTCCGTCGCCCACGACCTCGGTGCGCTCGCCGGCACAGGCGCCCACCTTGCCAGCCTCCGCCGCACGGCCGCCGGCCCATTCACCCTAGCCACCTCCATCACCGCCGAGCAGCTAAAATCCCTCGCCCCCAAACACCCAACAGACCCCGCAACCACAGCCCTCCTCGCCCTCCCCCCCCCCCCCCCCCCCCCCCCCCCCCCCCCACCCCCCCCCCCCCCCTCCCCCCCCCCCCCCCCCCCTTCCTTCCCACCCCCCACCCCCTCCCCATCCATTCCCCCCCACCACCTCCTCCCCTTCTCGTCCGCAATACACGTCGTCCCCGTCCCGATCG
>CAXTYQ010000140.1:0-6971 GCA_964248505.1 uncultured Acidobacteriaceae bacterium
GGTCACGTGCGCCTGGCCGGGGCCGTGACAGGCCTCGCATCCGAGGCCGGCCTCCGCATGCAGAGGGTTAAAGCCCGCCGACGTCGTCGCATGAACGGTGTGGCAGGCGAAGCATCGTCGCGTCTCGTCCGCGGTCAGCACCTGTCCAAGGGCGCTCAGGCTCCCGTCATGGCTCAGGCCCGTCGTCACGTCCAGGGCGTGGTCGGTGGTGTAGTACGTCACTTCGCTCTGAAACCAGCGGCCGTCGGTTTGATAGAGAAAGGTGCGTCCGAGAACGCCGTCGCCCATCACCCAGTCGAGCTTCTGCGCCCTGCTGTTGGCCTCCGATGTGGTCAACGCGAGACCGCCCCCGGCGCTGGCGGACAGGTAGTACGTCAGCGGTTGCGCATCCGAGTGCAGCCCCGTTCCGGGCGAGAGAAAGTGGGAGTCCGCGGCCGGCGTCGCGGCGCGCATCATGGCAGACGGACGGGCCGACGACTCGTCCCCATGGCACCCGGTGCAGGCGCCCGAGCCGGCAAAGGCGCTGAGCGGAACGGTCAGCTTGGTCGGCCACCAGGCCTCGGTCTGGAGCCGTTCTTCCGTAGTAAGCTGGACGCCCGTGGCAGGCTGGGCGCCCGTGGCAGGCTGGACGCCCTCCGCGACGTGCTGCGCGCTCACCGCCGATCCACCAAAGATAAGGGATCCGCAGAAAACGGTCGTGATGATCGCCACCGCGCCCAGCAATCGGTGATGCGGTAAACGTAGGCGCGGCCATCGTAAGCGCAAACCGCACAAGATCCTCGAAAACATTTCCCGACCCATTCGCCGCGGTCAGCGGCACCGCGCCAGCAGGTTGGACGTCCCGAACCCCGAAATCCCGAATCCCGGATCCCGAAAGACACACGGCGGCAGCTGACAGCCCTAACCCAGACGATACCACTGCCAGGTGGACGTGGTCCAGACTAGACCGGCGTGCTCTCGGCGCCGCCGCGGACCAGTTATTTGCTCGACGAAAAAGCTAACGCTCCCCCTCTAAGATGTCTCTAACCTGCTTCTCCAAAGGTGACGGAGCCTCGTATCCTCCTTGGACATAAGCAATCGTCCCATCAGGACGGAGCAACACATTGACGGGTACGCTGCCACCGCCACCAGGATGTCCTACACCATAGGAAAGCGCGGGCTGAGATTGAAGGGAACCAGCATCGAGGATCGTATACGACGGATGGTTTTTGGCCACAAACGCATCCAGTTTGCTGCGAGCGTCAGAAACAGCCAGTGCGAGCACCGTCAGCTTCGCGGAGTCATGCTTCGCCAATCGGTCCAGGATGGGTGCCTCCTCCAGACATGGAGCACACCATGTAGCCCAAAAGCTGAGTAGAACCCAGTGCCCTCGCTGCGCGGAAAGTCGTAGCGGTCCATCGCCGATCGTTGGGAGGGTGAAGTCGGGAGCCTTGTCCGAGAGACTCACCATCGACTCCTGCGCGGCTGGATGCGTCGTCGGAACCGGCCCGTCTCCTCTCCACAGGCTGACGTTCAGTTCTTGCGAGCCTCGCTGTACCGTGAGAGGGACAGATCGGCTAAAGGCGGCGTTGAAGGCAGATGTGAGGGCGAGCGGACCTACAAGCCGGGCGCTCCGGGAATCGATTCCGGTGAGCAAGTCTCCTGACCGGAGCGAATACTTGCTGGGACTTCCATCTGGAAAGGAAGCCCGCCAACCATCGCGTTCCTCTGTCAGCAGGAGCGATGCGATGCGAACCATGCTTTGTTGAGCAACCGCAACCTGGAGCGAGACGATAAAACAGACAAAACAGACAAAAGAAAGGACCAGCCGCGGAGATTGACGCATCCCTTGCTTCTACACGCGCCGGTGGGACGCAGTCTTGAATCCATTTGAGGCTGCTTTCACGATCGCGGGCTCGATCCGGTCAATTGTCTGACGCCACGGCACATATGAGCCTGGTCGGCAAAGCCGACTTGCCCGGAGATACTCGCCAGCGACGTATCGGTGACACAGATTAGCTCCCATGCCTGCCGTGCCCGTGCGCGCACCCGGAACGCCTTTGGAGAGACACCGAAGACCTGTCGGAAGCCTCGCGATACAGTCCACGGAGCCAGGCCTCTTTGCCTGCTCCAAAGGCCTAACTTGAGCGAAGGCTTCTCGATGAGGTCTTGGGCTAACTCGTCCGGCCAGTCGGCAGACTTCCTCGGAACTGCTTGGGCAGAAGACAAAAGCAGTTCAAGAGCACCCTCCCGGCTCTTATCCGCGGTTCGCACTACCGCATCGAAATCCGGGATCTCCGACAATCCCGACCTAAACGAGATACGCTCTGGTAAAGACAGATTGAGTACGACCGCACCTTGGGGCAAAAAGCGATCGACATGAGCCTCGAAGCTAGCATGAATAGGGCGTGCCCCGGCTCCGTCCGGAAGCGTCCACGATCTCCAGCCTCTTCATACCCTCCGGCGATAACAAGGGCAACATAGGCGGCATCGTGTTTGTGCCAGCCGAGTGCGGTATTGCGGATCGTCTGCAAAGGCGTACGCATTCGTTCTTAAGTATGCTTCACCCTTGCACATACATCACGATTCTGACGTTCGTATCCGTGCAGATCTCCACCTCTGGACCATTGTGCTCTCGCGAGCATTTCAGCATTGACGCCGGGCGACCGGAGGCAGATCATGGCGGTACTCTCTCCTCGAGGTCCCCACCTTGCGCCACTCGCTCCCTGCTGTGCTCGCGGTCTTTGCCCTTGCGCTCCCGTCCGTCGCCCTCGCCGACACGAGCTCCGTGTTCAACATCAACGGCCTGCTCGATCAAGGCACCATCAGCGGCGCGCTTTCGATTGATCCCACTAACGGCACCGTGACCGGAGAAAATTTTGTCGCGGACGGCTACACCTTTACCGACGCCGACCTCTCGCTCCAGGGCATCTATGACGTCGACCAGGGCGAGCAGCCGGTCTACTACGCCACGCTCCTGAACCCGGACGATATCGCCTTCAAATTCTTCTTCACCGATGCCACGCTCATCGGCTACCAGGGCGGGCTGCTTTGCACCTCCAACGATCCCTGCCAGGGCTCGGAGGCCAGCTTCTTCGGCATCGGCAACGGCCAAGACTTCCTCAATACCGGATCCCTGCAGCTCGCCGTCACTCCATCGACCTCCGTCACACCGGAGCCCTCAGCGTTCTTGCTCCTCGGCACAGGCCTCCTGGCCGGCACGGAAGCGGTCCGCAGGCGTCGGCGTGCCTGATACAGTACCTCCTCGCGCGGCCCTGCAGCGACAGGCTATCCGCTCTAACTCGAATCGCGAATAATCAGTTCGACCGGAAGTACGATCTTTTTGCTTGGCCCCGGGCGATCGCTCGCACTGAGCCGTGCAAACAGCAGATGCGCTCCACTCCGACCCATGTCCTGTGTCGGCTGCCGAACCACCGTGATAGACGGGCGGAGCAGATGGGCCGCCTCAAAATCGTCAAAACCCACCAGAGCCACAGTCCCCTATATTGAACCTGGATCTACCGCAGGACATTGATGCCTGAGGTCCAAGCCACAATGTTCCGGCTGATCTCTTCCGGACCTTGCGGCCGACTCAGGAAATATCCCTGCAAGTCCATTTCGCCCAGATTCCGAAGCGTATCTATATCGGCCTGAGTCTCGATGCCTTCAGCAACAACGCGCTTGTGCATACATCGCGCCATATCGACGATCGCTTTGATGATGGGAAGGACGCTCGGTTCTGTTCCCATCGCTTTGATGAAGCTCCGGTCGATCTTGAGGGTGTCGAGCGGCAGCAGGTACAGAGAACTCAGGCAGGAATGCTCCACGCCAAAGTCATCGATGGCGATACGAACGCCGGCAGCGTGGAGCCGGTTCAGTTGGCGGCCGGCCTGATTCAGATCATGGACCACGGTGCGTTCCGTGATTTCGATCTCAAGGCAGGTGGCCGGGAGATCTTCCGACGCCAGGGCCGCGAAGACCTCATCGGCGAAGCCTTCCTGCTCGATCTGCGCGGGTGAGACGTTGATGATCATGCGCAGGCCGGGCATGTCGTCAAAGCGCCAGCGCTTGGCATCCGCGAGAGCCTGACGGAGGACCCACACCCCGAGAGGGTGAATGAGGCTGCTGCGCTCGGCAAGCCCGATAAAGGCGTCAGGCGCAATGGTGCCGAGGATGGGATCTTCGAGACGAAGGAGGGCTTCGAGACCGCACATTTGGCCGGTCGGCGAAAACTGTGGCTGATAGACCAGCCGAAAATAACCGGAGTCCAAGGCCGTTTCCAGGTCCGAACGCGTGAAGATCTCTGTTGCGGCTTCCCCTTGCGGGTGGGCATGAGACTTCTGCTTGGCCGAGTACATATCGATGTCGGCGTGGCGCTTGAGATCTTCGGCCGCTGTGCCGTGGTCCGGATACGCCGCGATCCCAACGCTGGCTGTGCCGGAGATGCGTATGCCGTCGATAACGAAGTCGTCATCGAAGCAGGCCCGAAGCCGGTGCCGAAGGGTCTCCAGCTCTTCGACGGTGCTCAGCGTGGAAGCCACGAGCAGAAATTCGTCGCCCCCGATGCGGGCGAGGCAATCGGTGCTGCGGACCTCGCAACTGAGGCGAGCGGCGATCTGCTGCAGGTATTGATCACCGATCTTGTGGCCGTGCTGGTCGTTGACCTGCTTGAAGTGATCGACGTCGATATAGGCAACGCCCGCACGATGATCGGATCGGGCAGCCTCTTCCAGGCTGGCTTCGAGATGCAGATCGGAAGATCGGCGGTTCGGCAGGCCCGTCAGAGCATCGTGAGACGAGGTGTAATTCAGCTCGTGGTACAGTCGCCGCTGGTTCACGGCGAGGGCCGCAAGCGCGGCTCCGCTCGAAGCAACTTCCCCTTGCTCTCCTGTCAGTTCGGCGCTTTGGTCTTCGCTGCCGACCGAAAAAAGGCCGATGACCTCCCCATTGCCGTTCAACAACGTCTTCTGGAGCAGCACGGAAGCTGAGATCTCGCCGATAGTAAAAGCGTGGTATTCAATGTCTGCCTGGCTGGACGTGGAGTACAGGCTGCAGCAGCAATGCAGGCCAGGGGCAAAGGCCTCAACCAACCCGCAGACCTCGCGGAGCACACCTTCAAGCGGCGCCTCAGAGCTGATCGCTTCCAGGAGCCGGCTGCGCTCTTTTTCGAACAGAACGGTGCGTTCGATGCGCTTATTCTGCCGCGAGACACGCCGTCGAAGAGCGAAGGCCCAGATCGCGACCAGAAGAGACACGGCGAACAGGCCCGTGAGCACCCCCAGCAGATGGGAGACGGTCCACCACGAAGGCGAGCGCAGAACCCTGAGATCGGCCGACGAGCGCATATCGATCCGAAAGAGCCTCGGTCGTGTGCCCTGATCGTCCCAGGCTGCCGTAGGAATGATGCGGCAGATGCCAGTGGCCGTGACAAGGGTGCCGAGTGGCAACCGGGGCAGCGGATGTTCGACATTGGTGCGCTGCAGTTCCACCGTAACCACGTGCTGGTCTACAAGCAACGAAAGAATGTCTCCAGAGTCAGCCTGCACCTGTGCCAGGAGATGGCCTTGCAAGGAGACGAGTTCATCGCTAAAAGCGCCGCTGATCGCCTGCGTGTAGTTGACGGTTGTGGGGTTTACCTCTACGTGCTCGCCCGTTGGCAGGATCTCGGCCTGGCTGAGAGCGGGGCTGTACCCGCCTTCCTGCGCAAATCCGGCCACATCGATCACCGACCCTAACGTGAGCGGAGCGTTCTCGCGCGTTTCGGCAAAGAGGCTGCGGCCGTTCTGGTTGATGACCACCGAAGCTCCGGGATGATATGAGGTCACGGCGCCGCGCACGCGAACCCGGGGTGTATGGTCGTCCGTCGTGTGGGTCTGCATCACTTCGTCAACCGGTGTGAGTGGGAGGCTGATGAGGCCGGCGCGCCGTGCCTTGGTAATGC
Organism: uncultured Acidobacteriaceae bacterium; assembly: GCA_964248505.1. Taxonomy (GTDB): domain Bacteria; phylum Acidobacteriota; class Terriglobia; order Terriglobales; family Acidobacteriaceae; genus Edaphobacter. The sequence goes on from CAXTYQ010000140.1 coordinate 5,921, forward strand.
GGAGATCCGTGGCGTCGGTCGCGTAGATAATCCCGCGCATCACCTGCAACTTGCTGTTCTGTTTCACTCCGATCGCCCCGGAGATGAGGACCTCGGCATCGATGAGGTCTTTCGGATCGAGTCCCGCGAAATGCTTCACATACGCCTGCATCAGACCGCCGGGCATCATAAGCTCCAGCTCCAGAAACGTGGCTTTTCGGCGATTCACCACATCCGCCGTCCGTACAATCCCGCGCACGGTGACCTCGCGGCAGTCCAGCTTGGCGGACATGATCTGCAGGTACGCATTTCCGGTAAGCTCGGCCGGCTGCTTGCGCGAGACGTGTCCAACCACGCGGATAACAGGATCAGCGGCAATCTCCGTACGAAAGCTGTCGGAGGTGACGCCGGTGACCTCGATCAGATCGCCACGCTGCAGAGCGTAAGGGTGGGTCGTCTCGACGTAGACGCCCCCACCGCCGCTCGGATCGCTGATAAACAGGTCCGGAGCCGCCGGCTCGTAGTAGCTAACCACCGCTCGCAGGTGAACCGGTAGGTGCCTGGCCGCGATCTCTGAAGGCAGGTCGTGCACGGCTTCTACCGTCGAAATGGTGCGCGTGGCGGGCGTTGCCCCGAGCAGAGAGTTGCAAAGGAAGCAAAGCAGCCAAATGAGTCCGATCGTCACCCCAAAGCGCCGCACGCGCAAATCCGCGATGGGACGGAAACGGAGTGCACCGATATTTAATCCGCTCGACATTCAGAAATCACCTGAACAGACTATCGGCAGATTTGCGGAAACCTTTAGCGGAACTCGGAAATAAAGTTACGACCGTACCGTTCCGGCCTGCTGAAGCAGTCGAGTGGGTTATTTTCGGGCGCGGAGATTGGAGCTTTGTGCGCCTTCTTTGGTTCGCCGATTCGCCGATGTCTGTCCGGAGCGGACCTCACCGTGCGCGATTTTGTTCGGTCTCGAGGATCTGCCTTTTTCGGGCGACGCCCCAGCGATACCCGGTGAGGGCGCCGTCCCTGCCGACGACCCGGTGGCAGGGAATCGCGAGGGCGACGGGGTTGG
>CAXTYQ010000141.1:0-6928 GCA_964248505.1 uncultured Acidobacteriaceae bacterium
GCTGTCCGGGCTGGGGGCTCTGGGAGGTGGGGCGGGACGGGTTCGTCGGGGGGGGCGGGGAGGTCTGTTGGGGCTGGGAGGTCTGTTGGGGCTGGGAGGTCTGTTGGGGTTGTCAGGTCTGGCGGGGCTGGGAGGTCTGGCGGGATTGGGAGGTCTGGCGGGAGGCTGCTGGGCGCGGCGGGGGGCATACGGGGATGGATGCCCGGGGCCGGAGGTGGAGATGCGCTCGGAGAGGGGGGTAGGGAGGGGGAGTTTGATGGGGTGAAACGGTCTACTTGGAGGTGTCGATCTTGAGGTCGATGGAGAAGGTGTTTTTGCTGTCAAAGGAGCTGATGGTGTGGGTTTTGCTTTTTTTGCCGTTTTGTTCGGCCCAGATTTCGTAGTCGGCGTTTTGCGAGAGCTGGCCGAAGCGGTAGCCGCCCTTGTCGTCGGAGATGAAGCTTTTGACGGCGAGGGTGTGGTCGTCCTTGAGGTAGACGATGGCTCCGTGGAGTGGGGCGTCGTCCTTGTCGGTGACTTTGCCTTCGACGACGCGCTGGACGGGGCCGCGTTGCTGGGCCAACGCAGATGGTGGGCGGAGGTAGGAGGCTGCGGCGCCGACGACGGTGGCGGCGAGGAGGAGCGCCTGGGCGGGGAGGAGACGGCGGCGGCGGAGAGCGTTGGACCTCATGGAGGAAGTATACGCCGCGGTGATGGTTACTCTTCGTCCTCTTCGCCGTGGTGGGTGGGGTGTTCTTCGTCGTAGGGGGCTTCTTCGATCGGGGCGAGTTCGAGCGGGTCGACGGAGACGATTTCGAGATCGGCGCCGCACTCGTCGCACTGCACGGTTTCGCCCTCGTCGACCTCATCGACGTTGATGATGAGGGGGTTGTCGCATTCAGGGCAGACTACGGCCATCTTGGGGAGATCTCCGGGTGGTTCTGGGTGGGGTGCTGCTGCCTAGTAAGATAAGAGATGGAGCGCGGCAGGAGCGCTGGCTCTTTTCTACTGGGCTATTGTTTGGGCGTCAAGCGAAGACGCACGGTGTGGCCTCTGATGTGCTCCATGAAGTTCAACGGTGATTGCCGTCCGTTTTTGAGAGGGCGGAGATAAAGGTTTGGCGATGCCCCGGTCCGGTCCGATTTCGTTGAGCCTGCCGCAGTTTACGGGAACGACGCGCAGGCTGGTGCTTGCGAATGTGGTGGTGTTCTTTGGGTTGGGGGTGTTGCAATGGATTTCGCCCCGGTTCCAGATGGTTTTGATGCATCTCCTTGTGCTGCAGCCGAGCATGGTGGCGCATGGCGCGGTGTGGCAGATGGGGACGTACGCCTTTGTCCATGAGGGGATCCTTGGGATTTTGTTTGGGATGCTGACCTTGTGGTTTACGGGGTCGATGCTGGAAGCGGTGATGGGCAGCCGGTGGGTTGCGGAGTTGTATGCGGTGTCGGTGATCGGGGGGGCGCTGCTGGCGTCGCTGGTCTCGTTTACGGGGGTGTTTGGGCTGGGGCCGGACAGCTTTGCGATCGGGGCGTGGGCGGGGATCTTCGGGCTCTTGGTGGCGATCGCGATGAAGTTTGGCGATCAGGAGTTTCTCTTGTGGTTCGTGCTTCGGATCAAGGCGAAGTATATGGTGACGATCTACATCTTGATTGCCATGGCGGTGCTGTTGAAGGGTGGCGACCGGTTTGGTGCGCTGCTGCAGCTGCTGGGGGCGATGTGTGGGTTTTTGTTTGTGCGATTTGCGCCGCGGCGGGGTTTGGCGGGTGGTGTGAGCGAGCGGTATTTTGGGGCACGCAACGAGTTTTACCGGTGGAAGCGGAGGCGCGCGGCGCGGAAGTTTGAGGTGTACATGCGGCGGCAGAATCGCGAGGTTCATTTTGACAAAGATGGACGGTATGTGGAGCCGAACGATCCGGTGCGGCGCGATCCGGAGGATAAGCGGTGGATGAATTAGGGCGCAGCGAGGGCAAGGGCGGATTCCCTTCGGGAATGACAGCTGTAAGGGCAAAAGCGAAGGCGACTGCAGGTCTCTCCGCTTCGCGCTGCGCGCTCCGGTCGAGATGACAGGGGTGGTGTGCCGGCGCGCTCCGGTCGAGATGACAGGGTTGGTGGTGAGAAACGCGGATTCCCTTCGGGAATGACAACCAAGAGGCAACGGCAACGGCAACGGCAAAAGCAAGGGCAGAGGCAACAGCAACTACAGGGGTCCTTCGCTTCGCTCAGGATGACGGCGGTGAAACAGGCAACGGCAAAGGCAACAGCAGATTCCCTTCGGGAATGACAACAAGAAAGGCGGGGCGGTCCGGCTTGGTTGGGCGGGAGGACGTTGATGAGTCACGAGTCACGAGTCATGAGTCATGAGTCACGAGTCATGAGTTATGAGTCATGAGTTATGAGCAGAGGCGTTGGGCGCAGATACCCCGGGGCCCTTCACGACCGTGAGGCTGGTGTGGCAATAGCACGGAAGGGGTACGAAAAATGTACTCAGGATGGGTAGAAACTTCCGTATAAATTCTTTAGTTTGTTATACATAGCCGATGTATTCTGGGACCATCCTAAGAAAGCCAGAGGGTTTGGTCCTTTGATCGTTTCGCGATTTTGTTTGGTGGTTGGCTCCGGTTTGCTCTTTCTCTCCGATGTGGGGATTGCGCAAGGTGTTTTTTCTCTAACGTCTGCTCCTGTTTCCGAGATTACGGGGAAAGCGGTGGCGACGTGTTCGCAGATGGCGGTGGGTCAGAATGCCGGATTGAACGGATTTCTGCCCTTTTTGGCTACGGACGCGTGGCGGACGAATATTTCGGCGGCGCCGGTGGACCCTAATTCGAGTGCGATTGTTGGGTCGATGGGCACGCGCGGTCTCCATCCTGACTTTGGGTCGGGGACCTATGCCGGGAATACGATCGGGATTCCGTATGACGTGGTGAGCGGGCAGCCGACGGTGCCGGTGAACTACCAGGCGTATGGGAGTGAGAGCGATGCGGGGCCGATGCCGATTCCGGCGAGTGCGTGGGTGGAGGGGTATCCGACGCCGAGCCCGGACGACGATCGGCACATGGTGGTGCTGGACCGCGACAACTGTTTTTTGTATGAGCTTTACAGCTCGGCGCTGCAGGGCGATGGGAGCTGGAACGCGGACTCGGGCGCGGTTTGGGATCTGTTGAACGACAACCAGCGGCCGTATGGTTGGACGTCGGCGGATGCCGCGGGACTGCCGATCTTTCCGGGGCTGGCGCGGTATGACGAGGTGGCGGCTGGGCACATTAACCATGCTTTGCGGTTTACGGTGCAGCACTCGCGCGCGGCGTTTGTCGCCCCGGCGACGCACTGGGCTTCGAACTCGAGCAATGGGACGCTGCCGCCGATGGGAACGCGGTTGCGGTTGAAGGCGAGCTTCGATATCTCGGGGTTTGGGCCGCAGTCGAAGGTGATTTTGCAGGCGTTGAAGACGTACGGGATGATCCTGGCCGATAACGGGAGCAATCTGTATTTGAGCGGGGCTCCGAACGATGGTTGGAATAACGACGATCTCCATGCGCTGGGGGGTGTTCCGCCGTCGGCGTTTGAGGTGGTGGCGTTGGGAACGGTGTACACCTCGGCGAATGTGCCGACGGGCGCGGCTCCGGTGATTACGAGCTTTGGGACGGCGGGCAACGCTGCGACCGGGCCTGTGAGCGCCGGGAGCGCGGTGACGCTGACGTGGGCGAGCACGGGGTCGAGCTACTATGTCGTTTCACCGCAGATTGGAGCGGTGCGGGGGAGTTCGGCGGTGGTGCATCCGACGGCGACGACGACCTATACGCTGTTTGCGACGAACCACTTTGGGCAGGCGACGAAGACGGTGACGGTGAACGTGCGGTAGGCGAGCTCGCTGTCGGGGTAGGACGGCGCCGCCGAGCGGATTTTCTCAACGTAGGAGTTAAGAGATCTGCTCGGCGGTGTTGTTTTGTTTGGGGGGCTGCATCGGGATGCGGTTGGGCGCACTCTAAACGCTTGAGGGAAGAGCGCGATGCGGACGAGAGCTTTGGGAGCGACCGATGTGAAGGTGGCGCCGCTGATGCTGGGCGGCAATGTGTTTGGGTGGACGGCGGACCGGGATCAGAGCTTTGCTGTGCTGGATGCGTTTGTGGATGGTGGCGGGGACTTTATCGATACGGCGGATGTGTACTCGGTGTGGGTGCCGGGGCATGTGGGCGGCGAGTCGGAGACGGTGATTGGCGAGTGGCTGAAGCGCTCGGGCAAGCGCGACAAGGTGGTGTTGGCGACCAAGGTTGGGTTTGGGATGGGCGGGGGGAAGCCGGGGTTGTCGAAGCGATACGTTCTGGAGGAGGCGGAGGCTTCGTTGCGTCGGCTCGGGACGGAGTATATCGATCTGTACCAGTCGCATACGGACGATGAGGGGACGCCGATCGAGGAGACTCTGGAGGCGTACCAGACGTTGATGGAACAGGGCAAGGTGCGGTTGATCGGGGCTTCGAACTACAAGGGCGCGCGGCTGCGGGAGGCGATGGAGGTGGCGAAGAAGAACGGTTTGCCGGCGTATGCGACGCTGCAGCCGGAGTACAACCTCTGTGCGCGCGAGGGGTTTGAGACGGATCTGCGGCCGGTGGCGGAGGAGTTTGGGCTGGGGGTGCTGACGTTTGCTTCGCTGGCGAACGGGTTTCTGACGGGCAAGTACAAGACAAAGGAAGACACGAAGGGGACGAAGCGGGAGACACGGTTGGCGAAGTATTTTGACGCGCGCGGGACGCGGATTCTGGGGGCTTTGGCGGAGGTTGCGGGAGAGACGGGTGCGGCGGAGGCGAGTGTGGGTCTGGCGTGGATCATGGCGCAGCCGACGGTGACGGCGCCGATTGCGAGTGCGACGAGTGTGAAGCAGGTCGGGGATCTGCTGGCGGCGGTGGAGTTGGAGCTGACGGCGGAGCAGGTGGGGCGGTTGACGGAGGCTAGTGCGTGGTGACGGTGAGGGTGGGTGGGTGCGGGGGTAGGGGTCAGTGTGGCGGCATGAGGTCGCGGCCGTTGCAGGTTGGGTCGGGTTGGTTGGCGGCTGAGAGCATCTGGTAGCCAATGCCGGTTTCGCGGATCTGAAAGAAGGTGCTGGGAAGTGGATCGGAGTTGCCGCCGGGTTTGCCGGGGATGATGGTTTCGCGGGTGGTGTCGATTTCGACCTGGAAGCGTTTAGGGGCGGTGCAGGCGCGGACGGGGCCGTAGATGTGGGAGAGGAACTGGTTGTCGTTGGGGTCCTGCTTGGGATTGAAGGTGTTGTGGAGGGCGTGGAGGGGCTGGATGGCTCTGGGGGCGGTTTGCGCGGCGGCCTCGTCCCAGGGCATCTGGAGCCACTCGTCGACGAAGCCGCGGCCGTCTCGTGCGATGGGGCTGATACGGCGGGGTGGGCCGGTGGGGAGCTCCTGGTAGCGATAGATTCCGAGGCGGGTCATGATGTCGCTTTCGATGGTGCCGACTTCGAGACGAAGCTCAAAGGTATCGCCGGCGGCTTTCAGGGTGGGTTCGATCTCGAAGCGGACGTAGCCGTGGCTTGTTGTCCAGAGGACGCGTGGGATGACGGATTTCGGTTGGGGCTCGAGTAGATCGAGCGAGAAGCGGCTCCAGCGGGAGGTGCACCAGGGTGTGCCGTGAGCGACGACGGCGCGCCAGGAGTGGGGCGTAGGGCCGGGGAGGATGGCGGAGAGGAAGAAGTCGCCGAACGCGTCGCCTACCTGCTTGAGGGGCGGGGCTTGCCAGACGAGGCGGTCGGTCCAGTGACCGTTGTCGGGTGAGAAGAGGAGGAGGACGGTGTCGGAGCCGCACTCGATGTTGAAGGTGAGCTCGACCTGGAGGAGGGGTACGGGGGCGGTGGGCCGGGTGATGTGGACGCGGAGGCCGGTTCCGTAGCTGCCGAGGGCTTCGTCGAAGCGATGGTCGTCTGGCTTGATGACGGTGTTGGGCGGGGGCTCGGGCGGGTTGGCGTGGAGGAGTTGGGCGAGCCTGGTTTGGAGGAGGGCGGGATCGGCGGAGGTGTCGGCGCAGGCGAGACCGGCGTTTGTGGCGGCGATGAGGGCGGCTTTGAGACGGACGATGGTTTGGGCGATCGGAGAAGGGACGTCGACGTCCATGTCTTCGACTTTTGTGGAGCGGAGTTGCTGCTGGAGGCGGAGGACGGTGCTGACGGCTTGCTGCTGGGCGGCGGGGGAGCAGGGTTGCTGGGCGAGGTTGGGGAGGGTGATGGCCGCGAGGAGGAGGCCGAGGAGCGAGGTGCGCTTGATGGCGTACAGGATAGAGCGGATCTCCTGAGGGTGTGGCTTAGGATTTTGTTGCGGAAGGCGGGCTTCCTGCGGGAAATGGGCTTGGCTCGCGCTTGTACGGCTTGGGGAGTGGATCTGATCCTTGAGCGGATTCGGTGATGGTATGAAGAACAAACAACAGCAGATTCCCTTCGGGAATGACAACTAGAAAGGCAGATGGCCTCTATGTAAATGCATCGGTTGCTCGAAGGAATCTCTGATGAGAGCCTGCGCTGGCCAAAGCGTACCTCAGCGGCGAAAGCCGCGTTGCATGGATTGCGGTTATGGCACGGCTGAAGCCATGCCCTTAACAATGCGGGGCTTGATCAGAGGTTCCAACAATGCGGGACTGATCAGAGGTTCCCTGAGCGGATTCGGGGATGGTTTGAAGACAGACAACGGCAAGGACAACAGCAGATTCCCTTCGGGAATGACAACAAGAAACGGCAACGGCAACAAGCAACGGCGACGGCAAAGGCAAGGGCAGTTGTATGGGTTCTAGAGCGGTTTTCACACAGGTATAGTTCGTGCGGTTGCAAACTGCAGGTCTCTCCACTGCGCAGACGATAGGACCGTCTGCTCCGGTCGAGATGACACAGCTATAGCTATACGAAAACAGTTCTAGACCATTTTACATTCAGGTGTAGTCTCCGAAGCGGAGTCTGAGCCAG